>JAAYAT010000176.1 GCA_012719225.1 Verrucomicrobiaceae bacterium
ATCGGAGGCGAAGCCGGAGATAGACAGCCGTAGGCTGCCCGAAGGGTGAGCGCAGTGAATCAAATCCGCCAGTCCGGTTCGGAGGGAGGGGCGGCGCAAACCAATGCGCCGTCCCTACCCCTATCTGTTTGCTGGCGCTCGAACGACGTTTGACCCCAAGGAGGGGCGCTTTTCTAGCGCCCTGCACAAGCCCCGTCGGATGTGACCTTGGACCGAAATCCGGGCGCTTTCCGGTTGCCGGATGCACGCCCTCAGCTTCACCCCCGCCGTTCCGGGATTGTCAGAGGTCGGAAACTATGGCACCTTGAGAAAGTATGGCCATATCAGGTGACGACAGTGCTTTTCCTTCTCCGATTTCCGCATCCGGCGATGTCCCGGGCCTTTTGGGCCGCGAGGACACGGGCTTGACCAAGCGGGAGTATTTCGCGGTGCATCTTTTCGAGGGGGTGGTCTCGCGGCTCAGTGTGAACTGCACCCTGCAGGACAAGGCGAAGTACGCGGTGGAGGCGGCGGATGCCTTGATCAAGGCGCTGGCCGCCCGTTCGGAGGAGTGAAGCCGCCGCCGACCTCCGGGGAGGCTCAGGCCTGTTTCATGACCCAGCGCAGTTCCGAGGCGAGGCGTTCGGCGGTGTAGGGCTTGGGCAGGATACCGGAGAAGCCGTGTTCGAGGGCGGCGTTGCGGGCGTTCTGTTCGAGGTAGCCGCTGCTGACGATGACCTTGGCGTTTCCGTCGATTTGTTTGATGGCGAGGGTGGCTTCGAGTCCGGAGATGCCGCCGGGGAGGGCGAGGTCCATCACCACGACTTCGTAGCCGCGGCCTTCCAGATTGGCCTGGCGGTACATTTCGACGGCTTCTTCTCCGCTGGAGGCGGCGGCGGGATGGTAGCCGAGTTTTTTGATGATGGCGGAGGCGAGCAATTGCATGGCCTGTTCGTCATCGACGACGAGGATGCGGGGTTCGGTGAGGGTCTCGGCGGGAGCGGTGGCGGCAGCGGGGGTGGGGTCGGTGGCGATGGCGTTCATGGATAAAAGGGGAAGGAGTTAGTAGGCGGTGTAGCTGACTTTTTGAATTTCGTCGAGGGTGGTGTTGCCGGCGAGGACGTGGATGAGTCCTTCTTGATAAAGGGTTTGGAAACCGGTCCGGGTGGCGGCGTGGCGCAGTTCGGTCTGGGTGGCCTGGCGCTCGATGAGGTCGGAGAGTTCGGTGTTGATCTCGGTCATTTCCATGAGGGCGACGCGTCCGGTGTAGCCGGTCCCGGAGCATTCGGAGCAACCGCTGGCGATGAAGATGGTGGTGTTTTCCTTTTCCAGCGGCATACCCTGGCGGGCGAAAAGTTCGCGGATGCGGGGGGTGGCGATGAAGGGGCGTTTGCAGTAGTTGCAGAGGCGGCGGACGAGCCGCTGGGCCTGGGACATGGCGAGGGAATCGCTGACGAGGTGCGGTTCGACGCCCATGGAGAGCAGGCGGGAGACGGCGCGCAGGGAGTCGTTGGCGTGCAGGGTGGTGAGGACGAGGTGTCCGGTCTGGGAGGCGTTGATCGCGGAGCTGGCGGTCTCTTTGTCGCGGCACTCTCCGATGAGGATGACGTCGGGATCGGACCGCAGGAGGGCGCGCAATCCGGTGGCGAAGGTGAGTCCGTGGGTGGGATCGGTCTGGGTTTGGTTGATGCCTTCGATCTCGTATTCGATGGGGTCTTCGATGGTGTGGATGTTGAGGGCCTCGTCGTTGACGCTGTTGATGAGCGCGTAGAGGGTGGTCGTCTTGCCCGAGCCGGTCGGGCCGGTGATGAGAATGAGCCCCTGGTCCCGGCTCATGACCCGCTTGACGATGGCGCTCTGGCGTTTGGAAAAATTGAGCTGGGAGAGCTCCTTCATGCCGTCCTGCTTGTCGAGGAAGCGCATGATGATCTTTTGCATCTCGTTGCGGCAGGGCACCGCGGCGACGCGGACGTCGATGCGGCGGCGTCCGATGGAGAGGGCGAAGCGACCGTCGAGGGCCTCTTGCCTCGACTGGTTCATGTTGGAGTAGTTTTTGAGGATGGCGACGAAGCGCTGCGTCATCTCCTCGGGGGCGGTGTAGATGACCCGCAGCTTGCCGTCGATGCGGGCGCGGAACCGGGCCACGTTGTAGTATTTTTCGAGGTGGAGGTCGGAGGCGCGGCTGGTGATCGCGGTGTAGAGGATCCAGTGGATCAGTTCCTCGGCGGAGTGGTTGAGGTTTTGCGGGTTGATCTGCGCCATGTCGTCGGGTTCGATGACGACGAGACCGGCCGAGTCGGAAAGGCTGAGGGTGGATTTTTCGACTTCGATGCCAGCGGCTTTGGCGACCTTGCTGCCGACGCGGCTGATGAGGGAGCGGATCAGGGCGGCGTCGGCGAGGACGGGGATGAAATCGACGGGATCTTTTCCCTGGGAGAGCCATTCGTCTTCGAAGTTGTAATTGCTCTTTTCGGCGGAGAGCAGGTAGACCTTGTGGTCGCCGCAGTAGAGCGGATAGACGTTGTGCTTTTCGAGGAGAGGGGTGGGGAAACGATCTTGCTTGGCGGCTTCCTCGGGATTGAAGCAGAGCAGGAGCGGTCCGTCGGTGAGGTATTGCAGGGCCACGCCGAGGGAGGGCATGAGGGCGTTGTAGGCTTCGCGATCGAGGAGGCCCGCTTTGTCCTTGGCCTGGGCGTAGAGCATGCCGAGGCGTTCGGATCGGTCGGCTTCGAAGGGATAGTGTTCGAGGAGCCAACGGAAGGCGCCCTCGAGGTCTCCCGGTTCGAAGTGCGGCGCGGGGACGCTCTCGAGATCGTTGTGGCGCGGTAGGGGCGTCGCGGAGAGTCGCATGACGAGGTCTTTGCGGATCTTCTCGTATTGGTCCTGAGAGATCGCCACCTTGACGGCGAGAAAGGGCGGCACTCCCCACATGTCGGCGGAGCGGGGCGAGTGGTGGGCGAAAATGAGGCAGGGTCCCAGGGTCGCGACGGGCAGCCAGGGATTGTCGGTCTGGGGGAAACGGCCGAGACGGCGGAGGAGATTTTCGGCGTCGACCGAGCAGGTTTCGCGGGGAAGTTTGACGGGGAGGATGCCGAACTGCACCGCGGTGCCTTCGAGGGACATCAGCCCCTCCAGACCACTCGCGAAAGGAGAAGGGGCGGAGACGCCGCCGCCGCGAGCGCTCGATACGTCGGTGCCGTGGCGATCTGCCGGCAGGGGAGCGGTGGCGACGGAGAGGCTCATGGAAAAATCGTGGGGGACGGGAAGTGCGGCGGAGGATCAGGGCAAACCCACCGGGGTGAAGGAGGCGTCGTGTAGGTAGGGAGTGCCGAGATCGGAACCGTCGAAGACAATTTTCAATCCGGCGCCCGGGGTGCCGGGTTCGCGGAGGCACCACGAGGAGCCGGTCCACTCGGCGCGGTAGTCTTCGCCGCTGGTGGAGAGGGTGGGATTCCAGTCCGTCTTCATGAAGGGGCCGGGCGGGTTCAGCTCGGCGTTTCGGGTGTCGCGCCATTGCAGGGTGCGGAGGAGGAGGAGTTCGTCTGCGGCCGAACCCGACGCCGGGGTCGTGCGGAGATCCCACTGGGAATGGCCGAACTGGCGGGTGGCCTTGTTGAGGGTCTGGACGATATTTTCGGCCACGCCGCGGCGGGAACTCTCGACGACGCGACCGACCGAGGGAATGGCGAGGGCGGAGAGCAGTCCGATCACCGCCACGGTGGCGATCACTTCCACGAGGGAAAAGGCGGCTGTCGGGCGTTGCGTGGTCATGGTTTTTTAGCTTTTTAGCTTTTTAGCTTTTTAGCTGTTAGCGGTTTAGTTTTTTAGCTCCTAGTAAGCGATTGCGGTTTCTGTGGTGAGGTCGGTTAGGACGGACTTGGTCAGGGCTTCCAGGTTGGTTGGCAGGGTGATGCCGTAGCCCGCCGGGATGAAATCGGCGAGACTGGCCGGGGCGAAGGAAAGGTAGGGGATCAGCAGGGTGTAGCGCTGCTGGTCGTCGAGTCCCGACCAGGAGGGGGCGACGGCGGCCTTGCCGTTGGATTGCATGTAGGAGACGATCGCCATGTTGACCGCCTCGGCCCGGGAGATCGCGAGATTGCGCTCGGAGTCCTGCTTGATCGCGACGATGTTGGGGATCGCGAGGAAGGCGATAATGCCGATGATGCTGACCGCGGCGAGAACTTCGACGAGGGAGAAGGCGCGGAAGCCTTTTCTGAGGCGGGTCGTGATCATGGAGGGTGGGTTGGAACGCTATTTCAGTTCCACTTTCGGGTAGGAATTGGCGGTCCAGGTATCGAGGAGAAGGTACTGGTTGGTTTTGCCGAGGGCGGCGCTTTTGACCTCGCCGTTGTTCGTCGTGTTGGCGAGGAAGTGGGAGAAGGTGCTCTCGTCGAGGTAGTCCTTCACCAATTCGAGGCGGCCTTTGCTGGAGGCGGCGAGATTGTAGAGGGTGCGGGTCTGGGCGAGACCCTGTTGTTGCGAGACCTTGCTGACCCAGGCGTTGACGGCGTTCTGGACGGCAGCCTGCTGCTGGCGGGTGACGACCCGGCGGGTGTCCTGCGCGGCGTTGGAGAAAGCCGAGATGACGAGCCCGGACATGATCCCGATCACGGCGATGACGATCAGCATCTCCACCATGGTGAAGGCGCGGCGGCAACGGGGGGATCGGGAGGGGGTCATCCGGGAGAAGAGCAAAAATTCCGACACCTGCGAAAGCGGGTGCCGGATGCAAGGAATCCGGTCACCCCGCTGCCGCGGGCGACGCGAAAAATTAGCGGTCCACGTCCCCTCTGTAGAGGAGCTGGTCGCTGTTCGCATCATAGGCGAGATAGGTCAGGGCGGCGGTTTGGTCGTCATCGGTGAGACCGGGGACTCCGAACCAGGTGTCCTCGAAGGGGCCTTTTTCGGTGACTTTGGCACCGGTGACGATGGCCTCGGTGATGTCCGCCGCGCTGGTGGAGGTTCCGCCGAAGCGAAGACCCGCCGCCTGCGCCGAGGCGAAGACCGAGGCGATGTTCTGTGCGTTGCGACGGGCGGTGGCCTCTTTCGCCGATTCGTTGATACGGCCGATGTTCGGCACCGCGATCGCCGCGATGATGCCGATGACGGCGATCACCACGAGCATCTCCACAAGGCTGAAACCTGCGTGGATCGTTTTGGCTGGATGGAGCTTCATGAATTAGGATGTTTCGGGTTGGTTGGGTTGTTGGTTGAGTAAAAACGGGATCCTAGGGAAGAGTGCCCGGGGCGAAGATAAGCAGTAATTTCTATAATTTCAACAAAAATGATAAAGAAAAACGGAATTTTATGGAATCGGTTTGGGATTCCGTACTATTTGCTTTTACTTTCTTATTTTTTTCTGAGGAGGGCGTCTCCGAGGGAGAACACCGGTGCGTAGATCGCGTAGATGAGAAGCCCGACGAGAGTGCCGAGAATCACGATGGTGATCGGCTCGATGAGTTTGTCGATTTGATTGGCGGCGGTGTCGAGTTCGTCTTCGTAGTCTTCGGCGATCTCGTTGAGAAGTTCGGTGCCGCCTCCGGTTTCGGCGGCGGTTTCCATGAGTCCGCAGATCATGCGTCCGTCATCGCCGAGCCAGTGGGATTCCACGAGAAAGGCGTCGGGCAGGGTGAGACCGGCGAGGATGTGGCCTTTGACCCGGTCAAAAAACGTTTTGTAGTGGTGGTGCCAGGAGGTCTGGCTGGTGATGTCGAGCGCGGAGGTGAGCCGGACGTTCGCTTCCATGAGGAGCGCGAGAGTGCGGAAGCCGACCGCGGCGGCGGATTTCCGAACCAGTCCGGAAATGCCGGGCAGTTTCAGGAAGAGAGTTTGCATGAGGGGGATGCGGGCGATCTTCCCCCAGTTTTTGAACAACAGGCCGAGACCGATCACGGGGACCGCGACGAGCCAGGGCTGCTGCAGGAGGATTTCGGAAAATTTCATCATCACGGTGGTCGCGAGAGGCAGCTCCGAATCGAGCGAGGTATAGAGTTTCGACATCGCGGGCACGAGGGTGAAGCTCATCGTGATGACCACGCCGATCCCGAGGCAGGTGACGACGGCCGGGTAAATCATCCCGGACTTGAGTTTTTTGAGAATCCGCGAGGTTTTTTTCTGGCTGTTGCCGAGGCGTCGGAAGATCTCGGGGAGACGACCCGATTCCTCTCCGGCGCGGATCAAGGCGATGATGTCGGGGGCGAAGACGTCGATCTTCTTCTCCATCGCGTCGCTGATCTTTTCCCCCTGGCTGAGATCGTGGGCGACGTCGGCGATGATTCCGCGGTAGCGCGGTGTCTTGACCCGGTTGGCCTGGAGGTGAAAGCTCTTGATGATGGGAATGTTGCGATCGAAGCATTTCGCGAGGCCGTTGAACAGGGCGACGCGGTCCTCCATGCTGTTCTTTTTCCCAGTGAGGCGCTGGATCGATTCATCGAGGCCTTTGACGTCGGAGACCTCTGCCGTCTCGACCTGGGTTTTGCCGGATCCGACGAGCGCCTTCTCATCGGTGCCGGTATCGACGAGGGTCACGGATTTGCGTCCGGTGTGAATGTTCGTTAGGGCGACTTTCTTGATCATGGAAAAAGGAGTGGGTTGGGCCGGTCTCAGTGAAAGGCTTGGGCGCGGGCGAGCGGGGCGGCGAGGGTGGGATTGGTCCGGATGACTTCGACGGAGGCGTTGCGGGTCGTTTCGTGGTCGCCCCCGGTCCACTGCGAGAGACCGGCGGCGGCGGTGGCTCCGGTCGAGGCCCAGGTCACGGTGACGAGGGTCGAGGGTATCGCGCCGAGCTGGGCCTCGGGAAGGGAGCGGTCGGTGAACGTTAGGGCGGTGACGATGGGTTCGGGCGGGAGCAGGTCCGGAATTCGCGCGGCGGGAACGCCCGCCTGATACAGGGCGACCGCGTTTTCGAGGTGGGTGCAGGCCCGCGCGGCGCGTTCGGCGATTTCTTCCTGGGTGAGGAAGGCGAGGGAGAGGGAGGCGGCGGCCCCGATTCCGATCATGAGAATACCGCCGGCGACGAGGGCCTCGATGAGGGTGTAGGCGCGGACGCCGCCACGGCCTTGCGGTTGCGAGAAACGGGAGATGGATTTGTGAGGATTCATGGAAGGGATCCGGCGGGGGCGGTTTCGATCCAAGCGTCCCGACTGAGGAGCGGGGCGAGCACGGTGCCGGGGTGGTCGCGTTCTAGGGTGAGGTTACCGCCGCTCACGGAGAGGCGATGATTTCCCCGGATACCCCCGACGAGGCTGGCTCCGGCGACGGCGGAAAGCTCGAAGGCGACCCCGGTGTTTTGCAGCTCGAGGATGCCGCGCCAGTCCGGAAAGGGGGACCGACCCTGAAACACAGCGGAGGCCACCACCGGCGCGGCGGCGGAAGAGGCGATCAGAAGAATGAGCGGGCGGCGGTTCTCGTGGACGAAGTCGATCCGTTCGAGGGCGGTGCCGTCGCGGTTGTCGACCACGACGAGGAGCGGGGGGAGCGACTCCGCCGCCGCGGCCGCGATGGAATCGGGCTGACCGAAAAGGCGGAGCCGGGTGATGTTTTTCGCCACGATCTGGGTGATCTCGGGTCGGTCGAGGAAAACCTGGACGAGTCCGTTGCCGGTGGCGTTGAACTGCGCGCCGTTTTTCCGGTTGAGCTCGGTCATCGCGGTATCGAGCGGAGTGCCGAGATCGGCTTCCTCCAGCGTGCCCATCAGTCGGGTGAGGGCGTCGTCGGGAAGGCCGGACTGGACGTCGAAGATGCCGAGGATTTGATTTTTTGTCAGGGCCGGGTTGTCCTTGTGAAGGGCCGCGGCGAGAATGTCCGAGGAGAGAGAGTCATACTGGGAAAGCTCCGTCACCACCAGAGGCGGGGGATTGCTGTCGATGAAGCTGAGGAGGGTGGCGTCTTCGGGAGCGGCGGGAATGGTCGGGGGACCGAGCGACTCGCTCATCGGAATGTCCCCGGTGAGTTCTTGAAACACCCCGACGCTGATCCTGGATTCGTAGGCGTTCTGGGGGTTGAGGGCCGCACTGAGCAGTTCGATTTCGCCCCGGTAGGCGGGGCCGTCGGCGGTGGTTCCGGTGGTGCGCCGGTAGTGGGGGATGCTGAGGGGCAGCACCGCGGCACCCGCGACGTTGCGGAGGGCGGTGGTGCCGGCGATGTCATCGGGCAGGAGGTATTCGTCGGCGCGGAGTCCGCTGTTGAGGTCACGAACCACGGCGTCGTAAAACACCGCGCGCCCTTTCACCCGGAGATTTCCCGAGACGAGGGGGGCGCTGTCGGCGGGCGCGACGGGGGCGTGCAGGGTGAGGAGGTCGCCGCCGAGCGCGGGATGCTGGTTGCGCAGCCGGAAGTCCCGGCGGACCTCCGCGACGCCATTCCAGAGATCGACGGCGAGAGAAGTGGAGGCGCTGTGGAGCGGGGTCACGCCGTTTTGCGAGTGGGGTCCGGCGGCGTCGTTGCGCAGGGGCACGATGGGATTCGTCCGGAGAATGGCGCGCCCTTTTCCGTCGGGGAGTTCGTAGACGGTGTCGCTGTCGACACCGGCGTCGGCGGGAAGCACGGAGGCGTAGATCGCACGGAAGGCGAGGGCCCGGCTGTTTCGCGCGGCGACACGGCGCTCCAGAGCCTCGAAACCGGCCTCGGCCTGATGGCTGCGAGCGTCGAGCAGGGAGAACCAGGCTGCGATGCCGAGGGTCCCGAGGGCTGCGAGGACCATGCAGATCACGAGGACGCTGCCCCGTTGGTGCCGGGTGGTTCGCGAGGAGATGCCGGGGAGTTTCATGGGGGCGGCCTTCGTTCAGAGATTGGGAAAAATCGGCGCGACGAGGCTGAGAGAACTGCGGGGACCGAGGTGTTCGTAGGCGGAGCGGGGACTGGAAGCGGCCGCGACGGGCGGCGTGTTAGGGGTCTTGTGAGGATTGATCGCGGGATCGGGGAGCCAGACGAAATAGAAGGGCGACCAGTCGGCGATTTTAAAACGATCCGTCGAGGTGCCTTCGGCGACGGCCCCGCGCGAGGAGGTCTCGAAGGCCACAAAAGAAGGAATCGGGAGCGCCCCGGGACCGCTTTCGTAAAAGATATCGTAGTAGTGTGTGAGGGTTCCGTTTTTGTAGCGACGAGCGCTGGCGTAGGTGCCGACGGGACTGGAAACGGGGACGAAGTCGATCTCGTAGACGGCGAGGACCCGGAGAGAACCGGAGTCTTCCGAGGGAGCGAGGAGGTAGAGGGTGGTGTTGGGACGTTCTGGAGAGGGCAGGTTGCGGATTTCGGTATCGTAGATCGCGGCAGCGTCGGATTCGACGGTGAGAAGAAAGCGGCGGAAGGCTTCGGGAGTGTCGAGCCGGGGGGCGGGGCGGGTGCTGCCGACATCGCCGGCCTCGTAGCGGAGGAACTCGGGCCGCACGGTGTTGGCGAGGCTTCGCGGGAGGCAGTGGACGATGGTGGCGGCTTCGAAGTCTTCGCGGAGATGTTCGCGGAAGAGCAGGGCGAAGGAGGCCTTGCCGTAGTTGGGGGCCTGATAGACCCGCACGGTGTCGCCGGATTGTCCGTAAAAATTTTCCTTGGCGGCTTCCCCGATGGTCACCTCGACGAGGCTGCTGAGCCGCTTCGAATTGGCGGTGATGCTGCCGAAGACCAGCGTCGCCGCGCCCATGAAGACGGCGCAGAGCGAGATCGCCACGAGCATCTCTACGAATGTCCATGCACGGCGGGACCGGTTCGCTCTGATTTTCATCGTGGGAGGGGAAGCGTTCTCGGGGGGTTATTTCTCCGTCTGGGAAATGTCGCGGGGGGCCTGCGGTTTCTGTTCCGGTTTGCCGTCGTCGGCCGAAGTCGCTTCGCCCGGGGCGCTCTTCTCGTGACCGTGAGGGCGTCCCGGATGAAGGACTCCCATGCGCCGTTCGCCGCCTCCTTCCTCCGCGGCGGGGGACTCCTGTCCGTGGAGGGCGTAGCTGACTCTCGGACTGAGGTCGTAGGACACCTGCATGGTTTTTCCGCTGGCCTCCCCGCTGGCGAGGTCGATCCAGCCGAGCACGACGGTGTCGTCGCTGATGGCGAGGACTTTGAGGTTTTCGCTCTGGTCTTCGAGGAGTTGGGGAAGAATGCGACCCTGTTCGAGGATGATGTCGCCGAGGAGGATGCGGAGTCCGTTGGGACCTTCGCTGCGACCGGTCACGGCGAGGCTGCCGAGCCGGGCGCGAATTTGCTGCTCTTCGGCGTCGATGTTTTCCTCGCCGGTGATTTCTTCCCTATCGCTTCGTTTGGCGTAGGGATTGCGCTCGCTCGCCTTGAGCAGGAGGGGGCGCTTTTCCTCCGGGCGCATCCCGATGATGCGTCCGGGAACAAAGTTCGCGGCCGGCGTCGCGGTGGTCGGCAGACCGGTGGCCGGATCGATCGGCGCGGCGGTCTGGGCGGGGAGGAGCGGGGGGAACGCGAGGAAGCCAGCCAGAAGAATGGCGATGCCAACCATGCCAAAGGCGGATCGCGTCGGAGCGTGGGAGGGTGTGCTCATGGGGGGAACAGGGTGAGGGGAGGAGGCGGTCAGATTTTTAAAATGGGAATCTGCACCTGGAGTTCGAGGTGGATATCGTTGCCGCGGTCGCCGCGGAGGAGCTGGCAGCGGGTGATGCGGCAGCTCGGGATCGCCTCTTCGAGACGGCCCAGCCAGTTCAGGGTCTTGGCGTAGTCATCCTCGACGACGAGATCGGCGACGAGGGCTTCTTCGATGACGGAATCCTTGCCGACCTCGTCGGTTTCGAACTTCTGCGAGATCAAAAACACGTCGCCCTCGCGGATCACTTCGGCGATGCGCTGCTCGGCGTCTTGGGCGGTGCGGTGGGCTTCGAAATACGGTTTCCATTCGTTGAAAACGAGGCGGAGTTCCGCCGTCTTCGAATCGAGGGTTTTCAACTGGATGTTGGCCAACTGGGCCTGCTGTTCGGCCATCTCGGCTTCCGACTGGCTCATCCGGACGGTCTCGCGCGCGTCGGAGGTGGAGTTGCGCAAGGTATTGACCCCGTAAAGGATCGCGGCGACGAGAAAAAGCAGGAGGGCGCAGGCGGCTTTGTGATGGTTCATCGTAAGGGGGGGCGAAGGGAGAGGAGAGGGGCGACAGAGCCGGTGCGGGTTATTTGTCAGAGTGGATCAAGGTCGCCTGGAAATCGGTCGAGTTGCGCCCTTTGACTTGCTGGGCGGAGTAGGTCTGGTAGTGGAGGGCGTAGATGGAGTCGAGGGTGTGCTCGATTTGTTCGGTGCCGCCGCCGTCGATCTTCAGCTGCATGAAGGTGTGCGCGGGGATCTCGGGATTGCGGTTGAGGGCGAGTTCCGCCACGGTCGAGTCCTTGCCCATGCTGCGGCCCACCGCCACGGTGACCGGTTGGAGCGGGCGGGAACCTTCCAGCCACTTGGCGAGGACTTCCGCCTTTTTGGCTTCCGCGACGATGGTCTCCTGGTTCGAGACGAGGGCGTCCCGCTGCGACTGCGCTTCCTCGATGCGATTCCGCATGAGCAGGTTCGTCGCTTCGTAGGATTTTTTGCTGAGGGAGAAATAGAGGCTGAGAAAGACCGCCGCGATCGAGACGATGTAAAAGGCCACGGGAATCAGTTTGTATCCCGCGGGCAGTCCGGAGGAGACGTTCTGCCGCTCTATTTTGAGATCGTGAATGACGTCGTGCATGGTGGGGAAAGGGTGAGGGGAGGAAGGAGGGGATCGGCGGGATCAATGTCGGGCGAGGATGTTCCAGAGATTGTGTTGCTCGGTGACATCGGTGACGTGGAGGTTTCCGAACTGGTTGAGGTAGCTGGCGGAGAATTCGGCCGACTTGCGGTTTTCCATCAGAATGACGCGGGTGGAAGGATCGGCCTTTTCGACGAAAGGCCGTATCATCTGGCTGATTGTGATCTCGTCGTCGGCGGGGATGCCGCTGCGGCAGCGGAGATCCTGCCACTGCCCGTTTTTCTGGCGCACCACGCAGAGGGAACCGTCGAGCCAGGTCACGACGATGAGGTCCTGGGTTTTTAATGCGTTGTCGGCCGCGATGTGATTGAGGAGGAGCGCGGTGCTGGCGAAAAGTCCCGTGCAGATCCTCGCGGCACGGAGATTGTGTCCGCGGATGGCCTCTTCGATCGACTTCACCATGGAGTCGTCGCAGGCCATCAGGAGACTCGCGCTGGTCTCGGGGTTGTGGTGGAGCGCGTAGCGTTTGGCACGGTCGTATTTCGTCCCGAGAACGGTTTTGGGGTTTTGGCGGAGTTCCTCCTGCCAACCCTTTTTGCGGGAGAGGTTGTGCTCGAGCGAAATGATGAAACGATGGTTCAGCGAGAGACCGAGCCAGCCGTCTTCGGTGTGGGCGCGCCACTCGTCGGCCATGCGGGCGGCCACTTCGATGAATTCTCCGGCGGCTTCTCCGGTGTCCTCCAACTGACCCTTGCGGTTGAGAAAAGCCCACGAACAATGCCCGCGATTGATGTTCACCAGCACGGATTTGCGTTTCGGGAAACGCTGCGGCCAGGTGAAAAGGGGATTGTCAGGCTCGGGCCGGAAGGCGGCGAAGGTGAGGACGTCTTTGATGTCTTTGAATTCCATGGGATTCAGCGGGCGAGGGTTTCCTGATCGAGGGGCGTCAGTTCGTTGTGGAGATATTCAGCCACCTCGTGCTCGGAGTAGCCGGTCTTGGCGGGAGTGCTGGAGCGCCAGCCTTCGAACTCGCGCACCTTGAGGCAGTGCTCGAAGTTCATCATTCCCTTGGTGATGCCCGTCTCGAGTTCGTGGTCGAGGCGTTTGAAATCACCGCGACGGATCATCCCGGTGACGGAGTCGTAGGGGAAGAGCACTTCGTGGACGGGGAAGCGGCGCTCCTGTTGGGCGTCGTAGAGGAGTTGCTGGCAGAGGATCATGCGGAAGGAATCGGCGAAGGAAAGCATGGCGCTCTCGACGCGTTCTCCCGGGATGAGCTTGAGGAACCGCTGCACCGTCTGGGCGGCGGAAGAGGTGTGCATCGTGGCGATGACCACGTGACCGGTGTCGGCCGCCTGCATCGCGATCTCGGCGGTAATCCCGTCCCGGATTTCTCCTATCATGATGACATCGGGTGCCTGGCGCAGGGACGCCCTCAGGGACATGCTGAAATCGAGTTCGTCGGAACCCATTTCCCGCTGGGTGATGAGCGAGGGAAGATTGGTCGGGAGGATGTATTCGATGGGATCCTCGAAGGTGATGATGTGCTCGCGGCGGCGCTCGGCGCGGGCTTTGATCATCGAGGCAATGGTGGTCGATTTCCCCGATCCGGTCGCGCCGCAGATCAGGAAGAGTCCGTTTTCCGCTTCGAGATAGGCTTTCAGCGCCTGGGGCGGCAGGGCGATCTGCTGCGGCGTCGGGATGTGATCGGGAAGGAGGCGCAGGACCCAGCGCAAGCGACCCCGGGTCACGAGCTGGTTCACCCGGAACCGGAGCGGGCCGATCAGCATCGCATAGTCGAGGGTCCCCGGCGTGACCTCCAGGGGATGTTCGGGCTGGTAGATGAAGGAATCGATCACCAGGTCGCCGTTCCTCCGGTAGGAGATCTGCTCCCACGGCGTGACGTAGAAATCACTGATATTGTACCTCTGCGCGAGGTGGAGAATGCGGTTCCCGAGAGGGCTTCTGTCGTCAATGCCTTGCATGGCCGGGGATCAAGAGAGGAGGAATTTGTGATAAATATCATAATTTATGAAATGAATCAGAAATATCAATGGAATACTTCCTAATAAATATAAAATTTTTTATTGAAATTTCAGGTTTATTGATTATTTTTGTATTGTAATTCTAAAAATTACGAAAATGAAAACCACACTTCTTGTTTTGCTTCTCGCGGCTCTCGTGGGCGCGCCCCGGGCGGAGGCCCAGTTGGGCCGACAGATGTCGCTCCTGAATTCGCCGGCCTACGAGGCCGCCGCGGCCCCCTTGCGCAGTGCCGCCCCGCGCCAGTACAATTTCTCCAAAGCGGTTCTCAGCGACGTGATGCGCCTGATGGCTGAGGACGCTGGGATCGGGTTTTTCGGATTGCCCGAAGGCACGAACAGCGGCGAGAATCTCGTCACCTTCACGATCACCGCGAGTCCCTTCACCGCGCTCGAAACCCTCGCGAAAGCGAACGGGGTGGCCCTGATCCACGACAACGGGATCTGGTATCTCCGCTCCGCCAACGATCAGGAGTTGATCGGTCGGATCTACGAGATCAATTACAACGCCCAGGAGCTGGTCACGAAGAACACCCAGGCGGCCGCCGGAGGCGGGGGCCTGGGATCGGGGATGTCCGGCGGAGGCACCTCCGGAACCGGACTGAATCTCCAGGGATCGCCCGACTTTTTTGTCACCGAACCCTCCCGCATCCTCGAAGACATCCAGAACATTCTCGACATCCCCACGACCGGAGGCAACGCCACCTTCGCTCCGACCGCCTCGGTGGACAGTGTTTCCCAACTCTCCGTCGGCGGATTCCAGGGCCAGCCGGAACTGGTGGTGCGCTCCCAGGGCGGCGCTCCGGACGACGCCGGGCAGTCCAAGGTGATCTGGAACAGCGATTCGAACACCCTCTATGTCGTCGCCTCGCGTCAGCAGCACCAATGGATCGAAGCCTACCTCGCCTCGGCCGACCGCCCCCAACCGATGATCGCGGTGGAAGTGAAATTTCTCGAAACGAGCCGCGACCCCAGTTCGGATTTCGGGATAGACTGGAACGGTGCCCTCGGCGAAAACGGTCTCCAGGTGAACCTCACCGACGCGAGCGGTCCGCTCAACTTGGGCTCCATGGGGGGCTATGCCCTGCCCACCGCGGTGCTGAGCTACAGCGATCTCAATCTCAAACTCCGTGCCATCTTCAACGACCGCAAGACGAGGACGGTCTCCTATCCGCGCATGGTCACCCTCGACAACCGCGAGGTTTCCTTCCGCAGCGTCGTGAACCAACCCGTCCTCGGATCGTCCTCCAGCGCCAGCCTCGGCGCCGGGGCCACCGAGACCTCCTCGATCGAGTATCTGCCCATCGGGACGGTCATCAACATCCTGCCCAAACGCATGGCGGGAAACAAAATCCTCCTCAACGTCTCCGTGACCGTGTCCGACATCATCGGCACCGAGATCATCAACGGTAACCCGTTTCCCATCGCCACCTCGCGGGTCTACACCGCTCCCCTGACCGTTCAGAGCGGCTACACCGTGGCGATCAGCGGACTCGATGCCGCCCGCGTCGATGAAAACGAGAGCGGTCTTCCCTTTCTGGCGCGCCTCCCCGTGATCGGCTACGCCTTCAAAAACCGCAGACAGGATCGTTCCCGCCAACACCTCATGATGCTCATCACCCCGGTGGCGCTCAACGCCGGGACCGAGGGACTCACCGAGAAACCCATCACCCGCGAACCCTGGAAAGCGCCGCCGGTTTCGGACTACTCCGCGAAAGAACCGGTTTTCGACACCGCCATGGTTCGGACCAACGCCGACCTCCCGTCCCGCCCCATCGAGGACGTCCCGGAATACCACGACCCGGTCCGCACCCGCAAGTCGAACCATACCTTCGGCAAGGAGGGCGGGAGTCGCCTTCCCCTCGAGGCCGAGGCGAGCGAACGCAACCTCGCATCGAGCGCTCCCTACATTCCCGTCTCGTCGGGGCCCGCCCCGGCCTCCGCCATCGGCATGAGCATCGGAATGGGAACGGTTCCCTCGGCCCTGAACACCCCCTTGGTCGTATCGCCCGGTCCCGTGATCCAAGACCAGCCCAAGGAGACACTCCCCGCGTCCCCGCCTGCCCCGGTCGAACCCGCGCCCGCTCCGCTCG
This sequence comes from Verrucomicrobiaceae bacterium, assembly GCA_012719225.1. Lineage (GTDB taxonomy): Bacteria > Verrucomicrobiota > Verrucomicrobiia > Verrucomicrobiales > DEV007 > Arctic95D-9. The sequence continues at coordinate 15,774 of JAAYAT010000176.1, forward strand.
CTTCTCAAGTCGCCCCTGCCCCGGTCGCCGCACCGGTCGAACCCGCAGCCGCAGCCGCCCCGGCCACCGCGGAGCCGGAAGTCGAGCCGGAGACCGCCGCGCCCGCGGCAAAAGAGCCAGCGCCGGAGCCAAAACAGCCCGAACCCACGGCGGCGACTCCGTCGACCGCACCGTCCGTGGCCAGCCCCGCCGCAGAGACGAAGGAAGACGCGAAACCCGTCGTCCCGCCGACGGATGCGGATCCGCGCGTCGCCGGGATCCAGAGCGGAGTGGAACAGCTCAGGAGTCGGCTCGCCACCGTCCCTCCCGGCGACAGCAGACTCTCGCCCGACGACGGGCAGCTCGTGCTCAATGTGTTCGGAGAAGCCCAGAAACTGCTCGAACAGGTCGAGGTGGTCCGCGGGGACAAAAACACCCCGCTGCAGGGAGCGCTGGGGGACGCCTGGTGGGATCTCATCAATGTCAAAACGCAGGCCCTCAAACTCAGCCGACGCTCGCCCGAGAGCCTCTCCGTGAAGATCGACGAGGAGGGCGGCGAATGATTTTTTTTCGGAGCCTGTCCTTCAGGCTTCCGGGGAAATACAAGAAGTGAAAAAGCTGTCCCGTGGCGAGTGTCACGGGGCAGCTTTTTGTTTGGGAACGTCGAAGGCGGCTTCGCTACCCTTTCCCGAAGTCCCGGATGACCTGCAGAAACGGCTCCAGATACCGTTCCGCCTTCACCTTGCCGACACCGTGGATTTTGAGGGCCTGGCTCTCGGTGGTGGGGCGCAGACGGGTGAAAATCTCGAGGACCTGATTGCCGAAAATGACGTAGGGAGGCACGCCGCCGGCAGCTTCGGCGAGCTTTTTGCGCTCTTCCTTGAGCCGGTCGAAAAGGTCCTCGTCAAAGGCCAGTTCCTCCAGCCCGTGGTTCTCGGCCACCGATTGGCCCGTCCGAGACATTTTGCCGCGGTCGGGCCAGACCATCCGATAGCCCTTGTCGCCCTTCATCACTTCCGCGCCGCGCCGGGTCAGACCGAGGAGCGGGTAGGGGGTCTTGCGCACCGCGACCAGGCCGACCTTTTCCATTTCCGTAATGAGGGCGGAGACATAGGCCGAACCCTCGCCCTTGAGAATCCCGAAGGTGCTCAGTTGGTCGAGCCGCGCCGCCTTCAGTTCCTGCACCTTGGCCCCGGTCAGCATCTGCACGATCTTGCCCTTGCCGAAGCGCCCCTCCCAGTCGCCCGAGGGAGTGCGGGCGCAGGTGCGGGCGATCCCGCTGAGGGCCTTGCGCACGCGGAGGTGCTCTTCGTCGCCGGGGGGGCGACGGTCGCTGTGATCGCTCTCGCAGCAGATGTCGCAGGTGCCGCAGGGAGTGGAATCGCTCTCGCCGAAATATTCGAGGATCCACTGCTGGCGGCAGACTCCCGTGTCGTAGGAGAATTTCACCATGGCGTCGAGCTTGGAGCGGTCGCGCCGTTCTTTTTCCCGCAGGGCGGCTTCGTCGATCACGAGATCGTTTTCCGTTCGCGCCGGATCGCTCAGACGGGTGCCGCGGGCGCGCTCGCCGGGCACGTCGAAGCGTTCGATGTAGCCCGTTCGCACGAGATGGGACAAGGCGCTGCTGACCTGCATGCTGTTCTTGATTTCGAGCAGGTCGGTGAGTTCCTTGATCGTCATCGTGATGCCCTCGTTGGCGGGGCCGCATTGGTGACGGAGCAGTCGATAGAGCGCGCGGATGACGGATGCGCCGGGATTGTTGCCGTCGAGGAAAAATTCCTGGGTGCGGGTGTCGGCGTAGTTGAAAAGGAGATCACACTCGGCCGGTTCCCCGTCCCGCCCGGCGCGACCGGCCTCCTGATAGTAGGCCTCGATGCTGCCGGGGACGTCGAAGTGGGCGACGAAGCGCACGTCCGCGCGGTCAATCCCCATCCCGAAGGCGTTGGTCGCCACCGCCACGTCGTAGCTGCGGTCGAGGAAGACGTTCTGGGCCCATTCGCGGTCCTTGTCGTCCATGCCGCCGTGGTAGGCGACGAGCTTCACCCCCATGCCCGAGAGGGAGGCGCTGACCTCCTCGACCCGCTTGCGTGTCGAACAATAGACGATCCCGGTGCGCTGTGCCCGGATCAACTCGTGGAGGCGGTCGTATTTTTCCCGGTTTCCCTCACAATGACTCACCCGCAGACTGAGATTGGGCCGTTCGAACCCGCTGATCGAAATGTAGGGTTCGCGCAGCTTCAGCACTTGTAAAATGTCCGCCTGCACCTCCGGCGTGGCGGTGGCGGTGAAGGCCGCCGTCTGGGGGTGGTCGAGCCGCTCCAGCGCCTCGGAGAGCCGCAGGTAATCGGGTCGGAAATCGTGGCCCCACTGGCTCAGACAGTGGGCTTCGTCGACGGCGATGAAGGCGATCGGGACCTGCTGCAGCGAGCGGATGAACTGGCCGCTGCGAAAGCGCTCCGGAGCGATGTAGACCAGTTTGAATTTCCCCGCCTCGAGCTCGCGGAGCCGCTCCGATTGCTCGGAGGGAGAGAGGGTGCTGTTGATCATCGTGGCCGGCACGCCTTTGCGGACCAGTCCGTCGACCTGGTCCTTCATCAGGGCGATGAGCGGGCTGATCACCAGCGTGACCCCTTCCATCACCATCGCGGGGAGCTGGTAGCAGAGCGACTTGCCGCCGCCGGTGGGCATCACCGCGAGAGTGTCGCGACCGGCCAGCAGGGAGGAGACGACCGGCTCCTGCCCCGCGAGGAATTCACGGAAGCCGAAGTGTCGCTCCAGAGCGGCGAGCGGGTCGCGGATGAGGTTTTTATCGGCGGCGAGATCAAACATTGAGGCTGTTAGTATGAACATTTTTCCCCGGTTTGCATCCCTCTTTTGCAAAGAATACGCGAAGAATCACTTTCGCGGCTCCTTCCTTCGGGTTATCCCGTGCCGCATGAAAGAGCTACGCATCGCCCTCATCGGCCATCGCTTCATGGGGCGCGCCCATTCCAACGCGTGGAATCAGGTTTCCCGCTTTTTTGATCCCGCCGTGAAACCCGTCCTGCAGGTCGCCTGCGGCCGCGATTCCGCCGAGCTCGCTGCCTTCGCGCGGCGCTGGGGCTGGCAGGAGACGGAGACCGATTGGCGGCGGCTGCTCGAGCGCGATGACATCGACGCGATCGACATCGCCACCCCGACCTTTCTCCACGCGGAAATGGCGATCGCGGCGGCGGAGGCCGGAAAACATATTTTCTGCGAAAAGCCCTTCGCCAACACCCTCGCCGAGGGCGAGGCCATGCTCGCCGCCGCGGAGAAGGCGGGGGTGGTCCACTACCTCAATCACAACTACCGCCGCTGTCCCGCCGTGCTCCTCGCCAAAAAAATCATCGACGACGGGGAAATCGGAGAGATCTACCACTGGCGCGGTGCCTACCAGCAGAGTTGGCTCGTCGATCCTCGCCATCCGCTCGACTGGAAGTTGAAAAAATCCACCGCCGCGGCCGGTCCGCTCTGGGATCTCGGTTCCCATGCGGTCGATCTCGCCCGCTTTCTCGTCGGTGAGTTCGCCGAGATCGACTGCCGCGCAAAACAGTTCATCCCAGAGCGGCCCCTCGCCGAGGATCCCTCGCGGCGCGGTCCGGTCGAGGTCGAATGCGCCGCGATCCTGAGCGGGGAATTTCAAAACGGTGCCCTCGCCAGCATCGAAACGACCCGCTACGCGACGGGCCGACGCAATCGCCACACGTTTGAAATCTACGGGAGTCAGGGAGCCCTCACCTGGGACATGGAGGACATGAATCGGCTGCGCTTTTACTCCGAAGGAGACTCCGAAGACCGCCGCGGGTTCCGCGACATTCTCGTGACGGAACCCTCGCACGACTACGTGGGCGCGTGGTGGCCTCCCGGTCACATCATCGGTTACGAGCACGCCTTCGTTCACGCCGTCCTCGACTTCCTCAACGCCTGCGGAACCGGCGGCTCGGTCGAACCGGACTTCCGTGACGGGGTCGAGGGGCTACGTGTGCTCGAAGCCGCCGCGACCTCGATGGAGTCGGGGCGGCGGGTGGCTGTGTAGCTATTTAGCAAGTAGCTGTTTTGCTGATGCCGAAGATCAAGTTGGATGCCGAAGCGTGTTTGGCGAAGGTAGGGCGAACCGTCCCGGTGAGCCGCCGGGGAATCAAAGATGTCCGAATGCCCAACCGGCTCACCGGGGACGGTTCGCCCCACCTCTGTCGAAGGCGGGATGGAATGCCGAAGCAGGTTTGGCCCAAGGAGGGGCGCTTTCCTAGCGCCCTTCACAGGCCCCGTTCCTTGCGCTGGCGCTAAACGGCAAAAAAGCTACCCGCAAAACCGCTCCCCAAGTTTCAGAATTTGTTCCGCCACATCATCGACTCGACCGGCAGGGGAGTGCGGGCGTTGTATTTGGCCGAATCCTTGGTGTTGTAGGGTGTCAGGATATCCCCCCGGACGAGGAAATAGATGAGCTGGCCCACCGGCATCCCTTCGTAGACTCGGACCGGTTGCTTCACCGAGATTTCCAGGGTCCAGTAGTTGCAGAAACCGACGTCCCCCTTTCCCGCCGTGGCGTGGATGTCCATGCCGAGGCGGCCCACGCTGGATTTTCCTTCGAGAAAAGGGACTGCGGCGTGGCTCTCGGTGTACTCCACGGTGGAGCCGAGGTAATTGATCTGGGGTTCCAGCACGTAGCCCTCGGGCGGAATTTCGAAATGCTCGATCTCGTTGTGTTCCCGCGCGTCGAGGACGCGGTTCTTGTAGGTGGCGAGGTGCTTGCTGAGATGCACATCGTAGCTGTTGGTGCCGAGACACTCCCGGCGGTAGGGTTCGATGACGATTTCGCCCCGGCTCATCGCCGCGAGAATCTCCGAGTCTGAGAGGATCATGATATTTTCCCCTTCCATAAAGAGCGTCCCGCATCGGGGCAAGCGCTTTTTGGTCCGAAAGCGCGACGGGGAAAATCCTTTGCCAGCGGGACGAGCACGGTTCACGATAGCGCATCATGAGCGGACCCATTCCCCTAATCGTCGCGATCGACGGACCCGCCGCCTCGGGCAAAAGCACCGTCGCCAAAGCGGTCGCCGCAGCCCTGGGATGCGTTTTTGTCAATTCCGGCGGGATGTACCGTGCCTTCACCTGGTGGGTTTTGCAAAAGGGAATCCGTCCCGATGACACCGCCGCGGTGTTGGACCTGCTCGCCGCGACCCGCTTCTCCTGTGGCGAGGAGAACGGCGTCGGGACAGTCTCGGTCGGCGGCACCCGCATGACCCGGACGGAGATGGCCTCGACCGAAGTGAACGCGAACGTCTCCGTCATCGCCGCCATTCCGGAGGTGCGCGACCGTCTCGTCGCCGAACAGCGTCGCTACGCGGAGCGCGGCGGAGTGGTCATGGAAGGGCGCGACATCGGCTCCGTCGTCTTTCCCGATACCCCCTTCAAATTTTACATCGACGCCTCGCCCGAGGTCCGCGAGCGCCGCCGCCGCTCCGAAGGGATCACCGACTCCATCGCCCGGCGGGACCGGATCGACTCCAGTCGCGCGGCCTCGCCCCTCGTCGTTCCCCCGGACGCCCTCGTCGTCGACAGCTCCGATCTCACTGTCGACGAGGTCGTCGAGCGGGTTTTGGCGGCAGTGCGGAATCGCCGTATGACGCCATAGGAGAAGGAGAAATAGGCTAGCCGGAGTTGGGGATCATGGACTCTCAACACCTGTGGGATTCTCCACATCTCCGAACGGCCAGCAGTGCTCGATTTTCGCCGCAATAGATCTCGTCGGACTGAACAAAACAGCGAGAATCAGGATAAACGGCCACCACGATGACTCGAGGAAAGAGGGGAAGCCCGCTCGAACGAGAAAAATAGCCGTCGACCACGCACCCACGACAACCGTAATCGCGATCGCATGGGGAACCCAACGTTTCATCGGTGGAATCGGATCTCCTGATAAGCGGAGGAAGAGGTAGCCAGCGGGAATCAAGCAGATGATCTGTAGCCAGGTGGGCAATCCTATCGCTTCACCCAAGGCAAAGCCAAGAGCGACCACTAGCGTAACCAAGACCGTGTTGCGGAGTAGAACGATGATCAGGCGAATGGCGTTCATGGCAATAGGCTCTGTTTTGTGGCGCACGTGGAGACATGGCGAGCGGCGAACTCGACCCGGGAATGTGGCATCGATTTGAGTCTATGGGAATCGCATCACGGAAGTCAATACAGTTCACGGCATCCGGAACATGCCAATGTTCCGCCGATCCGGCCGCGGCGTCCGAATCCACCTCAACACCTCAATGACGCTCTTTACAAATCGAAGGTTTTTTCGGTAGGATCGCCTCCGTATGAACAAAATCACTTACCCCTGGTCCCGGCGTCACTTTCTTTCGACGACCGCCGCAAGCCTTGGCGGTCTCAACCTCCTCACCACCCGCAAGTCGGCCGCCGCGAGCGGGAACGGGGTGGTCATCGGGGAGGGGGAACATCAGTATGAGGTCACTCACGATTGGGTGGTGCCGCCCGCTCCCTACACCTGGCAGACGACGCACAATGTCGCGGTGGACAGCGAGAACCGGCTCTACGTGATCCACGAGGGACGGGTCGAGCAACCCGAGCATCCCTCGATTTTTGTGTTTGATGAGAAAGGTCAATTCATCAAGGCCTTCGGCGGCGAATTCCAGGGTGGCGGCCACGGACTCGAAGTGAGAAAAGAGGAAGGCGGTGAGTTCCTCTACGTGACCGGCTACCAGCATCTCAAGAAATTCGCCAAACTCACCCTCGACGGCGAGCGGGTCTGGGAGAAATTCGCTCCGATGGAGTCCGGCGTCTACGTCGAGGGAGAAGCCTCTCACCCGGAAAAAATCTGGGGCCGGGATCGCTTTCTGCCGACCAACTTCGCCTTTCTCCCCGATGGAAGTTTTTTTGTCGCGGACGGCTACGGCGCCCACACGATTCACCACTACAATGCCGCCGGGGAATGGCAGAAGAAAATTGGCGCGACGGGCAAAGCGGACGGCCAGTTCAATCTCCCCCACGGTCTCTGGATCGATGACCGCAAGGCAGGGGATCCCCTCCTCGTCGTCGCCGACCGGGCCAACGGTCGGTTGCAGTGGTTGGATCTCGACGGAAAGCACCGGCGCACCTTGACCGATTTTTTTCTCCCCGCCAACGTGGATCGTCGCGGGGACCTCCTCCTCGTGCCCGACCTCAGCGCCCGCATCACCCTCCTCGATGCCAATGACAAAACCATCCATTTAGGAGAGGATCCCGCTTGGCGCGAAGCGGTTCTCAAGGACAAAAAGGCGATGCGGAAATCTCCCGGGGATTGGGTGTCGGGCAAATTCGTCCATCCCCACGACGCCTGTTTCGATTCGGAGGGAAATATCTTCGTGGCCGAATGGGTGGCCACCGGCCGCATTTCCAAACTGCGGAAAGTGTGAGAGGTCAGGTCATGATCTCCCGCGCGATCTTGCCGTGGACGTCGGTGAGGCGGAAGTCCCGTCCGGCGTGGCGGAAGGTGAGGCGCTCGTGGTCGATGCCGAGGAGATGCAGGATGGTGGCGTGGAGGTCGTGGACGTGCATGCGCTTGTCGACGGCCTTGAAGCCGAATTCGTCGGTGGCCCCGTGGGCGTAGCCGCCGCGCACGCCGCCCCCGGCCATCCACATGGCGAAGCCGTGCGGGTTGTGGTCGCGCCCGTTGTTGTTTTCGGAGACGGGGGTGCGGCCGAATTCTCCACCCCAGATCACGAGGGTTTCGTCGAGGAGACCGCGCTGTTTCAGGTCTTCGAGGAGGGCGGCGACGGGGCGGTCGATGTCCCCGGCGAGCTTGCGGGTTTGTTCGTCGTGTTTGCTGTGGGTGTCCCAAGGCTGGCCGTTCCCGTAGTAGACCTGGACGAAACGCACCCCGCGTTCGGAGAGGCGGCGGGCGAGGAGGCATCCGTTGGAAAAATGGCTGTCGCCATAGGCCTCGCGCACGGCGGCGGGTTCTTTGGAAATGTCGAAGGCGTCGCTCCCTTCGGACTGCATCCGGTAGGCGGTTTCCATGGCTTCGATGCGTCCGCGGAGGGCGGCGTCGTGGGCGCCGCGGGCGGCGAGATGCTCGCGATTGAGCTGCCCGGCGAGGTCGAGTTGACGTCGTTGCGCGGCTCGGGAAAGCTCGGGATTGCTGAGCCAGGGAATCATCCTGTCGGGCTCGATTTTGGAGTGGTTGACGTAGACGCCCTGGTGTTCCGCCGGGAGAAAGGCGCTGTTCCAGAGAATGGAGAAACGCACCGGTCGTCCCGGGCAGAGCACCATGTAGGAGGGGAGGTCTTGATTCTCCGAACCGAGTCCGTAGGACATCCACGCCCCCATGCTGGGAACCTTGGGGGTCATCGTCCCGTTGTTCATGAGGAGGAGGGCCGGTCCGTGGTTCGGATTGTCAGTGTAGCAGGAGCGCAGGATGCAGAGATCGTCGGCGTGCTTCGCGGTGCGGGGGAGCAATTCGCTGACGGGGAGGCCGCTTTTTCCGTGGTTTCCGTAGGCGTAGGGCACCGCCATGAGGCCTCCGGTGGGACGCTCGGTGCGGAGGTCGGCTCCGGGAGGGCGTTGTCCCTGGTATTTGGTGAGGGCGGGTTTGGGATCGAAAAAATCGGGTCCGAAGGGACCGCCGTTCATGAACAGGTGGATGACCCGTTTGGCGCGGGGCGGAAAATGGGATCCGGTGGGGAGGTCGCCGGCGGCTTGGAGGGCCGAGGCGAAACCGAGAGAGCCGAGTCCGCCTCCGAGACGCCGGAGGGCGGTGCGACGATCAATCAGGCGGGGGTCGAAGGGGCGGTCCATGGTTCAGTCCGGCGACTCGTCAGTCGAGGTAGAGGAATTCATTGCTGGTGAGCAGCACCTGGGCGTATCGCTCCCACGATGCCCCCTCGGCGAGGTAGGCGAGGGCGAGGCTTTCCTCGCGCGGGCTCGGGGGCCGTTGGAAGAGTCGGGCGTAGGCGAGACGGATGCGCTCGGAGTCGCTTTTCCCGGCCCGGGCGAGTTCTTTCCCGAGGGCGGCGGACCGCTCCATCACGAAGGGACCGTTCAGCGAAAAGAGAAGCTGCAGGGGAGTGGTGGTTTCGGTGCGGCTGGCGTTGTGGGTGTTGGGATCGGGGAAATCATTGATGCTGAGCATGGCGTTGAGGTCGCGCCGCTGGATGCTGCCGTAGAGGGTGCGGCGGGTCATGGTGGTGTCGTCGAGCGGGGAGGGTTCGCCGCCGATCTGGAGATCAATCTCGCCGGAGGCGGTGAGCATGGCGTCGCGCCAAGATTCGATATCGAGACGTCGCCGGGTCATGCGGGAATAGAAGCGATTGGAGGGATCGCGGGCTTCCTTGTCGGGAGGGACGAGGGAGGCCTGCTGCCAGGCGGCGGAGCCGAGGATTTCGCGGTGGAGCCATTTGAGGGACCAGCCCTCGGCGACAAATCGGGCCGCGAGGTCGTCGAGGAGCGCGGGATGGGTGGGGGCCTCTCCGGCGGGTCCGAACTCGCTCGGCGTCTCGACGAGGCCCCGTCCGAAGTGGTGTTGCCAGACCCGGTTGACGATGACGCGGGCGGAGAGAGGGGCGGCCTCCTCGACGAGGGCGCGGGCGAGTTCGAGCCGACCGCTCCCCTGGGTGAGCGGGCGGGGGCGTCCGTTCTCTCGCGGGAAGGCGGAGAGAAAACGCCGCGGCACGATCTCCCCCGCGTCGTTGGGATTGCCGCGCCGGTGGAGGGGGAGATCCCGCGCCATGCCGTCGTGGTAGTCGAGTTGGGTGCCGTGCTCGCCGCCGTCTTTGTTTTTCACGAACAAGGCCGCTTCGACGATGCCGTTGGCGCTGGCGAGGCGGAAGTGGGGTGTGGTGGTCTGGAGGCGCTGGATTTCCCGCTCCATTGCGGCGAGTTGTTCCTTGAGGTCGTCGGGCGCGGGTTTTTTCTTTTTCAGGGCGGTCCGTTTTTTCTCCAGACTCTCGACCTTGGCTCGCGCGGCGACGACGGGTTTCCACAGTTCGTCGCTGACGACGGGGCGGTCGGCGATCCTGACGCTGGCAAAAACTCCGGCGATGGCGTAGTAGTCCTCGGCGGTGACGGGATCGGATTTGTGGTCGTGGCAGCGGGCGCAGCCGAGGGTGAGCCCGAGAAAGGTGCGACCGAAGGTGTCGACCCGTTCCTCCCATTCCTCGGCGACGGTGACGCTGATGATCTCGGGCGGGAGCTTGAGCTCTTTCCAATAGCTGGGGCTGAGACCGATGAATCCGAGGGCGGCGTTGTCCTGCGGCCGGGAACCGGGGAGGAGGTCGTTGGCGAGCTGGCGGATCACAAACTGATCGTAAGGGAGGTCGTCGTTGAAAGCCGCGACGACCCAGTCGCGGTAGAGGAATGGCGGGCTTTCGGTATCCAACCACGATTCGGCGACATCGGTGTAGCGGGCGAGGTCGAGCCAGTGCCGTCCCCATCGCTCGCCGTAGTGGGGCGAGGCGAGGAGCTTCTCCACGGTTTCGGCGAGACGGGAGCGGTCGAAGTTTTCCACCTCTTCCGCCGTCGGGGGCAGTCCGGTGAGGTCGAAATGGAGTCGCCGCAGGAGGACGCGGTCCTCGGCCGGAGCGGCGGGTGCGAGTCCGGCTTTCTCCATCTCCGCGAGGAGGAAGGTGTCGATGCGGTTGTGCGGCCAAGCGTCGTTGGCGACGGAGGGGAGCGTCCGCTCAGCGAAAGGGTGGAAGGCCCAGGGCAATTCCTCGGGTTTTTCCCCGGCATCGAGCCAGCACGTTGCCGCGAGGGCGAGCGCGATGACGCCCCGACGGAGACTGGCTGCTGGTAGGAGGAAGGCTTTCACGATCAAGGATAGAGTGAGGCCTCGGCGGCCAGGGGCCAAGAGACGTGGTTGCGTCTCTTCCGTGCGGGTTTTGGAACCGGAGCGCCGAACATTGCAAGCTGCCCGGCGGGTATGCATTCCGAATCATTTCCCGTGTGTTCCCCCAGTGCGAATGGGCCGATTTGGCCGTGCGAATGGTTCATTGTAAAGCACCAAGGTACATTTGAATTTCCGGGCGTGATTCCTGCACTGTATCGGGAAACCATGAAAACCTCTCTCATCCCCGCTCTCAGTGTCGTCTGTATCTTTTCCCTATCCCACGCCCAGGAGGAGAAACCCAGCAGCGGCACGCCGTCGACCGCTGTCGTGATCGAAAAACAAACGGTGGTCAGCCCGTCCACTGAGACCACCACCGCGGTGGTCGTTCCCACCGAACAGCCCTCCAATGTGGTGGTGCAAACGCGAGCCGTTTCCGACGAAACCCTTGCCGTGCTGCGCGATATCCGCCGGATCGCCCCGGAGCGCGAAGGGGAGGTGCAATCCGCCCTGAAAGTGCAGTCCGACGCGGAGGCAAATCTAATCCTCGACAACATTCTCGCCGACGCGAAAGACGATGTCCGCAAAGCGCAGGCGGCACGCTTGGAACTGGAGGTGGTCAATCGTACCGCCCAGGAACGTGCCGATTATGTCGATTATATGAGTCGCCGCCTCCAGGGGCAGGTCGCGGTGACAGAGGCGCCCGCCTCGTTCCGCTCGCGCGTCGTCGCGGTTCCCGCCACGACCACGGAAACCATTGTCGTGCCCGCCACGCCCGCTGTGGAAGTCGTTTCGCCTCGTCAACCTCGCTATTACGGGCCGGGCCGCCGCGTCATCACCTACCGCACCCGGGAGGAAATCCCGCCGGTCCTCCTCGCGAGCGGCCAGCTCGAGCGGGTGAAAATCGCCGAAGTGGCGGGCAGCCCTTTTCGTAACGATCTGGTCTTGGTGGATGACATGCCGGCCGCCTACATCGAGCCGGACGCCTACGCGGTGAGTTATGTGGTGAATCCCGACACCGAGATCACCCGAAACGATATTCTCTTCGAGCAGGGCACAACCGACTTTGCCAATGCCTATTCCTACGATGTGGTTGTCGATCTGGCGATGGCGATGAAGGCTCCCGCTCTCTCCGGTCAGGCTTTCATTATCGAAGGACACGCCTCCGCGGAAGGCGACTACTCCTCCAACCTCTCCCTCTCCCAAGCGCGTGCCGAGCGAATCGCCCGTGAACTGGCTCGCTTCGGAGTCTCCCACTCCCATCTTGTCCCCGTAGGCTACGGTGAGAGCGAATCCACCTATCCCGCCGACGCCGCGGAGGAACTCCGCCGTCAGGATCGACGTGTCACCGTCTTCACGCTGCAGAATCCGTAAAAGCTGATAACGCCGCAGGATTTCGGAACCGGCAACCCCGCACCGGGTTTTCGCGGATATCCGCGGCCCTCACACCAAAATTTCCTCTACCACCCGCGCCGGATCGACGCCGGTGAGTTTTTGATCGAGACCCTGAAAACGGTGGGTGAAGCGGTCGTGATCGATCCCGAGGAGGTGGAGCGCGGTGGCGTGGAGGTCGCGGACGTGGACGGGATTCTCGGCGACATTGTAGCTGAAATCGTCGGTGGCGCCGTAGGTGAAACCGGGTTTCACTCCGCCTCCCGCCATCCAGATGGTGAAGCAGCGGGGGTGGTGGTCGCGTCCGGCTTCGGGGCTGTCCCACTGTCCCTGCCCGGCGACCCCGCGTCCGAACTCCCCGCCCCAGATCACGAGGGTGTCTTCGAGGAGACCGCGCGATTTCAGATCGCGGATGAGCGCGGCGCTGGGCTGGTCGGTGTCGCGGCAGCGGGCGGTACACCAGCTCGGGAGGCGGCTGTGGTGATCCCAGTCGGGATGGAAAAGTTGGATGAAACGCACCCCCCGTTCGGCGAGGCGGCGGGCGAGGATGCAGTTCGCGGCGTAGCTGCCGGGGCGTCGCGAGTCGGGTCCGTAGAGTTCGAAGACGGACTCGGGTTCGTCGCTGAGATCGGTCAATTCGGGCACGCTGGTCTGCATGCGGAAAGCCATTTCGTATTGTTGGATGCGGGTCGCGATCTCGGGATCGCCGGTGCGCTCCAGACGCATCGCATTGAGTTCGCCAATGCCGTCGAGCATGCCGCGGCGGCGTTCCCGGGGGAGACCGTCGGGATCGCGCAAATACAAAACGGGGTCTTTCGCGTTGCGCAGTTTCACTCCCTGGTAGCGCGAGGGGAGGAATCCGCTGCCCCAGTAGTGGTCGTAGAGCGGCTGGTCGCTGGGGCGTTTCATTTTGGATATGAGGACGAGGTAGTCCGGCAAATTGCGGTTCTCGCTGCCGAGCCCGTAGCTGGCCCAGGCCCCGAAGCTGGGTCGTCCGGCGAGCTGGTGGCCGGTGAGGAATTTGGTCATCGCGGGAGCGTGGTTGATCTGATCGGTGACCATGGATTTCACGAAACAAAGCTCATCGGCGATGGAAGCGGTGTGGGGCAGCCATTCGCTCACCGTCGCGCCGCTCTCGCCGTGGCGGGAGAACCGGGTGATGCCCGGGAGAATGAGCTGTTTTTGTTTTGAGGTCATCGTGGTGAGGCGCTGGCCCCGGCGGATGCTCTCGGGCAGCTCGGCACCGGCCCATTGCGCGAGGCCCGGCTTGTGGTCGAAAAGCTCCAGTTGCGAGGGGCCACCCGACTGGGTCAGGAAAATGACGCGTTTGGCCTTCGGGGCGAAGCGGATGACATCGAGCCTTCCGGGAACTCCGTCGGAGACGGCGGCGTGCGACGTCTCGCGGCGGACGAGATCGCCGAGGGCGATCGCCCCGAGATTGAGACCGGTCTGATGGAGAAAGTGGCGTCGGGAAAAGGCGTTCATGTGAGGGAGGGGCGGTTCATTCCAGGGTGATCGCTTCGTCGAGGTTGAGCATCATGCTCGCGAGGGTCATCCAGGCGGCGGTGGCCGGAGCGGTCCCACGGGTCGGGGGCGGTTGCTGGCCGACCGTGGCGAAGCGGATCGCGGCGTCGGGATGGGATTCGTAGTAGTCGAGCGACTGGATTCGCTCGCGATGCAGGATCGCCTCCTCGGGAGACGTCAGTTCGCGGCTGAGGACCCGCAGGGCGAGCCGGTCGAGGGCGCTGTCGCTGTCGCTGTCCGGCAGCGCGACCACGGCGTCGGCGAGGGCGCGGGAGGCTTCGAGCATACCGGTGTCGTTGAGCAAGGTGAGGGCGTGGAGAGGCGTGTTGGTCAGGTTCGCGCG
>JAAYAT010000177.1 GCA_012719225.1 Verrucomicrobiaceae bacterium
GGGTCGGCGTTTTTTCCCTGCCGGTGCTCGGATCAAAGTCGATGGATTGGAATTCCGGTAGGGAGACTCCCTCGTGTTTCGACGCGCGCACAAACGAAATTTCCGCCGCCTCCGTGCCTCGGCCACGGTAGGAGAAGCGGGCGATCTCTTGTTCGCCTCCCCACTTCTCCGCCGCGATTCGCGCCATCGCGAGAATCGCCTCCCGGTCCGATGCGCCACCTCCGTCCTCTTGTCCGGCTGCCGTTTTGTCCGTCCCTCCCGCCGATTCCACGGAAGCGGCCGCCGAGGTTTCCGCCCTTTTGGACGAGGCCACGAAGGCCACCGCGTCGTCCACCCAGGGGAAAATCATATACTCGAAAATCAGCAGGCCCGAGAGGCTGATCATCAGGTAAAAAGGCAGGGCCACCACCGCCGAGACATTGTGCAGGTCCAGCGTCGCCCGGTAGCTCCCTCCGCGGGGTCGGAAGGTGAAAAAATCGGCAAAAAAGCGGCGGTGGGTGATGACTCCGCTGATCAGGGCGATGACGATAAAACCCGCCGCGATCACCGCGAGATAACGACCCCACGGGAAGGGCAACTGCAGTTCGAAATGGAAACGATAGAAAAAATCCCCGCCTTTCGAATCGCGGGCCAGAGGAGTGCTCCCGTCCCCCATCACCGCCCTCTGGAAGCGCTTGCCTTTCTCCTCCCGCCAGCCCACGAGGACGTGATCGAGACGGTCCGAGGGCAGGTCCACACCCCATAGGCCCGCCTCGGGGGCGATCCGCTCCAAGAGTTCGAGTCCCTCCTCCAACGAAACGATACCCGCCGCACGGCTCCCGGCTTCGGGCTGCATCCATTTCGTGATTTCGTGGCGGTAGTAGGTGGCGGTGCCCGTGACAAAGATCACGTAGATCAACCAGCCGAGAAGCAACCCCACCCAGGTGTGGAGCCAACGCATCGAAAGTCGGAAGGTTCGTTTCATTCGCCACACGAGGTTCCGCCCGCCTCACCGGAGGCTGTCGCGGAGAACCCGTTCTTCTCACCGCCCATAAAAATTCCAGACCAGACCGCCGAGGACCAACAAGGGAACTCCGATGCCCGCCCAAGCCCGCCAGGCGTTTCCGCAGGAGAAAACCCAGAGCAGCGAGACGATAAAAACCGGGATTCCCACGAGTGCCGCCGCATCCATCACTTCCTCCCCGGAACCGGTCAGGGAAAAGGCCAGCACGACTCCGCTCAACTGGGCGAGGACGAACCCGCCGCCGATCCCCGCGAGACAGCGGGAGAAAACGGCAAGGCGGTAGCGTAGCGGGGAGTCGGTCATGTCATCCGGGAAAGCGGAGCGTGACAAAGAGGACGGGAACGACCCGCGTTCCGCGCCCTCTTTCCAAGAACGAAATGCGGCACTGTTAGAATTCGTATTTCAGGGATACCTGCACATTGAGCGGCTCGCCGTAGTAGATGCCGTCATAGAAGCCGACATTGGCGAAATAGGTTTTGTCGAAGAGGTTGCGCACCACCATCGAGGCGGTGAGGTCCTCCGAGATCTCATACTGGGCGTTGAGATCGAAAACGGCGTAGCCGCCCTGCTCGATGCTGTTGGTCCCGGACCAGTAGATATTGTTGACGGCGCTCTGCCAGCGCATCCCGCCTCCGATGGAGAGTTTTTCCAGGGCCCCGGGAAGTCGGTAGTTGGTGTAGACCTTGAACATGTCATCGGGATAGTTGCTTGCGGCGTCTTTGCCGAGGATATCCTTGGTGACCACGTGGGTGTAGGAGGCGTAGAGGCTCCAGTCGTCCGTGATCCGACCGTTGATCTCGAACTCCAGTCCCTGGCTTTCGATCGGCCCCGACTCCCACGAAGGATACGATCCATCGGGGAACGGCATGGTCCAGTCCGTCTGGAAGGAATTGCTCTGGCTGGTCTGGAAGACGCTCGCGGTTCCGAGCCAGCGGCGATCTTCGGATTCCTTTTTCAAACCGACTTCGTAGGTCTCACCGCGGACGGGATCGTAGAGATTTCGGTTGTAGTCAAAGACCCGCTGTGGGTCGAAGATATCGGTGTAGCTGAAATAGGCGGAAAGTGTCTCCGTCAGGTCGTAGACCAGTCCCGCGTAGGGAGTGAAGACGTCCTCCGCCACGAGATCCTCGCTCCGGCCGGCGAAGGCACCCATGGGATTGAAAGTATCGAGATAGGTTTTGTACTGCGAGATGCGGCCACCGAGGATGACCTTCACTTCATCGGACGGATTCAGGCGGATCGCGCCGTAGGTGCCGTAGTCTTCCGTGGTCACATCGCCCCAGCCACCACTGTAGGCGAGACTCGGCTCGGGCTGGTTGAAGTTGTAGTTGAAAATATCGGGGACCACCGGCGACCAACTGTAGGTTTCCGTGGCGTCGCGGGCGTTCAACACGGAACGGTAGTAGTTGAAGCCGAAGGAAAGATCGTGCTCCCTGCCGAGGAACTCGATCGGCCCCGAGGCATCGAACGAGACCGAGTCCACGTCTTCCTCTCCCGATCCCCAGGTCTGGGGGGCGTAGCTCCTCCAGAAGCTCATTCCAGAACCGTCAGTCAAATCGAGCATGCCACCACCGGCGTAGGCCACTTTCCAGTTTTTGGTGATGTCGAGATGCGAGTACTTGGTGTTGATCGTCCAGTCGTTGTCGAGACGGTGTTCCAACTGGAAAAAGAGATTCGATGAATCCTGCTCGATCCGGCTGTAATTGGTCGCCCAGTTGGTGGAACGCGGCAGGTTCAACACCGAACCGTCGGCGGCGTAATACGGCACCGCTCCCCAACTGCTCCCGCGCGGATCGGTCTCCTGGAAACTGTAGCCGAACGACAGGGTGGTGCTGTATCCGATATCGGCCTCGAGGATCCCGTAGGCGACATATTTGTCCTCCATATAGCGATCCAGAAATGATTCCCGTTCCTGCGTGACCCCGACAAAGCGGGCGCGCACCCGGCCGTCTTCGGTCAGGGGAATGTTGATATCCCCTTCCAAGCGTCCGAAATCCCAGGTTCCCACGGTCCCTGTGAGGTAACCACCGAATTCCTTGCCGGGACGTTTCCGAACCATGTTCACCGTCGCCGAGGGCTGGCCCGCTCCGGTGAGAAGACCATCGGAGCCGCGAATGACCTCGATCCGCTCGTAAATGGCGGAGTCTTCCGGCATACTCGCGAAGTCGGTCGCGGTGCCGCTGCGGAGTCCGTCGAACTTGAGCTCTTGCACTTCAAATCCCCGGGAATAATAAGCGGTGCGCTCGGAGTCGAGGTTGGTCACGTAGACCCCGGTCGTGTTCCGAAGGACGTCGGCCTGGTTGAAAAGACCCTCGGTTTCGATGCGGGAGCGGTCGATCACACTGAGGCTCTGCGGCGTCTCCTTGAGCGTGAGCGGCAATCCCGTCGCGGTCGAGGGCGCTTCGTCGTCGAGGATGAGGGGAGCGACTGTTTCGACCGGAGGCGCAACCACCACCGGAGGACTCACCGGAGCCGGTGCTGCCGGAGCCGGGTCGGGACGACGTTCCGACGCGGATTTCACCACCGTTTCACTGAGGGTCGCGGGAGCCTCCGAAGTGGCGGTCTCCGTGGACGGCGGGGCGACGTCGGTCTCTGTGGTGGCGGTGGTGGCGGGTTCCTGCGCATAGACTGCGGCGGAGATTCCCAGCAAGGCGGCCAGGGTCGGAACGAGACGGCCACGGGCCGACGGGAGGATGGGGGGACGATACATGGGATTTGATCAAGGGTTACTGAGGAGAAAGGGCTTCGCCCCCTCGGGAGGAAGGCGGGGAATTCTGCCCACACCCTGTCCGTGGTCCGACCATACCCGGTTTTTCGGTCGATCAAGAAAAACATGTAAACAGGACGCAATATCATTAAAAGACCGCAATTCACCGTCAATGGAACGGAAAATTTTCCCCGGCGAAGGCCCTGCCAGGTCTCTCCTCGGGTCGCCGCGACGGGCGACTCGCCGGGGCTCACCCGCTTTTTCCTTTGCCCTTACCCTTGCCTTTGGCTGGACCGGGGAGCTTCCACTTCGGTTCCCACTCCGCCAGCGGCGTCCTCGCGGTCTTGAGATATTCGCCGATCTTCGCGGCGATCTCGGGATGACGGGCCGCCACGTCGGTCTGCTCGGCCGGGTCGTTTTTCTGATCGTAGAGTGCCACCGGGGCGTCGGGCCCGCCCCGCCGGATCCCTTTCCAACGTCCCTCGTAGAGAGCGGCCTGTTGGAAACCGCCTTCGTGGAATTCCCAGTAGAGGAACTCGTGTTTTTTCTGCTCGTCAGGATGTCCGGTCAGCAACGGGACGAGGCTGATCCCGTCGAGTCCGGCGGGCGTCCCGGTCTCCGCCAACTCGGTCGCGGTGGCGAACCAGTCGGGAAAATATCCGACGTGATCGCTCACGGCGGGTTTCACCGTGCCCGGCCACCAGGCGAGGAAAGGCACCCGGATGCCGCCGTCGGTGAGGCTGCGCTTGATTCCGCTGTAGGGACCGTTCGGATCAAAGCGGTCCAGATCGTGATTGCTCTCATTGTGCGGACCGTTGTCGCTGGTGAAAATGACGAGGGTATTTTCGGCGAGTCCGAGCGAGCGGAGCCGGTCTATCATTCGCCCCACATACCCGTCCAAGCGCGTGATCATCGCTGCGTGCCCCTTGTCCGGATCGGGCCAGTCTTTTGTCGCGTAGGGACCGTAGTCGGGCACATGGGCACCGTCTCCGAGCTCGCGACGCCGTTCGTTGTTGGCGTGCGGGATGACGAGGCTCCAATAGAGAAAGAAGGGCTTGTCCTGATTCCGCGCGACGAACTTGAGCGCTTCGTCGGTGACGAGATCATCGGAGAAAAGCAATCCGTCCGCAGCGTATCCGGCCCCGCTCTCCCCTATCGGAGTGACCTCGTTGGGCAGGGGGATTTTCGTCTCGTTTCTCCAGAGGAAATCGGGGAAATGATTGTGGGCGTGGCCCTGGTGGAGATACCCGAAAAACTCGTCGAAACCGTGCTTCCGGGGGAGACCGGACTCCGCCTCGCCGATGTCGCCGAGACCCCATTTTCCCATCAGGGCGGTGCGATACCCGGCCTTTTTCAGGGCGGCGGCGACGGTGACATCACCGGACCGCAGCGCCTGAGCGGCGGGATTGCGCTTGCCCGCGTTGCCGCGCACGCGGGTGTGGCCGTGGTGCCGTCCGGTCATGAGCACGCTGCGCGAGGGCGCGCAGACGGTGGCTCCGGCGTAGAAGTGGGTGAAGCGCATCCCCTCCTCCGCCATGCGGTCGAGACGCGGGGTTCGGATGACCTCCTGTCCGTAAGATCCGAGTTCCCCCCAACCGAGGTCGTCGGCCATGATCCAGATGAGATTGGGAGGGCGCTTCGCCGCGGCGGCGGATCCGCCTTTTCCTTCGCGATCGGGCTTCGCCTTGTCCCGGTTTCCGTCCTGCGGCCCCTTTTCTTTCTTCGGTCCCTTCGAAGCTCCCGCCGGAGCGGCGAGAGGCCCGGCCATCGGCGGCGTTTCAAAGAACCGGCCGTCGTCGATGAGCCGGGGATCTCCGGTGCGGGTCAGTTCGTCGAAGAGACGCGTCTCCAAATCTTTCCGAACCGAGGCATAGGCGGGATCGTCGGCGACATTGGTCGTTTCGTGAGGATCTTTCTTGAGGTCGTAGAGTTCGTAGCGGGGTCGTTTCCCGTAGACCCAGTCGAAATGCTCTTTCCACTCGGGCGTGTTCCGCGCTCCGACGAGCCAAGCCTTGGTCGGGCCGGCGTCTTCATCGGGCAGGGTCACGCGGGTGACATTTTCGAGTTCCTCCAGCGGCGGGGTGTGGCCGTCCTCCAGCAAATAATGGTCTCCGAGAGGATACCGATCCGGGCGGAAATTGACGATGAGAACGTGATCCGGCGTGCGGATGGCGCGTTGCGGGTAGGGGGAGAAATCCGCCCGCGCACTCTCGACGTGGCGTTCGCGTCCGGTGTGGACGACAGTGCGGGTGGCGTCGACGAGACCGGATTTCTCCGACCGCAGCACGGGTCGGAGACTGCGTCCGGTCATCACCTCCGGCACCGGGAGACCCGCCGCTTCCAGAAAAGTCGGCGCGAGATCGGTGAGACTGGTGAAGTCCTCCACGACCCGACCTCCCCTCACCCCCGGTCCGGTGACGGAGAGGGCCACGTTGGTCCCGAAACTATAGAGATTGCATTTGCCGTGGGGGAAACCGGGAGCGCCGTGGTCTCCGCTGATGGCGATGAGGGTGTTCTCCCGCTCCCCGGTTTTTTCCAACTCCTCCAGCACGACCCCGATCGCCGCGTCCCAGGCACGCACCTCGCCGAGGTAGTCCGCGAGATCCTCGCGCACCTCCGGCACGTCGGGGAGAAAGGGCGGCAGCTTCCCCTGAAGATCGTCAGGGTCTATGCCCCAGAGTTCCCTGCCGCTGCCCTTGATCCATTTGCGATGGACGTTGGTCGGCCCGAACCAGTAAAAGAAAGGCTCCCCCTCCCGACGCGACGCGAGGAAGTCCTGGAAATTTCCCCGGACCTCGCCCAACAAACTCTCTTTGGCCTCCTCCACCGACGTGCCCTCCCCGATCTTTTTCGTCACGTTTTGGGAGAACTGATTGAAGGCGCGACCGCGTTTCCCGAAGTTCTGCTCCTTGGTGAAAGGCGCGTTGGAAGGCGTCCCCGGCCCCCATACTTTGTAGGTGTAGCCGATGTGGTAACCGGCGTCTTCGAGCAGGAGCGGAAAACTCGGGAGCGAATCATCCCAGACCGCCCCGCGCAATATCGCACCGGTGTTGGTCCGCCAGAAATGTTGCCCCGTCAGTAGAGCGGACCGACAGGGCGTGCAGGAGGGGGCGCTGACGTGGGCGTTGCGGAAGAGGACGCCCTCCTTCGCGATGCGGTCGAAGTGGGGAGTGTCCACGACGTCGTTGATCCCTCCGGCACCTTCGACCTCGGCGTAGATCGAGGCGAATTTCCCCCAATCGTCCGCGAAAAGAAAAAGAATGTTCGGCTTTTTCTCCTCCGCAGATGCGGGCGACGGCGGGCCGGAGAAAAAAACGAACGACCAGGCGAAGACGAGTGGTGTCGCGGCGACGGCTCGGAAGAGGAATTTCATGCGCAAGGAACGGGTTCGGAGGAGTGGGAGGTTCGATGCCTCGGCGGAAAGTCACAACCCGTCGGGTTCCCGACGGATCGACTCCAGCAGTTTCGAGAGGCGGGCGACTACTTCGGGTTCGTCGTCGTAGCGGTTCTTGGTTTCGGCGCGATCCTCGCCGAGGTGATACAACTGCCCGGCGGGACCGCCCACCTTCGCCGGATCGAGATCGCGCGGAGCGGAAAATCCGCCCGAACCGCGATGCCCCGGAATCAGTTTCCAGGGACCCTGACGAATCGCGAATACTCCGCGGAAGGAAAGGTGGACGGTGTGGTCGCGGACCGCTTTTTCCGGCTTCGTTGAAAGCAGCGCGGGGAGCAGGCTGACGCTGTCGGGTCCGGCCCCGGCGGGCAGCTCCTCCCCGGTGATGTCGGCCATGGTCGCGAGCAGGTCGGTGAGATCGACCAGTTCGTCGCTGACGCTCCCAGCGGGGGTGTGGCCGGGCCAGCGCACGAGGAAGGGAACCCGGTGGCCGCCCTCCCAGATGTCCGCCTTGGTTCCCCGCATCCACGCGTTGCCCTGATGCCCATACTCACGCATGGCCGCCCCGCGCCCGGCGACCTTGTAGTGGGCGAGATCGTCGCTCTCTTTCGCCTCCCACCAGTGGAAGAGGCCCCCGTTGTCCGAGGAGAAAATCACGATGGTGTCTTCGGCGAGTTCGAGCCGGTCGAGCGTTTCCAGAACGGCACCGACCATGGCATCGGTTTCCACCACGAAATCCCCGTACAATCCGGCCTCACTTTTCCCGATGTATTCCTGATTGGTCATCACGGGCAAATGCGGCGACGGAAGCGGGAAGTAGAGGAAAAAAGGCTGCTCCGGAGCGGTGGCGGCGTGATTCTCCAGAAAGGAAAGCGCCTCCCCGGCGAGGCGCGGCAACACCCCGTAATTGGTGAAATCGGGCGAACGCAGCCCCTCGTCCGTGGCGACGAACGGAGCCTCGCGGAGCCGCTCCTGCCGCATCGTCGGGGGATGCACCACCTCCTCGTTTTCCAGATAGCAAAAGGGCGGCATGTTGAGCGAGGCGGAGATCCCGAAATAACGGTCGAAGCCGAGAGCGAGGGGGCCGCCGCGGAAGCCCTTGGTGTAATCAATGTCGTAGCCGGGACGCACCCCGCCCTGCTCCGCGCGGTCGGCCGATTCCAGACTGCCGTCGGTCCGCGTCCACTGGAGTCCGAGATGCCACTTGCCGACGCAGGCGGTGGCGTAGCCCTGCTGTTGCAAAAACGAGGCCACCGTGACGCGATCCGCCTCGATCAGCGGGGGACTGAAACCGTCGAGGACTCCCTGCTTCAACCGCGAACGCCAATGATAGCGGCCCGTCAGCAGGCTGTAGCGGGTCGGAGTGCAGACCGCCGAGGGCGAGTGGGCGTCAGTGAAGCGCATCCCCTCGGCGGCGAGGCGATCGGCGTGGGGCGTCGGAATTTTCGAATCCGGATTGTTGCAGGCGAGATCGCCATAGCCGAGGTCGTCGGCGAGAATGAAAATGAGATTGGGTCGGCTCGACGACCGGGGCGAATCGGCGGCGGCGGTCTGCGCCAACAGCCCACCCCCTCCGATAGCGCCGGACAAAAAGCCGACGAGAAACAACTGTTTGGCAACAAGGCGAGCGGAGTTCATCAACGAGCAGGGTAGCGGGACGGAGTCGAGATGGTCAAGCGGCGGATCGAGGGGATTTGCGTCCCCCCGAAAGATTGCCACCCTCCCTTTCTCCCGGTATCCTGCCGCCACATGATTCCGCGTCTCTGCTCTCTCGCTTGTCTGGTCGGTCTTTTTCTGACCTCCCTTTCCCCCCTCCACGCCGAAGACGATGCCGTCCGGCTGCTCACCATAGGCAACAGCTTTTCCCGCAACGCCACCAACCACCTCGACGACCTCGCCAAGGCGGGGGGACACAGCCTCATCCACCGGCCCGTCATCGTCGGCGGTGCCTCGCTCGAACTGCACGCCACCAAACTGAAAAAACACCAGGCCGACCCCGCCGACAAGGAAGGCCTCTACACCAACGGGCGCAGCCTCGAGGACGAGCTGCTCGCGGAAAAATGGGACTACGTCACGATCCAACAAGCCAGCATCAAGAGTCACGATTCCACGACATACCAGCCCTTCGCCGGGTGGCTCGCCGAGGCGATCGCAACCCACGCGCCGACCGCCAGACTGCTCGTTCATCAGACCTGGGCCTACCGGGTCGACGATCCGCGTTTCACCAAAACATCGGACAAACCGGGCGAACCGAAATCCCAGCGAGAAATGTATCTCGGACTAACAAACGCCTACAAAACCCTCGCAAAAGATCTCAACGCGGGGATTCTGCCGGTGGGCGACGCCTTTTTCCTCGCCGACACCGATCCCACGTGGGCCTACCGGCCCGATGCGGACTTCGACCCCAAGACCGCCGTCGCGCCCGCCCTCCCCGACCAGACCCACTCCCTCCACACCGGATGGCGCTGGCGGAAACCGAAAGGCAGCGGCGAGGCGAAACTGGCCATGGACGGGCACCACGCCAATCTCGCGGGCGAATACCTCGGGGCCTGTGTCTGGTATGAAATCCTCTTCGGCGAATCTGCGGTGGGGAACTCCTACGTGCCCCCGGGGATCGAGCCCGACCATGCCGCCTTCCTCCAGAAAACCGCCCACCGGGCCGTTGCGGAAGCGAAACGGTAGCGGATGGGCTTCGTCGGGGCTAGCAGCCTGTCGGACTTAGAACATTTGTGCGAGGGAAGCGGGATCCGAGACAAAATTTTCATAAGTTCGAGGAGTTTGTGGGAACACAAATGACGAGAACGAAGGGAAATTTGGGCCGGAGCCCCGTTTTCCACAGCCGGAGAGGATAAGTCCGACAGGCTGCTAGCGCCCAGCTTGGCGGGAGAGAAACACCAAAGGTGTCCGGTGCTCAGTCAAGTGATCGCTTCTCCCGATCCTGCCCCCGTCGATCCAAGACCCGTGGACGGGGAGATTTGCAGCATGGAAAAGGCGACCGGATCGTGGTATAAACGAACCATGCCAGATGCCGATTGTTCCGATGTTCTCAAAGCGCTCTCCGACGAGACGCGCTGGGGAGTCGTCAAGATACTCCTGGAAGAAGGGCGCGCCAAGGTCACCGACCTCGCGGGACGCCTATCGGTGCCCCAACCGACGATGTCGAAGCATCTCCGCATGCTCCGGGAGGCGGGTATCGTCGTGTCCGAGAAGGAGAGGACCATCGTCTGGTGCGAGGTCTCGCCGGATTTCACGCAGCGTCTGCGCGACGGAAAGCAGATGCTGGACATGGGCTGCTGCACCTTCCGCTTCGACAAACCGAAGAAGAACTGAACTCCTGACTGTTCTCGCGGCCCGTGTCATTGTTCGCGGAGCCTCCTGCTGGTGCGCCCCAGCCACAACGCGAGGAGAAGCCAGAGCGCCGAGAGCGGGACCATACAAAAAGCCAGCCCGGAGAGACCGAGACCGAGCCAGCCCATCGCGGTGTAGGACCAGGCGCCGATCTGATCGCCGGCGCGGTAGACGAAAGTGTCGTTGAAATTCTTCGCCTTGTACTTGTCCTTGCGCGGCAGAATGGTGTAGAGCGCCTCGCGCGCGGGACGCTGGATCGCGAAATTCCCCGTCCGGCGCAGGACTTCGAAAAAGATCACCACCCCGAGCACCGGGGCCAGGCCGAGGACGCCGAACCCGATCAGGCTGAGCACGGGCAGGAAAGCCAGGGCGCTCCCGATGCCGAACCAGCGCAAGATGCGGCCGGTGAGGAAAAGCTGCGTCAGCAAAGTCAGGGTGTTCACCACCAGATCCCGGTTGGCGAAAAGTCGCGTCCTCGCCTCCCGATCCTCGCCGAAGGCTTGTTCCACGATCTCGGCTTGTTGGAAATAGAGGAAGGTGGAGGCGATGGTGAAACAGAGCATCAGCCCGGCGATCCCCAGCAGATAGGGAGACGAAGCCACCCGACGCATCCCTTCCAGAACACCGCCACCGATGATTTCCTCGGTGCGATCCGGGATGGCGGGAGGGTCGGCAGAGGCGTTGGAAAGGGGGCGGTCTTCTTCGTCCGCAGCGGCGGCGAGGGCGGGTTCGTGCTTTTCCAGCGCGTGCGACGCCCGGCAGGCGAACTCGAGCAGCAGGGCCGAGACCAGCAGGAGATTGACCGGTCCGAGCGGTCCGGCGAGCGCCGAGGTGATGGTGGAGCCGGTGATCGCGCCGATGCTGCCGCCGACCGCGACCATGCCGAAGAGCCGCTTGCTCTGGCCGGGCCGGTAGATGTCGGTCATGAAGGACCAGAAGACGGAGACGACAAAGAGATTGAAAATGCTCGCCCAGACAAAAAACACGCGCCCGATCCAGACGCTCTTCGACGGATCGACGAAGGTGTAGAGGAGGAAGAAACCAATCAGGTGAAGGATGAAAAAACGGTAGGTCAGCGGCACGAAGCGCCGTCTCGGCAGCCGCGCCACGAGCCCGGCGAAGAGCGGATGGACCAGCAGCATCCCGACGAGGGTACCGGTGAAGAGCCAGGCCAGATTGTCGACGCCGCCGGCCACGCCCGCCTCGTCGCGGATCGGCCGCAGCACGTAATAGGCCGAAAGAACGAAAAAGAAATACGCCGCCGACCAGACCAGCGCAGCGAGTTCGTTCTCCCGCGCGTCCACGGCGCGGCCTACAATCCGGGTGAGGGGGTTGCTCATATATTCCGACAGGGTTACATACTCCATCCCGCACCGCCGCGTAAACATTGCTTTGAGGCGCATCACCGCCGCAGGGGAGGATTTCCCGCGGATACGCGGGTGTGCGCCTCCGCCCGCAAAAGGCTTGCGCGGGAGGGTCCGGCTGTTCTACAACTACCCCTCCCCATTCCACCGCCCATGAATCCCCGCTCCCCCCTCGACCGCCGCCAATTTCTCGGTACTTCCCTCGCCGCCGCCACCGGAGGCGTCCTCGGCGGAACCGCCCTGCTCCTGCACGCCGCCGAAGAGGGCGAGACGGACCATTTCTGGTATCGCCTCGCGCCCGCCGACGGTCCCTACATCGACTCCCAGCGGGACAACCGCGCTTTCGGCTTCCGAGACAAGACGATTTACCTCTCCGAGGACAACGGTCGCACCTGGGCGCACCGGGCGGATTTCCCCGAGGCGGAAAATATCACCTTCAGCGTCCTCTTGAAAAACGGGAACATCCTTTTCGCCACCCGCGAAAGGCTTTACCTCAGCACCGACAAGCTCGCGACCCACCGCGAGATCGTGGTGAAACAGCCGGACGGGAGCGACTACCGGCCGCACACACCGACGGATCCCGAACAACCCGGCTGGTATTTTCATTCCCTCGACGGCATCCACACCTGGGACATCGACGGCCGGGAAATCCTCGTCTGGGGCAACTACTGCAACGTCCTCGGCGGTGCCGTGCCGGTCAATATCTACTACTCGACCGATCAGGGCGAGACCGTCAAGCTGGCCTACTCCTTCGGGCAAAATCCGAAGTTCCAGCAAAAGGGGGCCGCGCCCGGTGAACTTCTCGGGAATCCTGACAACGACGTCATCTGCCGTCACATCCACGCGGTGGTCTACCATCCCGACGAAGCCGCCTTCTACGCCTGCACCGGGGACATCGACCGCGGATTCGGCAACGAATGCCACTGGCTCCGCGGCACCTACGACGCCGCGATCGACCGGTGGGATTGGAAAGTGCTCATTTCGGTGAATTCGAACTCCCGCTACAAGTCGGGTGGGATCAACTTCGTCGATGGACAACTCTACTGGGCCGCCGACGCCAACGGCCCCAAAAAGCTGAATGAAACACACGACCGGGGCATTTTCCGCTGCGCCCCCGCCGATCTCACCGACCCCAGCAAGCACACCCAACTCTTCGACGCCGAGTTCGAAATGGCCAATATGATCATCGAGGACGGCGTGATGATCGCGGGCCACTGCGCCCCCGCCTCGACTTTCAAGACGGGGATCGCCTACTCACCCGATCTCGGTCGGACCTGGCGGGAATACGATCTCGCCGAATTTGGTCCGCGCTCTCCACTGCGTTTCCAACCCAAAAACGCCGAGGGCTGGTTCCGCATCGACCTGCGCAAGGGCTGGATCGAACGCGGCGAGGTGCTGCTGATCAAGCCGAAGGGGTGAGTCGAGTCAGGCATTCAGGGATTCAGGGGTTGAGGGGTTCAGGCGTCTTTGGGTGGAGGATCGAGGGCGGAGAGGACCTCTTGGATCCCTTTTTTTTCCACCTCGACGAGCGATTCGTCTTTCTCCTGAAGCTCCCGCAGGATCGCGACCACGCGGGGATGGCGCTCGCCGTTGGCGATGAGGGAACCGGACGCGAACTGTGGCAAGGCCTTGTAGAGAGGCACGTAGCCTTCGGGCACATCCACACCGGGAGGATCCTCGGGCGCATCGACGAAGCGGAAGGCGGACACGATGCGCCGGATCGCACCCTCCGATCCGGTGGCGTAGTAGTATCCCCAGAGCATGTCCATGGTGGCCTCTTTGTCGAGCGGCAGCTCCAGGATCTTGGGGGTTTCCCGCTTCTGCTCCTCGTAGATTCTCCCGAAGACCTCGCGCATGATGCGATCCGCCGCCGCGGTGCGGGAAAAGAGCATCGCGGTGTGCATGACCTGCAACTGGGAGGGCGTGAGGCCGCTGAGGTCCGTGTACCATTGCGGCAGCGTCTCTTCGTTCTGTCGGATGAGCTGGCTGATGAAGGCGATCAACGCGGGACGGGCGTGCTCGTTGTCGAGGGTCCCGTCGGCGGCCCAGTCCTTGAGACGGGGAATGAATTGCTCCGGGGTGGGGTTCTCGTAGTAAAATTCGAGCCAGTCTTTTTCGGGAGCCTCGGCCGCGTCCGCCCGGGACGGCAGGGCGACCCCGGCGCAACACAAAAGCGAAGCGAGGGAGAACGCCGCGAAAAGGGAAAGTCGGGACATCATCGTACAAAATCACCGATGCAGCCCCGCTTGCCAGCGGTATTGTTCATTTTTTCGCTTGAAAATTTCTCAAAACGGATAGATTCCCCCTCACCATGGCGAAATCGAGTTGGATCACCAGAAACGCGCGGAAACAGCGCACCGTAAACAAGTATGCAAAGCTTCGAGCCAAGCTGAAAGCAGAGAAGGACTATGAAGGTCTGACGATGCTTCCCCGCGACGCGAGCCCGACTCGTTTGGTCAACCGCTGTGAAGTGACCGGTCGCCGCCGCGGCTACCTCCGCCGTTTCCGCATGTCCCGCATCACCTTCCGCGAAATGGCCTCGCACGGGATGATCCCCGGCGTGACCAAGTCGAGCTGGTGATTTTTTTAGCGGTTTAGCGGGTAGCTGTTTGGCTATTTAGCGAGGGTTGGGCATCCCGTCACCGTTGTTCCCCGTCGAGCCGGGCGCTAGAAAAGCGCCCCTCCTTGGAACCGAAGCAGGTTCGTGCGCCAGCCAAAAGCTGCGCGGGTTTTCCAACCCTCGGCAAAGCCCATCCGGCAACCCGCGGCAACCCGCTACCACGCGGTTGCAAAAGCGCGCCGGATCAGGGAAGTTCCTTCATGCCTCTCTACGAATACATCACGGCCGATCCCGAGAAAGGCTGCCGCATCTGCCGCAAGGGATTCGAGATCCGACGCCCGCTGACTCGTCCGCCCCTGGAGACCTGCCCGCTCTGCCGCAATCCGGTCAAAAAGCTCGTTTCACGCGGCATCACCTCGCCGAAAATCAACAAGCCGCTCTCGGTCAGCGATGCCAAAAAGGCGGGCTTCACCGTGCTGGAAAAGCGCGATGAAGGCACCTACGAGAAACTCTAGCTGCCCGTCAGGGTTGTGACTTGGGGACGATCGTGAGAACCCCGTCCTTGACCCGGATGTCCTCGATTTTTTCGATCGCGGTGGCGAACTCGGAATTTTTGAGCGCTTCCTCAAGGAGATTGGTTTTCCGGAACTCGGACATGACCTGTTCCGGTATCGCCATTCCGTTCACTTTGAGGTCTTCGATGTAGAGGGCCGGACGCCCCGCCACCATCCCGGGAGTGAAGGTCGCCACCCCGTTGAAGTACTTGCCTGCCACCGCATCGGCGAGAAAGGGCACGGGAATGTCGAGATCTTCCAGATTCACGCTGACCTGACTGCGGAGGGTGCTCCCCTCCACCGTCACGCTCGCCCGATCCGTGAGCGGTTTGAACGAAACATGGTTCTGGATCAGGGCGTTGATGTCCTGCCCCGAGAGCACGAGCGGCTCCGCCTCTCCTCCTCCCGACAGGCTGGCCTGGAACGCGCTGAACTTCTCGACGGCCTGATCGACCTGTGCCGGGGAAATCGGCGGGATCTCCACCTTGACCGGCGCGGCGGCGGTGTAGTTGGCGACCAGTTCGGTCGCGGCCGTCTTGAGCTTGCTGACGGCGAAATACACGCCGATGACGAGGAGCAGGAGAAGCCCGAGACAACCGCAACCGCAGCCGAAGAGCCATTTGCCCGTGCTCGACTTCGGTGCCTGGGGTTGGGGCTGATACTGCGGAGCGCGGTAGGGATCCGGCGCGGGTTGCGGCGAAGATTGCGGAGTCAGCGGTGGCGGAGCGTCATTCATAAAAAAGAGGTGCGAGGAGGACAGGGAGGAAAAAAGGTCGGAACCCGCGTGACTATATCATGTTCAGCCCCAGTCCCAAGAAAATTTCGTTCTCCACGCACGTCGACGGCTGGGCATCCACGCAACTTCAATCCCCTCCTCCGCAAAACAGCAAAACAGCAAAACAGCAAAACAGCTAAAAGCAAAACAGCTAAACAGCTCCTCCACCGAGCGAGCGGGGCGTGAGAAACTCGATGAGCCGGGCGGAACCCCATTCGACCAGCCCCCAATAGTCCGCCGCGATCTCAAAACGGGCCACCGCGAGAGTGGGAAATCCATCCAGCCCTCCTTCCGGGGAAAGGGCCGCCGACGCCTCGTGCATACCGGGATTGTGGCCGATGATCATCGCGGTGTCGGCTTCCTCATCGAGTTGCTGGACAAGCCCCAGCAGGATCGCGGGCGGCGCCAGATAGAGTTCCGGCTTCCGCAGGATCCTCTCTTCGGGATAGTCCATTCCCCCGGCAAGCCGTTTTGCCGTCATCATCGCGCGGACCGCGGTGCTGGAGACGATACGGTCCGGTCTCACCCCCCGCTGCTTCAGGGCGGCGGCCATCGCCGGAGCGTCGCGCAGGCCGCGGGCGTTGAGGGGACGGTCGTGGTCGGTCAGGCCCGGATGATCCCAGTCGGATTTCGCGTGTCGGATGAGAAGGAGTTCTTTCATGGCGGTGACGGCACGATGCCGGGAGGGGAAGGAGACACGGGCGGGCCGACTTGTCCACGCCAATCCATCACCTTGACAGAAGAAGTCCCGTTCGCCTAGCTTTGGTCTTCACCATTCCACGATTTTCTCATGCCGAAGTCATCCCTCCCGCTCCTTCTCGCCACCGCCGTCGCCGGTTTGCTCTTCACCCCCGCGCTCCGGGCGGAAAACTGGCCGAACTGGCGGGGACCGCATTTCAACGGTTCCTCCACCGAAACCGGATTCCCCACCGTCTTTTCCCCCACCGAAGGAGTCGCCTGGAAAACCGAACTCCCCGGCGAAGGGGCCTCGACCCCCGTGGTGTGGGGCGATGCCGTCTTTCTCACCTCGGTCGATGAAGAGGCCGACGCCGTCGTCGGCTTGCGGATCAGCGCGAAAAGCGGCGAGATCGTCTGGTCGGTGCCCTTCGGCAAAGGCGTGCGCGGCAACGAGCGCAGCACCTTCGCGGGGGCTTCTCCGGTGACCGACGGGAAAACGGTCTGGTTTTTCAGCGGCAGCGGTGATCTCGCCGCCTACGACTTCGACGGGAAGCAGCTCTGGCATCGCAACATCGAAGCCGACTTCGGCGACTTCGCCTTCCAGTGGACCTTCTCCAGCTCTCCCCAGCTCTACGACGGACGCCTCTACCTGCAGATCCTCCAGCGCGACGTCCCGGTCAACGGACGGGGTCGCACCGACGGACCGATAGACTCCTTTCTCCTCGCGATGAACCCCGCCACCGGGGAAACCGAGTGGACCCGGAACCGCCCCAACGAAGCCGTCCAGGAGTCGAAAGAGGCCTTCTCCACACCCATTCCCGTGGTCCACGAAGGCCGCGCCGAGATCGTCATCTCCGGCGGCGACTGCCTCACCGGACACGATCCCGCGACCGGAGAGGAACTGTGGCGCTGGGGCACCTACAATCCCACCAAAATCGGCCACTGGCGACTCGTCCCCTCCCCTGTCTACGGTCGGGGCACCATCCTCCTCTGCGCTCCCAAAGGCGCCCCGCTCTACGGCATCCCGGCGGGCGGCGAGGGCAATCTCGCGGAGGACTCCTCGCGCTGGGTCAGCGAAGGCAAAATCATGACCTCCGATGTGCCGACACCGCTTTTTTACGACGGCTATTTTTATGTGCTCAACGACCGCAACAAATTCATCAGCTGCATCGATCCCGTCTCCGGTGAATTGGTCTGGAGTCAGGCCATCGACGCCAAGACCAAACTCGAAGCCTCGCCCACCGGGGTCGATGGCAAGCTCTACCTGCTGAGCCACCTCGGAGAAGTGTTCGTCTACCGCGCCGGCCCCGACGGCGGGGAACTGCTGAACGCGACGAGCTTTGGCTCCGCCCAGAGCGTGAACATCCGCGCCTCCATCGTGCCGGCCGACAAGACCCTCTACATCCGCACCGACAACGTGCTCTACGCGGTGCGCGAGGAAGGCTGAGCCGGAGCCCACGGCGATCGCGTCCCGGATGCCGTCTCTCGGCGGGTTCACTTGAAATAGCGCTTCAACACGGCCTGCTCCTCCGGACGCAGGGTCTCGCGCGAGACCGCCTCGCCGCCCTGCCCGGTCGAGAGCACGCTCCCGCCCGACTGCGGTCCCGTCGGTGTTTTGTCGATCTCCCGCTCCGTTTCACCCAGTCCGATCACCTCCCCGGGAGTGGCCCGGGAAAGGTCCTCGTTTTTGATTGCTTCGATATTTTCCGTGCCGAGATCGTCCTCCTTGTCGCCGTAAAAAAGCGGAGCGTCGCCGCGCCCGCGGTCCACCCCGCCCCGGCCCCGAGGCATCCCGTCCACCACGGTACCGCTGCCCATTCCCATCCCCGGACCCGTTTGCCACGAATCGCCCTCTCCCAACGCGGGCAGTCCCTCCAGCGAACCGAGGGCGCTCGCCCCTTTCCGCAATTGCTCCTGCAGATCCCGCAGTTCTCCGGGCGAGAGACCGGACAGCATCTCGCTCCCGAGACCGTACGGGGCGATCGCCTGCAAACGCTTCCTAAGCGCCTCGTTCAGCGCGAGACCGCTTCCCTCGAGAGCTTCGAGGGCCTCGGTGAATTCTTTTAAATTCCGATCCCGCGCCGCCTCGCCCATCCCGTGGGACGAATGTTTCAGCGCCGAGAGATTGCGATCCAGAGTCGCCATTTCCGCCGCCATTTCCCGCATCTGACGCCCCAGAGTCTCCGCCAGCGTATCCGTCGCCTCCAGACTGGAATGGCTGAACCATTCCTCCTCGGGTTGGTCGCGCAGCTCCTCGATGCGGTTTTTCACCTCCTCGATGGCATTCTCCTCGATCAGGTTTTCCTCCTCCAAGGTGGCGAGCCAGTCCTCCATCTGCTCCCAGGTGCCCGGCTCCACCGGCCGCATCTCCCCGCCCGGCGTCGACCGTTGCACCGGCAGATACCAAGCGGTCACGACGAGGACGAGGGACAACACCGTCGGCAGGATCGCCTGACCGTAGCGCCAACGAAACCCGGCGGTGGGAAAGCCGGACAACCGGCCGGGCCACTGACCGATGCCGCGATGGGCGGCGCTGAGACGATTGTGGAGATGCAGCCTATCGTCGAGCCGGGCGAGACCTTCCTCCAGCCCGATGTACTGTCGTCGGCTGAGGAGCCACGCGAGCAACGCCAGCAGGAGGACGACACCGGCAAGGCCGCCCCCGACGAGAGAGAGAGTCAGGATACCGCCGCGATAGGTCCGCACCGCGAGGATCGCGAGAGCGAAAAGCAAGAGCCCGACCACCGCGAGTCGGTTGAAACGATCCAGCCACCATCCCAGGTTCACCCTTCCGGCAAGCGCGATGGCGCGACGGGTCCAGAAGCGTTCCTCGGCGGTGGGAGTCATGCGGAAAAGCGTAGGCCCATCCAGTCCCCCCGGCAAGACCATCCTTCCCCGCCCCGGGGAAATCGCCTCAATCCTGTTTGCGCCGATGACGCTTGAGCCAGTCCTCCCGCTCGCGTTTGACGGCGTCGAGCCGCTGGCGGAAGAAATCGATGGACATGCAAGCGCCTCCGGCGGCGACCACGACATCCTGCTCGGCCCTGTCATCCGTCGCGACGGTGATCTGGTACTGGTCGGCGTAGCGGATCGCGAGCCGCTCGATGACGTCGTCGGCGGTCTGCCCGCCACTGGTGTAGATGACCTGGAGACCCGACGAGGGACGCTCCTCCGTCAGCGTGGCACCGCGTCCGTCAAAGACCACCACGACGCGTTCCCCGGTGAAATCGCGATACTCGCCGAGGCGTCTCACCAGTTCGGGGTAGGCACCACCGGGGACGCGGCGCTGGAGATCGCGCAGATCGTCCCATCCGTGGATGACATTGTTCCCGTCGACCAATAAAAATGACGGCCGGGATTCATGCATCGCAGGCCGCCATTCTCAAAGAATTGCCAAATGAAAAGGCGGGACACCGCCTCGATGGAACAGAGGAAATCAGGCCTCTTCTTCCGCCGGAGCGGGAGCGTCTGTCGCAGGAGCGGAGGTTTCCT
Source organism: Verrucomicrobiaceae bacterium (assembly GCA_012719225.1). GTDB lineage: Bacteria > Verrucomicrobiota > Verrucomicrobiia > Verrucomicrobiales > DEV007 > Arctic95D-9. The sequence continues at coordinate 19,876 of JAAYAT010000177.1, forward strand.
CCGCAGGAGCGTCCTCTTTCTTTTTCGCGACTTTTTTCGCAGCGACCTTTTTGGCGGGAGCCTTTTTCGCCGCGGCTTTCTTGGCGGGCGCTTTCTTCGCCGCAGCCTTTTTCGCAGGCGCTTTCTTGGGAGCGGCGGCGGTCGTATCTTCGTCGGCCGAAGCCGCTTTGGACTCCTTCGCCGAAGCTTTCTTTTTCGAAGTCGACTTCTTGCTGAGAGCCATCTGGGATTTCAACGCCTCACTCTTCCGCTTCAAATAACTTTTGCGGCGGATGCGCTTCTCCACTTTGTTGTGCTGTTTACCCATAATGATCAATTCGCCTGGTGCGAAGGGAGCAGAGTAAAGGGCAAAACCCCCGCCGTGGCAAGTGGAAATCCGGTGAATCTGGAAGTGGCCGCCCCCATCGCGGAGCCCGCGCGTCGACTCAGGTCGCGTTGAGTTCGCGGAGGACCTCGGGATCCCTCACGTCGGCCCACTCGCCGACGAGCTCGACCGCCTCGATCCGGAGTCCGTCGCGCACCTGGGCGGCGATCGCGTCGGTGAGTTCGTATTCGCCCCGGGGGGAAAGTTGCAGTTCCGCCGTGTATTCAAAAATGACGGGGGAAAAGGCGTAGATCCCGGCGTTGTAATAGGGGCTGGTCGGCTCGTCTTCCCTCGGCTTCTCGATGAGATTGGTGACGAGCCCGTCCTCGAGGAATACCGCGCCGCCCTTGCGGACATCTTCGTCGATCTTCACGGCGAGCTTGCCATCGACATCGGTGAAATCGACCAAGGGCGCGTAGGACTCCGCCGGAACGAGAATATCGCCGTAGCTGAGAACGAAGGGATCCTCCCCGGCGAACTCTTTGGCCAGCTCCACGACCCGGCCGGTGCCGTCCTGGACGATCTGCTCGACGTAGCGGATCGCGCAGTCGAAGGCGCTCCCGTCGCCGAAATGCTCCAGGATGACCTCTTTGCGGTAGCCGACCACGATGAGGATCTCCTCCACTCCATTGGCGACGAGGCCCCGCACGATGGACTCGAGGATGGGTCTCCCCCGGACCTCGACCATGGGCTTGGGCAGTTCGTCGGTGAGTTCCTTCATCCGCGTGCCGCGTCCGGCGGCGAGGATGGCGGCTTTGGTGATACGGGACATGGGAAAGGAGGGAAAAGAAAGAGGGTTGGCCGGGCGGCTTGACAGGGTATGGCGGAATCAGAGACGATTGACAAAGGAAGCCATCCGATCAAGGGCGATTTCCAGTTTTTCGAAAGCGGTGGCGTAGCAGGCGCGCACCGAACCTTCGCCGGCGAGGCCGAAGGCGCTCCCGGGAACGACCGCGACGCTTTCCTCTTCGAGCAGACGCAGGGCGAATTCCTTGCTCGTGAGTCCGTATTTCCGAATGTCGGGGAACATGTAAAACGCCCCGCCCGGCGAGAAACAGGGCAGTCCCATCTCCGCGAAGCGACGCAGCATGAGATTGCGCCGCTGGGCGTAGGCGCGGCGCATTTGTTCGACTTCGGCGGCGCCGTTTCGGAGCGCTTCGATCGCGGCCTGCTGGCTCATGATGGGGGCGCAGAGCATGGAGTACTGGTGTATTTTCATCATCGCCTCGGTCAGCACCGTCGGCGCGCAGGCGTAGCCGAGGCGGAAGCCGGTCATGGCGAAGGCCTTGGAAAATCCGTGGAGCAGCACGGTGCGCTCGCGCATCCCCGGGAAGCTCGCGATGGAGGTGTGGGTGCCGGGCGTCATCCCGCTGTCGCCGTCGTAGATCAGTTCGCAATAGATCTCGTCGGTGACGACGATGAGGTCGTGTTGGATCGCGAGGGCGGCGATCTTTTCGAGTTCGTCGACCGGCTCCACCGCCCCGGTCGGGTTGGTCGGAAAATTCAGGAGAATGACGCGGGTCTTGTCCGTGATGGCCGCTTCGATATCGGCGGCGCGCAGGACGAAGTTGTCCTCCACTTTCGTCTGGATGGCCACGGGGACCCCGTAGGCGAGGGCGATGGTCGGGTTGTAGCTGACGTAGCAGGGTTCGTGATAGATCACTTCGTCACCGGGATTCAGCAGGGCGCGGAAGACCA
>JAAYAT010000178.1 GCA_012719225.1 Verrucomicrobiaceae bacterium
AAGCGCCGCCCGCCAGATCCGGTCCGGCGTGGAAGGTTTTGTCGGGGAATGTGTCACTGAGTTGCGTCACCAGACCGCCCAGCTCTGCGAGGAAATGCTCGGCTCGATGCGCTCCGGCAAGACGGAAGGTGTCCACCAGAAGACACTCAACCGCTTGGTGAAGTTCATCGACGAGTTCAAGTCGCTGAACTTTGCGGGTGACCTCGAAATGGAAAACCAGCTCGAACGGGTCCGCAGCGAACTGCTCAACCGCAGCGCCGAAGACTACCGCCAGAACCCCGCCGCCACCCGCAGTCTCGAAGCCGGTCTCAGCCAGCTTCGCGACCAGGCCCGGGAACTGGCCAGCCAGGACGCCCGCGAACTCGTCGAGCGCTTCGGCCAGATGGGCCGCCGAAAGCTGCAACTCGCCGGGTGACCACCCCCAAATTCAAGAGGGTTCGGTCCCATCCCGGACCCTCTTAAACCTCTTTCTCCCAACCATAAAACCTAAAACCTAAAACCTAACCACCATACCCAACACCACCATGTCCCACTTCACCACCATCCAAACCCAGATCCGCGACGTCGATGCCCTCGAAGCTGCCTGCGCCGAACTCGGCGTGGAACTGCTCCGCAACACAGAGGCCCGCGGGTTCGCCAACAGCACCCGTCACGGAGAACTCGTCGTCCGTCTCAAGGGGCCCTACGACATCGCCGCGAGCCGTCCCGAGGCAGCGCCTGAAAACGCTCCCTACGAGCTGTCCACCGATTGGTGGAACGGTCACGTCGAGGCCGAAGTCGGCCCCAACTATGGCCGACTCCTCCAGCTCTACGGCGTCCACAAGACGATGCGCGAAGCAAGCCGCAAACGTCTACGCGCCACCCGGCACCAGGAGACCGACGGCAGCATCCGCATCACCCTCGCCGCATAGTCACCACTCCATAAATCCGCAATCCATCACTCCCATGAAAACCCCAACCCGAATTGACGTCTGGGTCAGCCCCGAGGGCGCGATCACGATCGATGCTGTCGGCTACACCGGGAGCAGTTGCGAGGAGGCCACCCGCTTCCTCGAAACCGCCCTCGGCACCGTCGGTCGGAAGCAGCGCACTCGCGACTACTACCGTCGCCAATCGAGCCAAAACCAGAACTCGGACCATCAGCAAACCTGAGCTCAACCTTAAATCTAAAACTTGAAACTCCACCCATGACTCCTCCACCCCTCCCCGAAGTGATTCACTTCGCCCCCGACGGTAGCGGAGCCGGACTCTACACCGAGCTGATCGATCTCCGCGAGATCGGCAGTCTCGAGGTCGTCCGCGCCTCCGAGATCGAGTTCAACGAAACCACCCAGCAGTGGGAGGTCTTCGATTTCACCGGAAACCGGGTCTTCACCGATCCCTCCCGAGAAAACTGCCTCCGCTGGGAGCGTCAGCACTTCAATCAAAGTCACCATTCCAATTCGAACCCCTGACACCATGAAGCATCAAATCATCCGTTATGCGCGGGCCGGTCATGCCGGCCTTTTTTTGTGCACCGCCGAAGAGACGCGTGCCGAGGCCATCGTCAAGGCGGCCACCGAGGAACTCCAACGTCCCCTCCATGCGTGGAGTGCGACCGAGGGGTTCATCGACACACAACTGGGCACGATCCAGTCCTGTCCGGATCCCGGACTGGCGCTTGATCAGATCACCGACCTCCAGGATGATGCGGTTATCCTCCTGCGGGATTTCGGCGCGTTCCTTGATGATAAAGATCCCGTTCTCCATCGCAAGCTGCGCGACACCCTGCGCAACGCCCGCACCACCGGCAAGCTCCTTATCCTCCTCGGAGTGTGGAAGCCCCTCGCACCGGAACTTGAGCGAGAGATCACCCGACTCGACCTGGCTCTGCCCGGTCCTGCCGAACTCGATCTCGTCCTCAACGGCATCATCGAGTCCGCCGGGCTCAGCAGTCACCGCGACCTCACTCCCGCCCTCCGGGAAGCAGCCCTCGCCGCCGCTGGCGGACTCACCACTCTAGAAGCCGAGAACGCCTTCGCTCTGTCCCTGATCGAGTCCGAGACAATCAGTCCGGCCATCGTGTCGCGTGAAAAAGCGCAGGCTCTCAAGAAAGGCGGACTCCTCGAGGTTATCACCACGACAGAGTCCCTCGACTCCATCGGTGGACTCGACCGGCTCAAAGCCTGGTTACTCCAGCGCCGCGAGGCGTTCACGAAACGGGCCCGCGACTACGGGCTGCCGGTGCCTAAAGGCATGCTCGTGCTGGGGGTTCCCGGCACCGGCAAGAGCCTCACCGCCAAGGCCACCGCCAGCGTCTTCGGCGTCCCCTTGCTCAAGCTCGACGCCGGCCGTCTCTTCGGCGGCCTCGTCGGGCAATCGGAAGCCAACGTCCGTTCCGTCATCCAGACTGCCGAGGCCATCAGCCCCTGCGTTCTCTGGATCGACGAGATCGAGAAGGGTTTCGGGGGTGTCGGTAGCTCCGGAGGCTCCACCGACGGCGGCACCAGTGGGCGTGTCTTTGGCACGATGCTGAACTGGCTCCAGGACAAGACCGCTCCGGTCTTCGTCGTCGCCACCGCCAACGACGTCAGCAAACTCCCACCCGAGATGCTCCGCAAGGGGCGTTGGGACGAGCTCTGGTTCGTCGACCTACCCGACACCCGGGAGCGGGCCGCGATCTGGGACCTCGTAATCGAGAAGTATGGTCGTGACAAGACCACCTTCGACACCGTCGTCCTCGCCCGCGCCAGCGAACTCCACACCGGAGCGGAGATCGAGGCCGCCTTCGTCGAAGCCCTGCACCGGGGTTTTGTGGAAGAGCGTGAGCCTACGGAACTCGACCTGGGGGAAGTGCTATGCGAATCCGTCCCCCTCGCCACGACCATGAGCGAGTCCATTGAGCGCCTGCGCCACTGGGCCAAGGGTCGGGCAAGGCATGCCTCAGCGAAGGAGACTCCCTCACGCAGAGGACGGAAGCTCGAACTCGGCTGAACCCGTCGACCAACAACCAACCCACAAGGATACCAACACCATGATGATCGCAGACGACACCGACGAGCCCCTGCAACCCGATCTCCTTCCCAAGGATCATGCCGAGGCCATGCAGCGTTTCGAAGCCATCCGCACGCTCGACCCCGCCGCATTGGCGAGCCTTGGGAAGCAGGATCTCCTTCTGGCCTGGTGGAGCTTCTGCTGGCTCGAAGCCGCCCTCCATCCCGACGATGTCGAACTCTGGCCCGAAGAGGTCGCCGATGCGCTGCCCCTCGCCGCCGAGGCCTTCCGCCGCTACGAGGCTGGTGAGATCGAAGACGGTGAATACTACCCCGCCGAAGCCGTCCACCACCGTATCCTGCACGAGCGGGAGAAGCGCCAATCACCTCAACCCCAACCACACCAAAAAGCGGACTCGTCCGAAACGTGACCGCAGCGATCAGACTCTCCCGAATGCGCGAAAGAGGTCCGGTCCGGGAAAACTCGCCGCCACTTTACGGGGCGGGTTTTTTTAGCTATAACATCGGAATAGTCACGATATCGGACTCAGGGCTCGCGAAGTTTAGTGAACATCTCGCGCTTCAATCCAAGAGTATATCCGACCAGAATGGCTTGGTGCGCGAGAAAAGTTCTTAAGACCCCTTTGGTCCGCCACCGCCTCGCCGATGTTAGGGCCTTCTCTTCCGTCACCACGACCTTCCCCAGTTTTCCCAGTTGCTTGACGATCTCCACATCCTCGAGAATCGGCCATTCGGGAAACCCTCCCAGCGCGAGGAACAATCGCCGCCTCACAAACAGCCCTTGGTCTCCGTAGGGTGTTCCGAAGACCCGGCACCGCAGGGCCACGAGCGACTCCATGATCCGTTTGCCGCGAACCGGTTCGGAGAGCGCGAACGAGAAGGCTCCCGACGGGACTCCCGGTCGGATCAGGGTTTCAGCGACGAGTAAAGCCCATCCTTCAGGTGGCGTGGTATCGGCGTGGAGGAAGAGAAGGAATTCCCCGACCGCCGCATGTGCTCCGACATTCATCTGCGAGGCCCGGCCACGCTCCGCGCGAATCACCTGTGCCCCGAGCGACTCGGCCACGGAGACGGTGTCATCATCGCTCCCTCCATCAACGACGATGATCTCCCCGGGCGATTCCTGAAGCAGAAGAGGAAGGAGCCGTTTGAGGTTTTCGCTCTCATTCAAGGCCGGGATAATGACGGAGACGCTGCGGCCCTCCTCAAGCGCGGAAAGCCCGGCATCCAGATCTTCGGGCTCATCGACATCGGACAGGGTTTCGATCTTGACCGGCACTATCCCCATCAACGAAGCCGCTGCGAGCGACTGAGTAAGCACGTCGCCTGTTCCCCAGGCGATGTTTTCGAAGAGGGATCGAAGGGGCCGATTCAATCCCACGAGATAATAACCGCCATCCTGCGCAGGACCAAAAACGAGATCGCTTTGTTCAAGAGCCTCCTCCGCCTCGACAAGATGGCCCTCGTGCAACCGGGGACAATCCGCTCCCACCACGATCACCTTGCCAGCGCCCCGACGAAACTCGCCTTCGATGACACGGGAGAGGCGATCTCCCAGATCACCGTCACCCTGGGGCACGACCTCGACCGGGCCGAGCCAGGAGCGCATTTCGCGGGGGGTGCAGCCAGTCGCAGCGACGACGAGCCTCCCTCCGGTCGCGGCGGCGTGGGACCAGACCCGGCCGACGATGTGCCGGGTCATGGGCTCCTGCAGACGCGCCGCGCCCTCGGCTCCGAGGACGGGAATCATCCGGGTCTTGGCCTCACCGGCACGGGGCAGGCGGGTGAAAACAACGATCGTGGTGCGGGACATGCGGTAGGCAGGATCGCCCAAACGAGCCGGGGCGAAAGCGTCAAATCACGACTTGTTCAGCGACCAATCGTAATCGGTGAACTTCATCTTGAGCTTGCCCCCTTTAATTGCCGCGCGGTCGGCTTCCGGGAAATAGGGGGCGACAAATTCGGCGAGGCTTCCCTTCTTGGTGAAATCACCCCCGAACCAGTCGAAAATCGAGGAGAGGTAAAGCGTGCCGCCTTCGACGCGGTTGCGCGTTTTATCAGAGAGGAAGACGCGGGCCTGCTCGTCGAGCTGAGAGTCGAGCTTATCGGCCTGGAAGGCCTCGGCGCGGAGGTTGGGGCAGCCGACCGAGGCGCAGTTCACCGCGAAGTGGACGCGGGGCTCGCTGTAGTTGACCCGCAAGAGACCGTGCTCGATGTGGTCGAGGGTCGTCTTGCTCCCGAAGAGATCGACGACCTTCTGCTTCCAGGGACCGGAGAAGACACCGCCGATGTCCTTGATGCTCTTTACCGGGTAATGATCGATGACGAGCTTCAAGGTGGCCGCATTGTAGAGGTTCGCGAGGAAGGCGATCTGCTGCTTTTCATTCCAGCCATTGAATTCGGATTCCTTCACGGCGGCGAGGCTGGTGAGGTAGTTCTCAATACCTTTCGGGTCGGATTTCAAGGCCGCGTAGTCGAAGCGCGGACCCTTGACATGTTGTTTCAAAACTGCAGTAAAGGCGGCGTAGCTGTGGTCGAAGGCCGCCGCCGGACTGAGTGCCAAAAAGAGCAGGGAGACGATCGTCGCGAAAATCAGAAGGAGAGATGATCTTGTCATGCATGTTGTGTCGTTTGCGGCATGGTGACTCTTAACAAGAATCCCGCCCTTTTTCGAATCCGCCCATGCCTTCGTCCACTCGCCATCTTGTCCTCGTCGGAGGCGGGCATACCCATGCGCTCGTTCTCCTCGCTTTGGGAAAAAACCCTCTGCCGGGGTCGCGCCTCACCCTCGTCAGCGATGTGGAATCGGCTCCCTACTCAGGGATGCTGCCGGGACATGTCGCGGGCTTGTATGAGGCAGCAGAGATGCACATCGATCTGCCGCGACTTTGCCGCTACGCCGGAGCCGACTTCGTCTCGGCGCATGTCAGCGGTTATGATTCAGGGACAGGCATTTTGCAGAGGGAAGGCGGTGATGCGCTCGATCTCCGCCCCGATTTCATCTCATTCAATGTCGGCAGCTCCCCGCAGCTCGACGCTGTCGCCGGGACGCGCCGGTGGGCGATCCCCTCGAAGCCGGTGCCGGAATTGCTGGCGGGCTGGACCCGTGTCCGCGAAGCTGCCGCTCGCATGGCACCGGGTGGGGAGCCGCTTCGCATCGTCGTCGTCGGTGGAGGAGCGGGCGGCGTGGAGCTGACTCTCGCGATGCAGTCGCAACTCCCCGGAACGACCCGTTTCGACCTCGTCCACGGCGGCGATCACCTCCTGCCGGGCCACAACCCGCGCGTCCAGCGACTCGTCGAGGACCTGCTCGCCGCGCGTGGCATCACGACTCGACTCGGGCGGCGTGTCGTCGAAGTCACCGGGGAGGAAACCCGGCTCGATGACGGCTCGTCCCTGGAAAGCGATTTCGTCTTCTGGGTGACACAACCGGCTCCGCCGAGATGGCTGCGGCACTCGGGTCTCGCGCTCAATGAAAAGGGCTTCCTGCGAGTCGGCCCCACCCTGGAATGCGTGGGGCGGTCCGGGATCTTCGCCGCTGGTGATGTGGCATCGATCGAGGACGTCCCGCTGCCGAAGTCGGGAGTCTACGCGGTACGCATGGCCGCTCCGCTCGAGGCGAATCTGCGGGCGGCGTGGCTCGGGAATCCGCTCGTCGCCTATCGGCCACAGCGCCACATTCTCAGCCTCATCGGCACGGCGGACGGTCGCGCAGTCGTCTCGCGGCCGTGGCTGCCGACCCTGCACTCCAGGATCGCGTGGCGGTGGAAGGACCGCATCGACCGGCGTTTCATGCGTCAGTTTGTCGAGGCGGATCGCTCGGTGCAGACTGATTGAACAGGGTCGGGTCCGCGGCTCAATCCTGTTGACTCCCTCGAGGGATAATACCAAGCGGGCCTCTCAGAGAGGCGTCGAATCCATTGACCAGCACCATCCTCCCCGACGGCGGGGCGGTCGCCGTGAGGAGAAGGGCGTGGTAGCGCCGTGTGCGAATCCCGGAGACCGTGCCACTCGCGAACCCGCCGAGTCCGTCGGTCTCGAGCCATTCGGCATCTGCGGGCGGGAGAGTGGCGGGAAGACCCATAGGGGGATGCTCGTATTTTGATTTGAGAGTCATAGGGGAAAACGCGGTTCTCACAAGAATGAGTCGCGCCTGATGATCAGACTCTTAACGACTATCGTCACGCTCTGTGTGTGGCACATCGTCTAGTCTATCCAGTGAGAGTGGCTCTGTCTCACACCCGATAGAGGCCAGAATGTATGGGGCAGACATCGGCCGCGCTTCATGTGTAGGAGAATCGAGCCGCGCGAAGCGGACGTAACCCTCTCACTGCTGCTTCCGGTAGAACCATCCCAGCGCGGTCCAGTGAGCGAATGCGTCGCGAATGTAATCCGCTCGATCCCCTGCCGGAATGGCGCTGCCTTTGAAGGCCGCGTTCACCGCCTGCAGGAGGGTCCTCCCCCGGCCAAGTGACGCGAGGAGCCGATAGCCCTCCGGATCGATCCGCTTGTAGTAGATCGTATTCTCCTGGCGATGCACGACAAGGTGAATCGGTTGCGGCCTGAGTCCGGTGAAGCGGTGTTTGACGGAACGGCCCCGGCTTGAACTCACCGCATTGCTCGTCACCGGCGACCAGGAGACTCCGTCTTTCACCGCGATACGGATGTCATCGACGGGATAACTCACTGCCACGAGCCGGAGATAGGGTTGCAGGCCGAGCCGGAGATTTGACGGATCCTGACAAATCTCCAGGAGCTCATCCGAGGTGAGGGAGGGTAGTTCCGCGGCGTCGAAGGCTTCGATGTTGGCCCATTCGAGACGCACCATGTCGAGCGCGAGCGACAGATGTCGGCCGGCGTGTTCGGGGTGCTGTTCGAGCCAGCCTTCGAGGCGGGCACCCAGATCGCGCAGAGTGTGGGAACGGGACGGGCAATCCTGCAGATAGGCCTGGGAAAGTTTCTCAAAACGGTTTTCGCCGAGGATGGCCTCTAGACCGGGGAAGTCATCGTAGAGACTGCCGATGATGCGGAACCAGTACTGGCGATTGTAGATCTCCAGGCGTTCCAGCGAGCTGAGCCTGTCGTTCGGTTTGATGATGGCCTCGGCCTCCTCCCGCATCGACCTGCCGTCGGGACCCCGCGTGCGGGTGCGCTCGGACGGAGTCAGCGGCTCGGTGATGGCGCGGAACATGCGCTGCTGGATCTCGCGAAGTTTCATTTTGCGAGGCTTGTCTCCTGGAGAAATTGTTCCGCCTTGAGCGCCTCGTCATGCACCTCTTCAAAGGAGGGGATGCGGTCGTCCCATTCCAGCAGGGTGGCGGTGTTCCCGGCGAGCTGGATGGCCCGCTCATAGAGTTTCCAGACCGGTTTCAGCACGGGGTGGTCGTGCGTGTCGAGGATGTATTTCTCGAACTTCGTATGCCCCGCGATATGGATCTGGGCAATGCGTTCGTGAGGCACGTTCTCGACATAATCGAGGGCGCGGAATTTGTGGTTGCGCGAGGAGACGTAAATGTTGTTCACGTCGAGGAGAATGCCGCAGTCGGCGCCTTCGACGACTTCGGTTAGGAATTCCCACTCGGTCATTTCCGAGGCGTGGAACTCGGCGTAGCTGCTCACATTCTCGACCGCGATGGGCACTTCGAGAAAGTCGCTCGCCTCGCGGATTTTCCGGGCCGCATTCTTCGCGGCTTCGAAGGTGTAGGGGATGGGCAGCAGGTCGTGGGAATAGGTGCCATCGACGCTGCCCCAGCAGAGGTGATCCGAGATCCAGGGTGTCCCGGTGCGCTTAATGAGGGCTTTGAGCTTTTTGAGATGAGTGCGGTTGAGCTTGTCCGTCGAACCAAAATAGAGGGAGACGCCGTGCTGGACGACGCGGTATTGCTCGAGGATCTCGTCGAGAATCTGAAGGGGGCGTCCCCCATCGACCATGAAATTTTCGGAAATGATCTCAAACCAGTCGCAAACGGGCTTCTCCTCGAGAATGTGCCGATAGTGCGGGATACGCAGACCGATGCCGATGCCGTAATCGGTGTGACCGTTGAAGCGATTGGCGGGCATTTCCGGTATTGGTATGAAAAGGAAAGAGCTGAGAGGGCAGCCATGAGACCAACCCTCCCAGCCTCGTTTCAGGGATTAGCCTTTTTTGCCGTCAGTGGCGCAGCCACCCTTGCCTTTGCAGGAGTTTTTGCCCTTACAGCCATTGTCGCCCGTCTTGCATCCGCCTTTGCCCTTGCAGTCGTTCTTGCCTTTGCAGTCATGCTTCGCACCGTCAGCCATGAAGTTGACGCTGGTCTTGCCGAAGCCGGCGAGAGTCTGGACGGTGGAGCCGGAGTTGGTCCGGGTAAAGCCGGTCTCGGTGCTTGCGGAATTCGCGGCGGCACTGGCGGAGGCGGCGGTGCCGACGAAGAGACCGGCAAGAGCTGCGGCGGTGATGGATTTGTTCAATTTCATAGGAGTTATCTTTTGTTTTTGTTAAATCGCTTCGGATGAGATATCCGGACTGGCGACAAGGGTGAGTCGTTGCCTCCGGAAAAGGGTTAACAACGATTTCTCGAAAAAATTCGATCAATCCTCTGCGCCCCTGATCGAAAGCCCTTCGATGACCACGGTGAACGAGGATCCCGTGTCATCGCCGTCGGCCTGGAGCCACAAGCCGAGGGCGGCTATGGTAGGGGCGAACTCGGCGACGAGACGGAATCGACCATCATCCGCTGGAGCGGCGGCGATTTTTTCGTGAAACAATTTCGCCGCCGGTTGGATTCGTGATTTCCCGACCCAGCCGGGTTCGGGCATCAGGATGAGTGCCAGGGCAAAGAGCTTCGCCATCATGAAGTCCGGTCCGGATAAGGCGACGTCACCGAGTCCTCACAAACCCGAGACGGGAATGGTGGGTCTTCCCACTGCAATGTGACAGTTGGCGCACTGCTGCCGGGTCGCCGCAAACGCCGCCGTGGCTCGTTCGGCCTGATTGGCCCCGAGCGCACTGACCAACTCGTGATGGGGACCGTTCAGCCACGCGGCGAAGAGCGGAGTCATATCGAGATCGCCTCCCCCGGCCCCCTTGCGGATGGGACGCGCCTCGATTCCGAGCTTCACCTCGGCCCCCGCTTCTTCGGCGAGAGCCGTCGCCTGCGTCCACTCGCCGGCCGCCATCTTCTGTTCGGATTCCGCCAACTTTACGTTCGCGATGCGCATGTGCTGACGCGTCGGTGTCGTGCAGCCGGATAGGGCGATCAACGCAACGAGGGCGGTGAGTGTGTGTGTGATTTTCATGGATTAGTCTTGGGTGGATCTGAAAGAGTGACATCGAGCGCTTTGCTCTTCGGTGATGCGGCCGGCCTACGGCAATGTATTTCGCGGGAGCGATGACAATCGGGCGGACAGGTCCGTCCATCGATCGACGTGATCCGGAAGAAAGTCCCTAATCTCATCACGAACCCCTCGGAACGCCGCAAGCAGTTCCCCCGGGGAGCCTTCCACTTTCGCCGGATCATCAAAAGAATGGTGGAAGCGCTCCACCTGCCCAGAGAAGACATGGCAAACTTGGTCGGCATTTCCACAGACGGTAAGGACGGCATGCACTGGCCGGGTCAGAAACAGATCGAGGCTTTTGCAGGACTGCCCTGTGATGTCGATGCCGATCTCCGCCATGACCGCAATCGCGAGGGGATGCACATATCCCGATGGATGAGATCCGGCGCTCTGTGCGTCGATGGCATCTCCCGCCAAAGCCCGAAGAAGCCCCTCAGCCATCTGACTCCGGCACGAGTTCCCGGTGCAGAGAATGAGGACCGTCGGTTTCATGGGTGCCCCGCCGATGCAATCTGTCCGACAGTTTCCAGCGCCCCGCCGCAACTGCTCCCCGCGCCCGCCGTGCATCCGAGGCAGTGGTTGGCGGTGAGGATAGGGTATTGGCTGATGCTCTTTGGTGTCACATCCCAGAGGTAGAGGTCCTTGCCATTGCGCTGCTGCATCTTCAGCATCTGGTTAAAGTCGCAATCAAAGACCTCGCCTGCCATACCCACATTGATCGTGCTGCGGCACATCAGACCATCGACCGTGGCGGGATTGAAGCTGTTCGCGAGCAGGTCCATGTAGGCGTCCCAGTGACCATGCTCGCGCAGGTCGGTGGCGAAGCGGGCGATGGGCAGATTCGTGATCGCGAAGAGCCTCGTAAACTCGATGTCGTAGCGCCGCCGCAGCTCCTCTTTGTAGTCCGCTTCGAGTTCCTCCTGATTCGGCGGGAGCTTGGGGCCGATCGGATTGTAAACCAGCGTGAGCGGCAGTTTTGTTCCGTAGCCGACCGCGTTGAGCTTGCGCAGGGCGCGGATGCTTTTGACAAAGACGCCGTCACCGCGCTGTTCGTCCACGTTTTCCTCCAGATAGCATGGCAGAGATGCCACGACTTCGACTTCATGCCTGGCGAGGTACTCGGGCAGATACGAGTGTGACTTCGTCTCGATGATGGTGAGGTTGTTGCGGTCGATGACATGCGCTCCCACGCCACGGGCCGTCTCGACGAAGTAGTTGAAATATTCGTTCAACTCCGGTGCACCGCCCGTGATGTCGACGGTGGGGGGCTTGTGCTCCACGATCCACGCCCCGACGCGATGCGCGGTGGCCTCGTCCATCATCTCGGTGCGATGCGGCCCGGCATCGACGTGGCAGTGCGTGCAGGTCTGGTTGCACTTGCGACCCACGTTGATTTGCAGTGTTTGAAAAGCTCCGCGTGTGAGCGGGACGTTGTGGGTGTGGAGTTGTTCCTGAAAGCGGTTCATGATGGGATGCGCTGGAAAAGAAAATACGCGCCCTCTGCCAAAGCCGCAGCGACAGGCAGGGTGATGATCCACGAAGCCAGAACGGGCAGCACCGTGCGCCATTTGGCTTGTCCGGTAACGGTGCCCATGCCTAGTAGCGCACCCACACTGACATGCGTGGTGCTCACGGGCAGGCCGTGCAGGCTGGCGGAGGTGACGAGCAGGGCGGTGGAGAGATTGGCTGAGAAACCCTGACCGGGATTCATGCCAGTGAGTTTGTGACTCATCGTGTGGGCGACGCGGCGTGAATTGATGAGTCCGCCCAGAGCCATCGCCACGGCGACGATGAGGAGATTCCAGGGTGTTTTAAGTGTGCCGAACACGAGCAGCAAGGCGGCGATCTTGGGTGGGTCGTTCAGACCACGGGCAAAGCTGACGGCTCCTGCGCTGAGGAAGTGCAGGGCATCCACCGCTTGTTTGGCCTGAATGCCGAACAGGCTGCCGTGATATCGGCGCTCGCACTCCAGGGCATCCCCCGTGCTCACCGTGGTCAAGGTCTGTGCGACGGCAAGGCTCCCGCCGCTCTCCACGGGCACCCATACCTCGCCCACGCAGACGCAGGTTTCTGCCCGGATGCCCGAGGCGGTGCGCAGTCCCTTGAGGACTAGATAAAGAACGCCGCCCGTCACCACGGCGAGTAAGGGGCTGAGTAGCAGTGGCATGACGAAGGTCTTTCCCAACACACCAAAATTGACCAAATTTGTCCCCGCCATCATGCCCGCGCCGACAAGAGCTCCGATGAGTCCATGCGTGGTGGAGATGGGAAATCCAAGCCGCGTGGCGAGCAGCACCGTGGTCCCCGCCCCGCAGGCCACCGCCAGCATAAAAACAGGCGAGATGGTGAGCGAATCGGGAACCAGACCCTTGCCCGAGAAGTTCTTCAACAGTGCCGAGGCCAGAAATAGAGCTGCGATGCTCCCCGCAGCCGTCGCCACCGTGGCCCAGGTGAGCGCGGTTTTGTAACTGCACGTACGGCTGCCATACAGGCTGGCCACTCCCTTGAAGTTGTCATTGGCTCCATTGGCATATGCCAGAAACGCGACAGTGAAGACGACGAAGAAGAGGATCATCACGCGGTTAGCGTTGCGTGGACGTGGAGGGTGAAGCCGCTTGATAACCATCATGCTGTGGCAAGGCTCCAAGAATCTCAGGGCGCACCTGCGAGCTGAGAGTGAAGGAACTCACCTTCCGCCCCACTTGCCCGTTGCGCGGGCAGGCATCTGCGTTCGCCTTTTCCGGGGGTGCGAGGGTCTGAGTGTTCATGGTGGAAATGGCGCGAGCGATGAAGTTCAGAGGCGCTGTTCCTCGATGTCATAGACATCGAACCAAACGTAAACGGGTCGGTTCTTGCGGAGGTTTTCCGGGATGTAACCTTCAAGGAAGAGCTGGAGTTCCGGCTCCATGTCGCAGGGGCGGGTGTGGCGCATTTTGTTGTTCCAGACGACGCGCTCGGTCTCGTCCTTGATTTTCGAGGTAGCGGTGATCCATTCGGCGACTTCGGCATCGGTGGCTCCGGTGGCGACGAAGTCCTTGAATGCGCCGGAGTCGATGCCGGTGAATTCGAAGAGCGTGCCGTCGAGCGGGCAATCGTAGTGGTATTCGCCATTCGTGCCCGCGAGCACGGCGCGGCATTTGTCGAGGGTGCGGGCGGCGACGACGTAACCACCGAGGGTCTCGCGCGGGCTGCGCGGGAAGTCCCTGGTGAGATCGGGGGCGAGGAGGGCGAGTCTTTCGTTGGGTGTCATAATAGATATCAAATTCGAATAAACGGCTGAGCCTTATCAACAGCAAGATCCGCTCCCGCCGTCGCAGCAGGTTGACGCATCGGTGGTGGCACTGTAGTCCTGCCCTTTCGTCTCCCGTGGGTCGCGCAGCCGCATGCCCGAGCAATCGAAGGGTTTCGCCTCAGCCGGCGGGATTGCCTGGAGCGGTTCGACCAACTCGAAGAGTCCGGCATAGGGTGCCTTGTTGTAGAGATTGAAGGTCTTGTCGCAGACGGCGTAACGTTCGCCGCGAACCATGACATGACCGTCGTCGTCCTTCACCGCCGCGAAGGGGCCCTTGTAGATGACGGCCTGGTTTCGCTCCAGACACGCCCCCTGCTTGCCCTTCCACGCCTGGATCGTGACGCTGCGGAACTCGATGCCCTCGACCGTCTGCCATGGCTCGGTATCGCGTTTGAGGATTTCGATGCCGTAGAATCCGGCGTCCGCGAAGGCTTTCAAAAAACCGTCCTCGGTGAAGGCCCCGCTGATGCAGCCGCTCCAGAGAATGGGATCGCGCTGCATATCTTCGGGCACCTCCTCGTCGCCGACGATGTCGGAGATGACAGCGCGGCCGCCGAGCTTCAGAACCCGGAAGATCTCGTCGAAGAGCTGCCGCTTGTGCTGGCCATCGACAAGGTTGAGGACGCAGTTCGAGACGACCACATCGACCGAGTCGGTCTCGACGAGCGGATGTTTCACCCTCAGGTCCTCGGCCAGTTCGTCGGCAGCGAGAAAGGAGGCGGCATCCTCGATGGGCCGCTTTTTCAATTCGGCGTCGAGGATCTCCAGATCAAGGGCGAGATCCTGGATGCGGCCTTTGCGAAATTCGACGTTGGCGTAGCCGATCTTTTCGGCCACGACGGGGGCATTGCGACGGGCGACCTCCAGCATATCATCGGTCATGTCCACGCCGATGACGCGACCGCTCGGGCCGACGACCTGCGAGGCGATGAAGCAGATCTTGCCCGTGCCGCTGCCGAGATCGAGCACGGTCTCTCCGGGCTTGAGGTATTTCGAGGGATCGCCGCATCCATAGTCTTTTTCGATGACCTCCTCGGGAATGACTTCGAGATACTTCGGGTCGTAGGTCACCGGGCAGCAGAGGGCTGCCTCGGGGGCTTTCGCGGCGGCGGCATATCGGTCGCGGGTGGCGTGCTCGGATGAGACATGGCTGATTTTGGTCATAGGAAGTTCGTAGGGTGGAACGGGAAACGACGGTTCTTGCGAATGAGTCGGCTCGAGGAGGCTAGGTCTTAACAAGATTTTTTGACGATAGTAACCAACCCTGTTTCCTCACCGATCTGACCCTCTCTAATCACGATCGCCGCTTTTCGTCCGGGAAGGATTCCGCCGCTCCGCCGCGCTGGAATAAAGTGAGACGCCGAAGGGCACCGCGAAGGTCAG
>JAAYAT010000179.1 GCA_012719225.1 Verrucomicrobiaceae bacterium
AATGAGATACCCGAGGCATTCCAGTCGGGCGTTTTTCCAGGGGAGGGCGGAACGGAGGCGGTCAATGAGAGAGGCTTTTAGCATGGAAAACATGCCGCATTGACCGAAAGTCAAGAACTATTTGTTTACAAATCACTCATTTTTAACGATTTAAGGTGCTGATTTTTGTCGTGTAGTGTGATTTGGGTCGAAGAATCGAGAAGGTTGGTTCTTCTGGTTGTCTGTGATCTTGTCAGTGTTTTGGTGTTCCCAAGGTTTTCCATTTGGACTCATCGCCGGGTTGCCAATTTTACTCTTTTTCGTCACGAAGCGGATGGAATTCCGAAAGCCGCAAAAAGCAGCAGCATAAATAGCCGCGATAGGGAAGAGCTTTCAGCCCTCCCCTACGCTCCACGTTGTACCGAGGTATATGACTGAACCGAGCCTCCACACATTATCGGGATACGGTGTGGTTTTCGGAATACTGGGGCTGATGATCGCAGTGATTTTGTGGCGGATTTCTAAGGGTGGTGGTTCCAGTGTCGGGGGCTTCGTTCTGCCTCGATTTCTGGGAGGTGCCATCGTTTTCACGATGTTTGCGGCAGTGCTTTGGTGGTCAACACGACCTTAACTTGCTCGAATGCACGCGGCAAAGCCGAGGCACAACAAATCGGCGAGCGGGGGGATACGCAGCCCAGCCATCGATCTCCGAAATCAGGCGCTACCCGAGGCTCGCATACACCTCCTCCACGAGATCGAGTGATTTCGGGTTGGGGAGGATGCCGGACTCCATTTGATTCATGACGTAGGCGAAGGAGAGACCGCTGTCGGGATCGGCGAAGGCATGACTGCCTCCGGCTCCGGGTTGTCCGAAGGCGCGGGGCGACGGGCCGAAGATGGTGCGGGCCTTTTCCCCGGAGGGATGGAGCGGATCGCGCATGAATCCGGCGGTGAAGGAGGTCGGCATCATCAGGGTGTGGTCCTCGCCGGAGGTCTGGAGGGTCCGGGCCGTCTCGACGACGCGGGAGGGCAGCGCCGCGACTTCGTCGAGGACTCCGTCGTTGGCGAGGAGTTGGTAGAATCTGGCGAGACCGCGGGCGGTGCCGACTCCTCCGAGGGCGGGGAGCCCGGCCTGTAGGTATTCGAGTTTGTTGATGTCGCTGAGCGCCCGCATTCCCGCCGGAGAGGCGAATGCGGCACGGGGCAGGGAATCCTCCCGCGCGAGGGCGCGGTAGAACGGGATTTCCAGTTCGGTGGGGCGCTGGAGTTTCGGCGGGACGACGGTGGCGATGCGGTCGAGGACCCGGAGCGGTAGATCGCCGATGCGGAATTCAATGCCGAGCGGCTCGGCGAGCCGGGCGTTCCAGTATTCTCCGAGAGAGGTTCCTCCGCTGAGGCGGCGGACGACTTCGTCGAGGAGAAAGCCGAGCGTCCGGGGATGGTAGCCATGGCCGCGCCCCGGTTCCCAGAAGGGGGCCTGCCGCTCCAGCGCGGCGACGACACCGCGGTAGCTGAGGATGGGCGGGCGGTTGTCGGGCGAGAGGGCGGCGAGTCCGGACTGGTGGGAGAGGAGCTGGGCGAAGGTGAGGCCCGTCCCGCGCGCGGCGCCCAGTTCGGGCCAGATTTCTTCGACGCGGCTGCGGGCGGTGAGTCCGGCCGCTTCGAGGGCCATCAGCATGGTCAGCGCGGCCGGTCCCTTGGTGGCGGACCAGACCGGAACGAAGCTGTCGGATTCCCACGGCGCGGTCCGCTCGGGATCGCGCCAACCGTGATGGAGCGAATGGATCTCGACTCCGTTTTTCCAAACCGAAAGCGAGGCTCCGAGTTCCCCGCGTTCCGCGAAATTGCGCCGAAAGGCCGCCTCCACTGCATCGCTCATGTCGGGCTATCGGGCTATATGCTGTCGCGCATCGCGACGAGATCGGGATCGGTGAGCGCTCTCGCGCGAAAGGCGCGGTCCATTTCGATGGATTGTCTCAGCCAGGTGAGGGCGGCCTGAGGCTTGCCCAGGGCGAGTTCGTAGCAGGCGAGGTTGTAAAAATAGACGGGTTCGTCGAGGAGGGTCTCGGGACCGGATTGGAGATGGTCGATGGCCTCGTCGGTGCGTCCCAGTTGGTGCAGGCAGTAGGCACCCTGGATGAAACCGGCGTGGTTGTCGGGGTGGGCGTCGCAGAGGAGCAGGCTGAGGGAGAGCGCCTCCTCCGTATCCTGCTGGTCGAGGCGGATGATGATACGCATTTCCTGCGCCTCGGGGCTGGCGCGTTTTTCCGGGGGCAAATTGTCCAGTTCACACCAGGCCTCGTGGTGCATCGCGAGGTCGATGTAGCCGCGGGTTCGGTCCAGCCAGTAAGGTTCATCCATAGAAGGTCAAAAAGTGGGAAGGTGGAAATAGCGAAATCGAGAGGTTAGGAGTGAGACGGGTCCATTGCCCGTTGCGCTTCGTGCCATTGGCGGACGCGGAGGAGGAAGCGGTCCTCGGCGGTGCGGTCGCGTGCTTTCCCAATGTAGCACACCCCATAATAATAGGCGACGGCGGCTTCGAGATCGTCGGAGGGGGAGGCCACTTTCGCGATACGGGTGAGATACTCGCGCCAGGTGTGGCCGGGCTTGCGGGGCACTCCGAGTCGCTCGCCGACGCGCTCCAGTTCGCGGAGGAATTCGGGAGGGAGGGCGGCTCCGGCCGGTGCCGTCGCAGCCGCCTTTCCGCTGTCGGGGCGTTTCCGCGTTCTTCCCGGGAGGAGCCGCCAGAACCCCGCGAGCAGGGCGAGTCCGACCCCGGTGGTGAGGAAAAAATGCCGGGAAAGCAGGGCGATGAGCTCGGCTATTTTTTCCCCGAAAGCGAAGCCCGACTCCGCCGGGGCCGCCACGTAGTCCGAGTAGTCGTGATAGAGCGCCTCCTCGATCGCGGGCAGGGTCACGGCGGCGGGGGGACGTGCGGCGGTGGCGGGGCTCTTCGGGGTGGTGTCGAAGACGATCCAGTCGTCGCCGCGCGGGCTGCGGATCTCGGCCCAGGCGTGGAAATCGCTGTCGCGAAAGGCGAGAATCCGCTTGCCGGGGTCGGCGATCCCGCCGGCGTATCCGTAGGCCACGCGGGAGGCGATCCCGAGACTCCGCAGCATCAGCACGGTGGCGGCGGCGTAGTGCTCGCAGTGTCCCAGCCCTTCGCCGAAGAGAAAGGACTCCAGCGGACTGGAATCCTCGGGCGTTTTGAACCGCAGGGAATAGCGGGTCTTTTCGTCGAGAAAGCGCCGGATCCCGCCGAGCGGGTCGACAGGGTCGAATCGGGAGGTCAACCCTGTCACCCGCGCGGCGAGCGGCGAGGGCGGGAGACCGAGGTGGATGCCGCTGTCCCGGGAGCGATCCCGGGGCAGCAGTCGGGTGACGTCCGCATCGGACAAAGGGGCGAGGAGAGGGGCGGTGGCGGTGTAGCGCAGCCTGGTGATTTCATCCGGGGGCGAGAGCTGGTACCAGTCATCGGCGAATTCGTAGACCGCCTCGGTGAAAAGGGTCTCCGAACCGGCGAGGAGGGGAATGCGCTCGGCCGATTCCCGCGAGAGGTAGAGGGAGTAGAGGTGGGCCGTGCGATTTTTCGAATCCCGCAGGACGATGGCGTGGTCCTCCTCGCCGTCGTCGATGTCGTAGCGCCAGCGACCGCTCCGGATCGGGGAGAGGACCTCGTCGCTTTCGAAGAGGGTGAGGGTCGAGGTGCGCACGTAGAGCGGGGATTCCATCCACGAGCGGAAGAGCCCGGGATGGTGGGCTTTCACCTGGACCATGACCTGACCGCGGAAGCGCACATCAACCTCGCGGGGGAGACGACGCGAAGCGCCGTCGACGATGCCACCCGCCTCGCCCGGAGCGGCGAGACGGTGGCTCTCCCGGCCTTGGGGGGCCGACCTTTCCGGGAAAAGCCAGGGTCTCAGGGCATCGGCGGCGGCGCTCGAGGCGAGGAGCAGCGTGGTCACGGCGAAGGCGGTGGGGAGGATCACGAGGCCCGCATTTTGGATCCGGGACAGTGCCGGGAGGAGGAGTCGGGAGGCGAAGGCCAGCACCGGAACGGCCGCGAGCGGATAGATCTGCCACGGGCCGAAGTCATAGCGCTCCGTCGTCGCCGCAGCGGCGAGGAGCAGCAGTCCCGCCGCGATGCCGGTGAGTCCGTGGCGGGTGGATGAGGTGTTCCGGGTCCGGGGGAGATGCACGATGAGGTCGCCTGCGACCCACCAGAGCAGGGCGAGAGCGAGGTGAAACACCAGGGGCAAGTCCGCCCGCACCGCGAGGGCCTGACCGGTGGAGTAGAGATGGAGGTCGGCGGCGAGGGCGAGTCCGGCGATCACGAGGGGAGCGAAGGTCCGACCCGGTTGGGATTTCCTTTTCCCGCTGGCCGCGAAGAGCGCTTGTACGGTC
>JAAYAT010000180.1 GCA_012719225.1 Verrucomicrobiaceae bacterium
AGCGGAAATACGTATTTCATGACTGATTCTAGCAACAAGTGCTGTTCCAAACCGAAGCTGATTCTCGGGGCTTTCGGGATCTTCGTTTTCTTCGGCTTCCTCGCTTTGATTCTCTTCGGCTACGTCGGCCACGAGTCGTTCGAGGACCGCGCCGCCAAGGGGGATTTCACCCCGGAAGTGACGGCGCAGCGCTGGGCCAACCTGAAGGAAGTGAGCGAGAGCCAAAGCGCGCTCGTTGACGAGACCAAAGTGGACGAGGCGCTGGAAGCGCTCGTCAAGGCGGCCCCGAAGCCCGAGGCGACCACCATCGTGGTGCCGGGTTCCCCCACCTTTTTGAAACAATTGGAGCAGGCGGAAAAACCGGCCGAGGAAAAACCCGCCGACGCGAAGCCCGCTCCCGAGAAACCGGCCGCAGAAAAGCCTGCGGAGGCGAAGGCGGCTCCTGCGAAGCCTGCCGCGGAGAAGCCCGCTGAAGCGAAACCCGCGCCCGCGAAGCCCGCCGAGGCAAAACCCGCACCCGCGAAGCCCGCCGAGGCGAAACCCACCGAGGCAAAGCCCGCGCCTGCCAAACCGGCACCGGCGAAGCCGGCCCAGTAACCGACCGATCAACGAAGAATCCGGAATTTTTTATGACACTGCCACAAACGACACCAGAGGATTTGAACGAGCGTGCGGCGATCGACCGCTCCGCGCGCTATCCTGTGATGTTCTTTTTCACCAGCGCCGCCGCCTGGCTTTTCTTCGCCACGGTGATGGGCTTGGTGAGTTCGATCAAGCTGCGGGTGCCGGGGCTCTGGGACGCCTGTCCCTTCTTGGGATACGGCCGACTTTTCCCGGTCCACTGCAACGCCCTCGTCTACGGTTGGGCGATGCAGGCGGGCATCGGGGTGATGCTGTGGCTGATGGCCCGGCTGACGCGCTCCCGCTTTGAGCATCCCGTGGCCCTGATCGTCTGCGGGCACATCTGGAACGCCGGGGTCGCTCTCGCGGTGTTCAGCATTTGGGTCGGGGCGGGACGCTCCATTCCGCTGCTCGATTTTCCCGCCTGGATCTGGCCGGTTCTCGCGATCTCCTACGCCAGCATTGTCGTCTGGGTGATCCCCATGTTCCAGAATCGGCGCAACAAGCTCTTTTACGTATCCGAGCTCTACCTGATCGGGGCGGCGGTTTGGTTTCCCTGGATTTTCTTCACCGCGAACCTCGTCATCAACAAGGGCAGCGCTCCGGTGATGGGGGCGGGGACCAACGCTTGGTATCTCTCCAACCTGATCTATTTCTGGATGGCGCCGGTGGCCATCGCGGTGGCCTATTACATCATCCCCAAGATCTCGGGACGCCCCATTTACAGCTACCCACTCGCCCAAGCCAGTTTCTGGTTGCTCGCGGTCCTCGCCGGATGGACCGGATTCTCCCGCTACATGGGGGGGCCTTTCCCCGCCTGGATGTCGGCGGTGAGCGGTGCCGCCGCCATTTTCAGCCTGCTCGCGATCCTCGCCACGGTGGTGAACCTGATGCTGACGCTGCGCGGTTGCACGAAGCTGTGGGAATACAGTCCCTCGCTGCGGTTCACGATGCTGGGGATGCTGATGCTCGCGGTGTGGGCGCTGCTCTCGGCGACGAGTTCGACTTTCGTTTTCGGCAAAAACCTGCAATTCAGCCACTTCCTCGTGGGGATGGACACCCTCGCCTACTACGGCTTCTTCTCGATGACGATGTTCGGGGCGATCTACTTCATCGTCCCCCGCGTCACCGGCGCCGAGTGGCCCAGTGCCACGGGAATCCGGACCCATTTCTGGTTCAGCACCTACGGCATTGTCACCATGGTCGTGACCATGCTGGTCGGCGGAATCGCGCAGGGCGGGAACCTCGCCCAGTGGGATCAGATTTTCTCCGCTTCCTTCGTCAACGCGTCCGCCTATGTGGTGGGACGGGCCATCGCCTGGTTCCTCATCACCCTGTCCAATTTCATCTTCTTGTATCAACTGGCCCTGATGTTCCTCGGCAAGGGGCGCAAGTCGGAGGGACCGACCCTCCTCCATACCGAACCGGGCGAAGCCGCGAACGCGCGCGAGGTGGTCGGAATCCATTGAGGCGACGGCTGGCTCCCAAGACATTTATTGCATGAACTCGAACAATTTTTGGAAACTGCTTGGCGGACTAGGACTCTCCTTTCTCTTTCCGTGGCTTTTTCTCATCGTGATCCCCTTCATCGGCGCGTCCAATGCCGAACCGATTCCTTACGGGGAAGGAGACGAAATCGCGGGTGGCGTGCTCTCCTACCCCAATAAGGCCGATCTCCGGCACGGTGCGAGCGATTACGGTCGTCAGATCTACGCGGCCGAAGGCTGCTCCTACTGCCACACCCAGGTGATACGTCCGACCTATGCCGGTCCGGACATGTGGCGAGTGGGTTGGGGCGGCCGCGAAGAGGAAGACGGCGGCTTCGCCCGCGAAACCCAGCCAATGGATTACGCCACGGAATCGTTCGCCCCGCTCGGCTACCAGCGGATCGGACAGGATCTTTCCAATGTGGGACATCGTATCGAGAAAGCCGCGCGCGAGCAACAGGCGCAAGCGGTCGAGGAAGATCCCAGCAATGCCGAGCATCCCATCACCGCGCGTGCGCTGATGCACCGCCACCTCAGTGACCCCAAGGGACTCGACCCCGAAAGCGGCATGCCGGCCTACCTGCACCTTTACGAAGAGTCCCCCTACGGGGAGGGGCTCCTGCCGACCCCCGAAGCGGAGGCCCTGGTCGATTATCTGCTTTCACTGAAAAAGGATCAGCCGCTGCCCGCCAGCATGCGGGAGTGAGGTGGAGCGTGGCGTTGTAAGAGAATTTGTACGAGATTAGGAAAATCCAGATGGATACCCCAGACAGCAAGAACATCGACTACCAGCGGGGCACCGTGAGTGCCGTGGACCTGCACGACGCGGCCCGTCGCGAGCCGTCCCTCCAACGCGGGGAAGAAGGCCGTGTGGGCGTCACCGTGCTGGCCATCAGCGCCCTCATCCTGATTTTCGGGGGAGGTCATCTCTTCAGCACGAGCAACGGATTCGGATCCAGCATCTACGTCAGCGACCATTACATTCCCGAACCGCGTCCCGATCTCGGGGCGGGGGGCGATGACGCCGCCGCGGTGGCGTGGATCGACCGGTGGATGAGCGATGGCAAAAAAGTCTACGCGAACTGCGTCGCCTGCCACCAGGCCACCGGTCTCGGGGTCACCGGACAATTTCCCCCGCTCGTGGGATCCGAGTGGGTCGATGGAGGGACGAGTCGCCTGGGCGCGATCCTCCTGCACGGCATCAACGGTCCCTTCCACGTGGCGGGACGGTCCTACAGCCAGTTGATGCCGCCGTGGAACAGCCTCGGCGATGACAAGATCGCCCAGGTCCTCACTTACATCCGGCGCGAATTTGGCAGTCTCCCGGAAGGGGAAGACGGCGTAGTCACTACGGAGATGGTGCAGGCGGCCCGGGAAGAGTTCAGCGGCAAAGCGAACCCCTACACGGAAGCCGAATTGCTCGCGATTCCCGCCGATGCCGCCCTCCCGGGGGCAAAGGTTGACTTGCAGACGGGTGAACCCCTGCCGTAAGGTGGGTCCTCTCGGACCGAATCCGGGCGGAAAACGATTTTTGGTGAGAGAATTCTTCGGGCCGAAGACAACGAATATTTTTGAATTACAGGTATGAGCGCAGCAGCAGAACACACGCACGCCGAATCTCATGATGAACACGATCATCACGAGCATTACGAGCCTTTCTGGAAGAAGTACATCTTTTCGACCGACCACAAGGTGATCGGGCTGCAGTACGGCTTCACCGCTCTCGTGTTCCTGGCCTTCGGCTTTTTCCTGATGATGGTGATGCGGTGGAGCATCGCCTATCCAGACCGCGCCGTGCCGTTGCTGGCCGACTGGCCCTGGTTCCAGGCCTGGCTCGACGACGGGGGACGGGTCACTGGCGACCTCTACAATATGTTCGGGGCGATGCACGGGACGATCATGATTTTCCTCGGGGTGGTGCCGCTCGCCTTCGGGGCCTTCGGCAACTACGTGACCCCCCTGCAAATCGGAGCTCCCGACATGGCGTTCCCGCGCCTCAACATGGCGAGCTACTGGCTCTACCTCCTCGGCGGGGTGCTCATGTTCGTGAGCTTTTTCCTCCCCTCGGGCGCCGCCAAAGCGGGCTGGACGAACTATTCTCCTCTCGCGACGACGACCGACCTCCACTACGGCGACCTCTTCTGGACGGGGCAGACCCAGTGGCTTGTCGGAATGGTTCTTCTCATCAGTTCTTCGCTCCTCGGGGCGGTGAACTTCATCTGCACCATCATCAACCTGCGCTGCCGCGGGATGACCTGGATGCGTCTGCCCTTCTTCGTTTGGGCGATGATGGTGACCGGTTTCCTGCTTCTCCTCGCCTTCCCTCCGCTGGAAGTGGCGGCGATCCTGCAGTTGGTGGACCGGATGGCCGGGACCAGCTTCTTCGTCCCGACGGGGCTGAATGTCAGCGGGATGGCTTTCGACGCCGCCGGGGGCGGTAGTCCGCTGCTCTACCAACACCTCTTCTGGTTCCTCGCCCACCCCGAGGTCTACGTGCTGATTCTCCCCGCCCTCGCGATCGTGGCGGAGATCATTCCCTGCAACACCCGCAAACCGCTCTGGGGATACAAAACGATGGTTTATGCCGTCATGATCCTCGGGTTCCTTTCCTTCCTGGTCTGGGCGCACCACATGTACATCACCGGGATGGGACCGGCGATTTCGACCTTCTTCCAGACGACCACGGTGTTGGTTTCGATTCCCTCGGTGGTTCTTATCACCTCTCTGCTCATCTCCATGTGGGGCGGTTCGATCCGGTTCAATGTGCCGATGCTCTTTGCGACGGCTTTCATCCCGATGTTCGGGATCGGCGGACTCACCGGTCTCCCGCTGGCGTTCAGCCTCACGGACTTGCACCTGCACGACACCTATTACGTGATCGGTCACTTCCACTACATGGTGGCGCCGGGGACGATCTTCGGTCTCTTCGCCGGGATCTACCATTGGTTCCCCAAAATCACCGGTCGCATGATGAGCGCCCGGCTGGGCCAGCTCCACTTCTGGCCTTCGCTGATTTTCATGAATGGCATCTTCGCCCCGATGATGATCCAGGGCATGGCCGGTTTCCACCGCCGCGCCTTCGACGGCGGCAAGGCTTACGAACAGCTCTCCAACCAGGTCTTCGCCGAGCCGAACAGCTTCCTGTCGAACATCGCGGAGATGCTCAACGTCATTCCGGCCGACGCTCCTCTGCGGATGATCGATCTCAACATCGTCACTTCGGGATCGGCCTGGCTCCTCGCGATTTTCCAGGTGCCCTTCATCATCAATGTGTTCCTCAGTGTCTTCATCGGCAAGAAGGTGACCAGTGACAACCCCTGGGACGCCACCACCTTGGAGTGGGCGACACCGACCCCGCCCCCACATGGGAACTTTGCAAGCGAACCGGTCGCCTACCGCGGACCTTACGAATACAGTGTCCCCGGAGCGGCGCGTGATTTTTCACCCCAGTTTGAGGATGACCCCTCGGCCCTTTCCGAGGGATCAGCGGAAACCGCGGCAACGACCGCGACGGAGCCGGGCACCCGGTGAGGGGCCCGGTTTGGATAGATAGAGTTTGTACAATTAGCGAAAATAATTCAGGATCATGGAAATCCCTTACGAAGTGACGCCGCGGCGTGACACCGGTCTTTACAATGCGAAACTGGGGGTGTGGCTCTTTCTCGCCTCCGAAGTGATGCTTTTCGGCGGCTTGTTCTCCGCCTATGTCTTCCTGCGTCTCGGAGTGCAGGACGGAGTCGATAACCCCTGGCCCTGGGGAGTGAGCGTTCACAAGAACTTCGTCTGGCTCGGTGCGATCAACACCGTGGTTCTGATCGCCTCCAGTGTCGGAGTGGTTTTCGCCTGGGTTTCGGTCAAGGAGCGAAAGTGGCGCAACTATCAACTCTGGATGTATTTCGTGGTGGCCTGCGCCGCGGTCTTCATGTGCATCAAGATGGTCGAGTACAACAGCAAGTTGAACCATCACCACGGCATCAAGCTGGTGGACAACTCGGTCATGGAAGGGGTCATCATCGACGACACCGACAAGATTCGCTTCAGCGGGGAGAAGGTCACCTTCGGCCTGCATTCCGCGCTTCCGGCGGTCCTCAGAGACCTCGATGACGGCGAATTCCCGGTGTTCAAAGTGATCGATGGACCCGAGGAGACCATCGGCACCGAGTTGGCCTCGGAATCGGCCTTCAAGTCCTGGTTCCACGAGAACCGGAGAACCTTCAAGAAAAACCTCGCCGAGGCCCGCAAGCGCTATCGCGCGGAACTCGCCGAAGGAGCCACCCCGGCCCCGATCGAGGTCAAGGGGACCGCGACGGTGGAAGCGTCCGCGCCTTTTTCGCTGCACGGCGATCCGCGCAAGATTCTCGCGCACAGCGATACGACGATGAACTATCGCGACGGAGTGAAGATCGAGGGCAAGCTGATCAGCGACGATGTCATTTTCGAAGTACACGAAGTGGACATGCAGCTCGTCCTTCCCCAGGACCAGCGGGAGTCGGTCGTCTGGGAGGTCATCAGCGACGATTCCGCCAAGCAGAGCTTCTTCACCCAGCAGAGCAAAAACTATCAGGAAATGGCGGCCTACTACGAAAAGCGCGGCGAAGTCATTCCGGAGAAAATGATCCGGGGACGTTTCCTCAATGTCTACTACGTCCATGTTCCCGCGGAAGGTAGCGAGGGCGGAGAAGGGCACGGCGAGGAGTCGGACAAACACGCCGCCGTTCACACCAGCGAGACCAATCCCGCCGCCGGAGCCACCGGAGGAGAAGGGCATCACGGGCCCTCGCGCCATCTCGTGGTTCCCCGCGAGCAGGTCAAGTTCATGGGCAATCACGGCCCGCGCTACGGCAACTACTACGCGATCTATTTCACGATGACGGCCCTGCACGGGATCCACGTGGTCGGCGGAGCCCTCGTCCTGCTCTACATGGTGGTGTTCGGGAAAAAGCTCTACCTGAAGAATCCCGAACACCTCGCCAACCGCGTCGAAGTGGGTGGGCTCTTCTGGCACTTTGTCGACCTCATCTGGATTTTCCTCTTCCCGCTCATGTATCTCCTCTAAGCGGACTCCCCTTGTATCTTTTCTCTGATAGTTTTTCCTCTACGATTTCATAGCCATGGCCGAAGTGACGCACGACTTTAGCAAGACAAAAAGGACCTACGCTAAAGTAGGGATCGCCCTGGGTATCTTCACCATCATCACGGTGGCGTTGGGGCTTTTTCCCCCGCTGGACGTAGGGCCTCCCGGCCCGACCCCGGGTGATTTCCTGATCGGTCTCTCCGTGGCCACCTGCAAGGCGAGCCTCGTGGCGCTCATCTTCATGCACCTCAATCACGAACGGGGACTCATTTACAAGCTGATGCTTTTCACCAGCATTCTCGCCTTCTGTCTCATCGTCGTGACCCTCTTCGCCGGATTCGACCCCATCGTGGAGCAATACGAAACCCTCAAGACCACCGGCGGCTGGCTTCTCAAGCTGAGACCGCAATAAACCCCTGACAAAAATCCCGGCATGTCCCTGAGAACATTTCACATCGCTTTTATCACCGTTTCGACCTTTTTTTTCGGAGGGTTCGCGGCTTGGTGTCTGCTGGTGACCGGATTGCCCGGGATGTTCAAGGTGATGGGATGGGGCAGTGCCCTTTGTGGCGTCGCGATGCTGGTCTATGGCATTCGTTTTCTGAAAAAGACCAAAACCCTGGTCCTCTGAGTTTCGTAACTACCGTGCCATGAACCTGAGTTCTTTAGTTGATACTTTCTACCTTGCCTGCCCCATGTGTATGAGCGGCAGCAAAGGCGAGGGCATGATGGCGGCGAACCTCGCCATCGGTTTCATGTTGGTGGTGCTCGTGGCGGTGCTGGCCAGCATCGGCGTCTTCATGGTCTACCTCGCGAAACGGGCGAAGCGGTTCGCAGAGGAGGAGAACACAGCCGTTCCGAGCCGGTGAGACAACCGGGAATGGCGACCCCGCAAGAGGCAGGGAACCGGATAGTAACATTTTTTAGATATGATCGAATGGATTAATGATATTGGAGGAATGCACGAAGTGGCATCAAGGCACGGTCACGTGGGAAACCATATGCTTGCCTTGGTACACTGGTTTATGGCCTTCCTCTTTGTCGGTTGGAGCGTGTTTCTCGCGGTGATTCTTTGGAAGTTTCGCCGCAAAAACAACCCGAAGGCAAGTTACAAAGGAATTACTTCGCATTTCTCGACTCACGTCGAAGTGGGTGTGGTTATCGTTGAAATCGTCTTGCTCCTCGGCTTCGCCCTGCCCCTTTGGGCGACCCGGTCCGATTCCAAGGAACGTCCGGTGGGTGAAGAGGTGGTCAACCTGCGTGCGGTCGGCGAGCAATATCGTTGGACCTTCCACTATGCCGGGGCCGACAAGATGGTCGGGCTGACCTCCTATGAGCGTTACAGCGGTTCGAACTCGGTCGGGCTCGTCGAGGAAGATCCCAATGCGGCCGACGACTTCGTATCGATCAACGAACTCGTCGTTCCGGTAGGCCGTCCCGTCGTCATTCAGGTGACTTCGAAGGATGTCATTCACGGACTCGCGGTGATTCCCATGTTCAGCCAGCAGGATGCCATCCCCGGTTCCGAGATTCCGATGTGGTTTGTCCCCGACAAAGAAGGGGAGTGGAACATCGTCTGTGCCCAGCTTTGTGGGGCGGGGCATGCCCAGATGGCGGCGTACGTGAAGGCCGTCAGCAGCGAAGAGTTTGATACCTGGTACGCGGCGCAGAACCCCCTCCTTCCGAAGAAGTAGGGGCGCGGGGGATAGGATCCGAGGGAGTCGGACGCGCCGCGGCACCCCGGGCTCTTTTTGGAATGAAAAGAGGTCGGCAGGTGTGACGCCGTCGTATTCCATCCGAAATGAATCCTCTTCCCGCCAGCAGGCCTTTCCGCCTTTACGCCCGAGTGGTGGTGCTCGTCGCCATCCTTCTGGTCTGGTGGGGGGCGGCCACGACCACCAAAAACGCCGGCATGGTCTTCGCGGACTGGCCGCTCAGTCTCGGTTCGTTCAATCCACCAGGATGGCTCGAACACATGATCCCCTTTCTCGAGCACAGCCACCGTCTCCTCGCGAAGC
This sequence comes from Verrucomicrobiaceae bacterium, assembly GCA_012719225.1. Lineage (GTDB taxonomy): Bacteria > Verrucomicrobiota > Verrucomicrobiia > Verrucomicrobiales > DEV007 > Arctic95D-9. The sequence goes on from JAAYAT010000180.1 coordinate 9,201, forward strand.
TGGTCGGGGTCCTGGTTCTCGCGCTGTTCTGCTGGGCCTACGTTCGCTCTGGAAAGCGGGCGCTGGAGGTCTTTCTCCTCGTGGTCACCATGGCCGTGGTCCTCGGGGTGTTCATCGCTGCGGGGAGCGAGCGGACCGATCCGGTGCTCAAGCAAAAGTGGCTCTCCCTCGGTCTGGCGCTGGCCCTGCTGCCGCCGGCGTGGCTGGTGTGGAGTTGGCGCAGTCGTCGGCGCGCTTGGACTCTCCTGCAGAAACTCACCGCGCTGGCGCTCCTCATGGTGACCACGCAGGCCATTTTCGGGGGCTTGCGGGTGACGGAGATTTCCAATGCCTTCGCGGTGGTCCACGGTTGTTTCGCGCAGGCTTTTTTCTGTGTCCTCATTCTCATCGTGATGGTTTCTGGGGAGGACTGGCCGCGACTGGGCTACGCCGCGTCCGTTTCGGAACAGCGCTTTTTGCGGATCGGCGGAACCACCCTCGTCGCCCTGGTGGGATTGCAGTTGGTTTTCGGGGCTTCGATGCGCCATTTTCACAGGCACGCCCTAGCCGATGACGATCTCTTCCGGACTCAGGGACAGTGGATCCCCTCCTTCGAGGATCCCATGATCGCCCTGCTTTTCCTGCACAAGTTCACCGCGCTCTGTCTCTTTCTCTTCGTCGTCGGAATGGTGTTGCGATTGCGGGGGAGGTCCTCTTCCATCGAGGCGGCGGCGAATCGTGATGCCACCATCCTGCTCGGCTTGTTTGTCGTCCAGATTGTTCTCGGACTCTCCGTGATCGGGACCGGGAAAAGTTTTTGGATCACCAATCTCCACGTCCTCAACGGCCTCGCCATTCTGGCTTTCTCCTTCGTCTTCGCGGTGAAGGCGATACGGGGCAAATCGGTCGAGGCGGGCCTCGCCAAACCGGTCGGACAGGGGTAGGTTTCCGTAACATCACGAAAGAGAAGATGGCTGAGAGGCAAGAGACTGAAATCCCCCCGGAAGGCGCGGAGCACCCGGAACGCCCGGAGAGCGCGGGCGTCCTGCGGCAACTCCGCGGCGACGTCGTCTCCCTGACGAAGGCGCGGCTCAGCCTGCTCGTGGTCCTGACCTCCTGCTTCGGGTATTTTCTGGCCACCAAGGGAGTGGATACTTTCTCGTGGAGCACCTTTTTCCACATGTTTTTCGGGACCAGCCTGGCGGCGGCGGGCGCGGCGGTGTTCAACCAGCTCATGGAAGTCGAGTTCGACCGGCGCATGGTTCGGACCTCGGACCGTCCCCTCCCGGCGAACCGGATGCCGAAGCCGGTCGCGTTCATCATCGGCTGGCTCCTCTGTGCCTTCGGGCTCATCCACCTCGGGATGAAGATCAACACCTGGTCCTCGGTGATGGCCGGTCTGACCCTGCTGACCTACCTCTTCATCTACACGCCGATGAAGCGGGTCTCCACGACCAACACGGTGATTGGGGCCGTTTCGGGGGCTTTCCCGCCGCTGATCGGCTGGATGGCCGGGGGCCAGCCGGTGCTGAGCGCCGGGACCTTTTACCTCTTCGGTCTGCTCTTTTTCTGGCAGTTGCCACACTTCGCCGCGATCAACTGGATGTATCGGGAGGAATACATCCGGGGGGGATTCAAAATGTGGTCCAACGACGATGAGAGCGGCAGCCGCACCGCCCGCATCGCCCTCTCCTACTCCCTCATCCTCACCGTATTGTCGATCGCCTTCCCCTTTCTCACGCCTCACATGTCGATAGGGGGGGCGGTCGGTGGCGGTCTTCTTGCCGGGGTGATGGCGCTGCTCTCCTGGCGATTTTTGAAAAGCGGGAAACGCGAAGACGCCCGCTCGCTCTTTTTGTACACGCTTCTCTATCTGCCCCTGATGATGATCGCGGGCTATCTGGCGTGGCGCGGGGTGGCGGTTTGAAACGTAATCAGTGGTGGAAGGAAAGGAAAAACATGGAAGCGGAAAACAACGAATCGGACGCAAAGCGGGAGATGCGCAACAAACTGATCGCCTGGTGGGGATCCATTATCGGAGTCTGCCTGATCATCGCTCTCGGCTCCATCTTCGTGACCCGCGCCTATCTCGTCCGTCGTGGCTACGAAATGGAAAACTGGCGCCCGCCCCATATCGCCCGGCTCGAAACCGACCTCGAGGCGATCAACCGCACCGGGGAGAAGGTCTCCCTCGGGCAACTGCGCGACAAGGTCTATGTGGTCGGCTACCAATACACCGACTGCCCGGCCGGCTGCCTGGGCCTCGCCGCGATCATGAAGATGCTGGAGGCCGAGTTCGGAGACGATCCTCAGTTCCGCCTCGTCTCCATCAGCGTCAATCCCGCCGGGGACACGCCGGAGAAGATGGACGCCTGGGTGAAAGAAAAGGGAGTGGATTCCCCCGACTGGTGGTTTCTCACCGGCGATCCCGAGGGGTTTAGCAAATACATGCTGACGCAGTTCAAATTTTTCGCCACCGAAGAGATCACCGACCCCGCTCTGATCGCCTCGCAGGGGCCGTTCGCCCACGACCAGCGCCTCGCCATCGTCGACGGGGATGCGAACATCCGCGGCTACTACGACGTGATGAATCCGCCGGTCGCGGAGTCGGAGTTCGAACGACTCCGCCGCGATCTCCGCATGGTCCTGGATCCGAAACTCCGGCTGGACGATTTCCAGTGAGCCGTGGTCGCCGCCCTTGTCATGGTCATGAACCCGATTCTCGCCGCGCTCGACCTCGCGATTTTCCCCCCGCTCAACGCCGCGCTGAACTCGCTCAGCACCGTGTTGTTGCTCATCGGATTTTTCCTCATCAAATCGGGACGTCGAGACGCCCACCGCAATGTGATGGTGGGCGCGCTGATCAGTTCGGCGGCGTTTCTCGTTTCTTATCTGACCTATCATTACAGCGTCGGACACACCGAGTTCCCGAAAGCCTACCCGCTGGCCCGGCGCATCTACCTGGCGATTCTCATCCCGCACATCATCCTCGCGGTGGTGAACGTGCCCTTCATCCTGGTGCTCGTGGTGGCGGCCTTCCGGGGGAATTTCGCGCGTCACCGCAAGCTCGCGAGGATCACGTTTCCCTCGTGGCTGTTTGTGTCGGTCAGCGGGGTGATCATTTATTTCATGATCTACCACTGGTTCCCGCCGGTGGACGCGCCGTCGCTTCCTGACGCGACAACCACCGTTGCCACTGCAAAACCCGCCGCAAAGATCCTCGAAGCGCGCCGCCAGGTCGGGGATCTCGTTTTCCGCCCGGTCTCCCGGGTCATTCCGGCCGAGGCCGGGACCAAGACGGTCGAGGTGCGCTTTTCGGTGGAAAACACCGCCGCCGTTCCGCTTCGCATCGTCAAGCTGGAGAGTGGTTGCGAATGCCTCGCCGTGTCGATCGATCACAATCCCATCCCGGCGGGGATCACGGCGACCATCACCGGACTTTTCGATGTCGAAAAACTCCGGGGCGACGCCGAGCGGAAAATTACCGTCCTGACCGAGCAACAGGAGCGGCCTTTTTTTCTCAGCACCCGCATCGAGATCGAACCCATCTATCAGATCGAGGAACCGATGACGACCTGGGCGGTGGGGAGTGAGCCGGTCCAAAAGACGGTGGTCTTTCGCGTCGTGCGCGAGGAGCCCGTCCACGTTCTCCGCGCGGAAAGCAAGCGGGCGGAAGTCGCATGCGAGCTCGTCGAGGTGGAGAAAGGCCGCCTTTATCATCTCGAACTCACGCCGACCTCGACCGAGTCCAGCCTCCTCGGCATCGTCCGCCTGGAGACCGATTGCGAACTCGAACCCTACGCCAATCCGCTCGCCTATTTCTCGATCCAGTGACAGCATGAACGCGTGGAAACAGGCCGGACTCCTGCTCGCCCTGGCCGCCGTGGCGGGGACCGCCGCGACGATCTTCCACCCGCGCCGACCGCCTTGGTATGAAGTGGCCGATCCTGCGGAGATGCGGTGGAGCCTTTCCCTGGAGAAAGCGAGGAGTCTCGTCGCCGCCGGAGAGGTCGTCTGGATCGATGCGCGGCGCCGGACGGACTACGAAGCCGGGCATCTCCCCGGTGCCATCCTGCTCAATCCAGAGGAGTGGGGAGATCTTTTGTTTCACAGTCAGGAAAGTCTCCAGGCCGCCTTCGACCGGCCCGTCATCGTCTACTGCGACGGCGATGCCTGCGCCCGCAGCGCCGAGGTCGCCGCGCGGCTTCGCGAATTGATGGGGCTGGACCCCGTCTATGTCCTCAAAGGCGACTGGCGTCTCCTCCACAATCCCTGAACGCATCACCCCCCGGGAACATTGGCATGTTCCTCTACTCGCAACGCCTCAATCGACTTCACTTCTGAACGCATCACCTCCAAGCCCGGGGAACATTGGCATGTTCCTCTACTCGCAATCCCTCAATCGACTTCACTTCCGAACGCATCACCTCCAAGCCCGGGGAACATTGGCATGTTCCTCTACTCGCAACGCCTCAATTGACTTCACTTCATTCCGGCCATCTCCGCTCCGATTCCTGAATCCCTGAACACCTCAACACCTCCACCCCCGTGCCCTCTCCGCCCGCCATCTCCCGGTTACTCCTCGGCAGCGCTCTCGCGTGTTGCCTGCCCGCGTGCGTGACCTTGCCGTGGAAGAAGGATGCTCCGGCGGAGGAAACGCCCGCGGCGGTGGCACCCGCGCTGCCGCCGATGCAGCTTCCCGTCGGCACGATTCACCACATTGATACGGCCGGAAAATTTGTCCTGATCCGATCGACCCGGTTTCTCCAGATCGAACCGGGGACGGCCCTTTCCGTCGTCGATGACCAGGGAGTGACCGTCGCGAGACTCGAGGTCAGTCCCGCCAGGAAGGGACGGTTCCTCACCGCGGACATCGCCAGCGGTGTTCCCCTCGCGGGGCAACATACGATCATGGCCTACACCGCGTCGACCGCCAACGCGCCCGCTGCGGGACTGGAATCATCCGGTGCCGACGACATTCAGGTGCTGGAGTGAGGCCAGTCCGTTTTACCACCCCAAGACGTGCGCGAAGACCAGCGGTGCGACGATGGAGGCGTCGGACTCGATGACGTATTTCGGGGTGGTGACGCCGAGTTTTCCCCAGGTGATTTTTTCATTGGGGATCGCCCCCGAGTAGGAGCCATAGCTCGTCGTTGAGTCGCTGATTTGACAGAAATAGGCCCAGAGCGGCACGTCTTTCATCCCGAAATCCTGCTCCAGCATCGGTACCACGCAGATGGGGAAATCCCCCGAGATGCCTCCGCCGATCTGGAAAAATCCGAGTGGTGAGGAAGGGGCCGTGGCGGTGTACCACTTCGCGAGTTCCATCATGTACTCGATCCCGGTGCGGACGACGTGAACGTTTTTCACGCTGCCGCGGAGGCAGTGCGAGGCGAAAATGTTGCCCGAGGTGCTGTCTTCCCAACCGGGGACGAACATCGGGAGATCCTTTTCGCAGGCCGCCACGAGCCAACTGTCGGCGGGATCGATCTGGTATTCGCTCTCCAGTTTGCCGCTGCGGAGGATGCGGTAAAGAAATTCATGCGGAAAATGCCGCCGTCCCTCCGCGTCGGCGGACTGCCATTCGTCGAGGATGACATGCTCCAGTCGGCGGAACGCTTCTTCCTCCGGGATGCAGGTGTCGGTGACGCGGTTGAGGTGCTGTTCGAGGAGCGCCTGCTCCTGCTCGGGAGTGAGGTCACGCCAGTTCGGGATGCGCCGGTAGTGGTCGTGGGCGACGAGATTGTAGAGGTCCTCCTCGAGATTGGCGCCGGTGCAGCAGATCGCGTGGATTTTATCGGCGCGGATCATCTCGGCGAGGGAGAGGCCCAGCTCGGCGGTGCTCATCGCTCCGCCCATGGTGAAGAACATGCGTCCGCCCGAGTCGAGCAGGTCCCGCCAGCCGTTGGCGGCGTCGACGAGGGTGGCGGCGTTGAAGTGGCGATAATGCCGTTCGATGAATTGGGTTACGGTTCCGGACATGAATATTCAGCTTTCGAAATAGGTGTATCCAGACATGCCGATGCGGTAGGCCTCGAGGGCCTTGCGGCGCTGGACCGCGGTGATCCGCCCCTCGGAGATGGCGGTCTCGGCGAGTTCGCGGAATTGCTCGACGAGTTTTTTGGGGTCGTGCTCCACGTATTCGAGCACGTCGGCGACGGAGTCTCCCTCGACCTCCCGGGAAAAAGTGACCCGGCCGTTGACCACATCGACGCTGACCGCGTGGGTGTCGCCGAACAGATTGTGGAGGTCGCTGAGGGTCTCTTGGTAGGCTCCGACGAGGAAAATACCGAGGTAGTAGGATTCGTTTTCTTTCGTTTCGTGAATGGGCAGGGACTCCATCACCTCGGAACTGGAGACGTATTTTTTGATCATCCCGTCGCAGTCGCAGGTCACGTCGTGGATCACCCCCCGGCGGGTGGGGCGCTCGGCGAGGCGGTGCAGCGGCATCACCGGGAAGGCGCAGTCGATCGCCCACGAGTCGGCGATGGACTGGAAAATGCTGAAATTCCCGTAGTACTGATCGGCGAGCAGGCCCGAGAGATCGCGCAGCTCCTCGGGGACGTAGCGGAGCTGTTGGGTCTCCCGCGCGATGTCGGTCATGGCCCGCCAGTAGCACTGTTCGCAGACGGCGCGCTCCCGCAGGCTGATGTCGCCGGTGAGGAAATTTTCGTGCAGCTCTTCGCGGTGGCGGTTGGCCTTGCCGAAAGATTCGAGCAGGTTGTCCGCGGTGATCCCGCGAGCCACTTCCGCGAGGGCGACGAGAGTTTCGTTGTCCCCGGCGTTGACCGTGAGCTCATCCCGATTTTCAAAACGGTTCACATCGAGGATCTCAAGGGCGAGCATGGAGTAGTGGGCGACCATGGAACGGCCCGATTCCGTCACCAGGGTGGGATGCTCCACACCGCTTTCGTCGAGGACCCATTTCACGGCGTCGACGAGGCTGTGGCAATACTCTTCGATGGAGTAGTTGGCGCTGGTGGAGCGGGTCGAACGGGAACCGTCGTAGTCCACCGCCAGTCCGCCGCCGAGATTGAGCAGTCCCATCGGAGCGCCCTCCCCGACGAGACCGGCATAAATGCGGGCGGTCTCCTCGATGGCGCGGCGGATGATCGTGAGGTCGGGGATCTGCGAGCCCTGGTGACAATGCAGCATCCGCAGCCAGCCGAGACGCCCGCGTTCGCGGAGCCGTTCGACGGTCTCGACGAGTTGGGCCAGGTTCAGGCCGAAGGGACTTTTTTCGCCGCCCGACTTGGCCCACTGACCGGCGCCTTCGGCGGAAAGTTTCACCCGCACCCCGATGACCGGCTCCACCCCGAGGGCGGCGGAGCGCTCTTCGATGATGTCGAGTTCGTGGGGCATTTCCAAAACCATGACCACGCGCAGGCCCATGAGCTGGCCATAGAGAGCCAGGTCGATGAACTCTTCGTCCTTGTAGCCGTTGCAGACGAGGAGCGCGTCGGAGTCCTTGAGATAGGCCAGTGCGGCGATGAGCTCGGGCTTGCTGCCGACTTCAAAGCCGTAGTGAAAACGCCGTCCGTAGGCCGCGACCTCTTCGGCGACCTGCTGCTGCTGGTTCACCTTGATGGGGAAGACCCCGCGGTAGATGCCGCCGTATTCCAAATCGCTGATCGCCTTGGCGAAACCGTGGTAGAGTTCCTCGATGCGCCGTTCCAGGATGCGGGGAAAACGCAGCAGCAGAGGAGGCCGTATCCCGCGTTCATCGAGTTCGTCGAGGATCTTGGGAAGACTTGTCGCATGGGGGGAACCAGTCGCGCGATCGGTGAGATCCACGACCACTTCGCCGCGGCGCGAGATCGAATAATAACCGGCCCCCCAGTGATTGATGCCGTAGGTTTCCGACGCGTCATCGGTTGTCCAGGCGGGTTCTCCTGATTTCTCCCCATCCTTCTTCGCCGGAGCGGTTGATGTGCGGGAGCGGGGTGCGGGGGTGGCGTCGGGCGGATCGGAAGAACTGCGTTGGCTCATTGCGGACGGTGTCGGGCGGCGGGGATGGGTTGGAATCGGAAAACGCGGTCGGCGGTCGGGAGGCATCCCAAACTCCCGGCAATCCGCAAGTGTCCACTGGGACAAAATCGTCGCTTCAGCCCGCCACGGTGTCTGGAACTACTCGGGAGGGCAACGCACCTTTCCTCCCTGCCTGCCCGCTGCCCTCTTGCCGACCGTTTCGACGTTGCCTTCGCCCTGGCGATGTCGTATGCTCCTTCCATGGTGTCCTCCACTAGCGCTTTGGACTCGTCCACCCTCCCTCCCTTCGTCGACGCGGGCGAGGGCCGTTTGATGATGGCGTTGAAATTTTATGAGCTCGGGCGCCTCTCTCTGGGGCAGGCGGCCGAATTGGCAGGCTACACGAAGCGGGCCTTCATTGACGTTCTGGGGCACTACTGCATCCCGGTGGTGGACTACACCGCCGATGAACTCGCCGACGAGACGGCATGGTGAAGACGGCTGCCGTCGTCGACAGCGCGTGCCTGATCGGCTTGGAGAGGATCGGGTATCTCGACCTCCTTCCCGCCTTGATTGAACCGGTGATGGCACCGCCTGCTGTCGAACTGGAGTTCGGGCTACTTCCTCCATGGATGGTCGTTAAGGTCCCTGTTGATGTGGGCATGGTCGCCGCCCTGCACTTGGTCGTGGATGCGGGCGAGTCGGAAGCAATCGCTCTGGCCTACGAGACACGCACTCGCATTCATTCTCGATGACCGGAAGGCGCGTGAGGCGGCCAGAAGGCTCGGCGTTCCGGTCACAGGGACCGTTGGGCTTCTCCTCAAGGCAAAGCAGGTGGGGGTCGTCCCCGCGATCCGCCCGCTCTTGGATGCTCTCGACGCGAATCAGTTCCGCATCGGGGAAGCCCTCCGCGCCGAGGCATTGCGATTGGCGGGGGAATGAACTGAACCGGAACGGCAGGGGGCGAAGCGCCTCTCCGCCCATTCATTCGTCCACCACCGCATCGCGGCCGTAGAACTTCACGAGGCGTTTGATCTTGGGACGGTCCTTCGATTCCCGCCAGGCGTTGGTGTCGCGCAGGCTGTAGACACAGCCGCAGTATTCCTGCTGGTAAAACTCCTCGCGCTTGGAGATTTCGATCATGCGCTGGGCACCACCCTCCTTCCGCCAGTTGAAGGTCCAGTAGGACATGCCGGGATGGCGGGCCGCAGCCCGTTCGCCGCAGCCGTTGATCTGTTCCATGTTTTTCCAGCGGGAAATGCCGAGGGTGCTGGAGATGAGATCGAATCCGTGTTCGGCGGCGTAGTCGGCGGTCACTTCGAAACGCATGTCAAAGCAGGCGGTGCAGCGGACTCCTCGCTCGGGCTCCCACTCCATCCCCTTGGTGCGGTCGAACCAGTCGCGCACGTTGTAGTCCCAGTCGACGAAGGCCATGCCGAGCTTTTCGGCGTAGCGGATGTTCTCCTCCTTGCGGATCTCGTATTCGTCCCGGGGATGAATGTTGGGGTTGTAAAAGAAAATCGTGGTCTCGATTTGCGACGCGGCGAGGGCGTCCATCACCTCCGCCGCGCAGGGGGCGCAGCAGGAATGCATCAGGATGCGCTTCGCACCGTTCGGAGTTTCCAATTGCGGGCGCTCGTAGCGGTCCGCCGAAAAGCGCGAGGGATCGTGCTTTCCCCGATTGGTTCCGTTCTGTGATCGTCTTCCCATGCCGGCTGTGGTGACTCAGTTCCTCGGATACAGTAGGAAAGGCTCGCGCCGTTTCAAGAATTCATTGAGTTCCGGCTGCCAGGACGCCCGGATTTCGGTGCGGTCGGCTCCCCGGAGGAGGAGGGCGATGGTCTCGGGATGGCGCAGGAGCACATTGCCCTTTTCCGCCAGGTTGAAGGTGTCGCCCGCCTGTTGGTGAATCTGGCGCATCAGGGCGATGCCGAGATCGAGGGGGCGGAGACGGTCCCGGTCGGTGATGAAAAATCGCACGCCGGCGCAGTCCTCGCCTTCGTAGACGCTGGCGGCGGGGGTGAAACGGGTCGGGAGAAATTGGATCCCGGGGATCTTTTCGTCGTTCAACTGGCGGGCGAGACGTCCGTCGTGCAGCCAGGGCGCTCCGATGTGTTCGAAGGGCGTGTCGGTGCCGCGTCCGACGGAGAGATTGGTGAACTCGACCAGTCCCACGCCGGGATAGAGCAGCGCCTGGGTGAGGCTGCGCATGTTGGGCGAGGGATTGACCCAGGGCAGGCCGGTCTCGTCGAAGCGCATCTCAGGCGACCAGCCTTCGACCCGGATGACCCGGAGTTCGGCCTCGACCTTGCGCTCGGCGTTGAAAAGTCCCGCGAGTTCCCCCACGGTCATGCCGTGCTGCACCGGGATGTCGTGAAAGGCGACGAAGTCATTGCCCTCGCCCTTGCGAACGGGACCGTCGACGAGGACGCCGCCGATGGGATTGACCCGGTCGAGGACGACGAAGGGGATGCCCGCCTCTTTGGCCGCCTCCAGGGCGAGGCCCATCGTCGAGACGTAGGTGTAGAAACGGCAGCCGATGTCCTGGATGTCGAAGACGAGGGCGTCGAGTCCCTTCAGTTGCTCCGGGCTGGGTTTGCGCGTCTCGCTTTGGTAGAGACTGTAGACCGGCAGGCCGGTGGCGGCGTCGTGGCCGTCGTCGATGGAGTCGGCTTCGCTGACGCCGCGGATGCCGTGCTCGGGGGAAAAGAGAGCGACCAGTTCGACGTTCGGCGCTCCGGCGAGCAGGTCGATGGTGGAGCGGCGCTGGTGGTTGATGCCGGTGTGGTTGGTGATGAGGCCGATTTTTTTCCCGACGAGCGGGGCGAAGCCGTCCCGTTCGAGCACGTCGATGCCGTTGCGCACCACCACGGGATCTCCCGCCGCAGTGGCCGCCGTTGCAGAAGATTCGGAGGCTTCGGAGCGGCGTTCGATCTGGCTGAGAGGGATCGTTTTGGTGTATCCGACCGCCTCGGCGGCGAGGGTGCCCACTTGGATGCGGAGCGGTTTGATCCGTCCCTCCTCGCTGGGGTGGTTGCGATTGGAGAGCAGAATCAGGAAGGTCTCCGAAGCGGGATCGACCCAGATCGAGGTGCCGGTCCAGCCGGTGTGTCCGAAGCCCTCCCGCGGAAACTTTTCACCGCGCTGGCTGGAGAAGCGCGAGTGGATGTCCCAGCCCAGTCCGCGTTTCGCCTCCATCGAAGCGGGGAGCTGGTTTGTGGTGGCTTCTCCCACGGTCTCGGCACCGAGCATGGAACCACCTCCCGCGAGCCAGGTGCGCACATAGGTGGCGACATCCTTGGCGCTGGAGAAAAGCCCGGCATGTCCCGCGACACCCTCCATGCGGCGGGAGGTGGGATCGTGGACCTGCCCCCGGAGGAGTCCGTATCCCTCCACCACCGTGGTTGGCGCGATGCGGCGGTGACTCGTGGCGGCGGGGAGGAAAGTCGTATCCGTCATCCCGAGCGGTTCGAAAAAATGGGTCCGCGTGAATTGGTCGAGGCGCTGTCCGGAGACGCGGGCGACGATTTCCCCGAGGAGGATGAAATTCACATCGCTGTAGCGGAAACGGGTTCCCGGTTTTTCGATGAGACCCACGGTGGCGGCGCGGCGGACGCCTTCCCGGTGCCCCCAGAAATCCCCCTCGCTGAGAAATATCCCCGGCGGCAGCCCGCTCTGATGGGTGAGGAGATGGCGGACGGTGATGCTTTTCCTGTCCTCGGGCGTCACCGGGGAGTCGCCCGAGTCATCCGATTCGTTCGCCTCGGGACGCACTCCGCCGGAGAGAAATTCCGGGATGTGCCGGGAGACGGGGTCGTCGAGATCGAGCCGCCCCTCTTCGAGCAGTTTCAAAATCGCCGGGGTGGTGGCCATCACCTTGGTGAGGCTGGCGACGTCGAAAATCGTGTCCCCCGTCATCTCCTCGGACCCGGGGGTGACGAGCCGGCGTCCGTAGGCCTTGTGGTGGATCTCCCCTTTGCTCTCCAGCCAGAGAACCGCACCGGGAATGTCACCGTTGTCGATGGCGGTTTCGATGGCGGCGTCGATAGCGCTGAGTTTGTCTTGTTGCATGGACGGGTCCGCGCCGTCGCCGGGAACCGGCAGCAGCATCGCGGCGGCGGCGGCGAGCGGAAAGAGGGGATGAAAAGAGGGTTTCAACGGACGGGAGGAAGGGAGAAAACCGGTTGAGAGGGTGGAGCGGGGGACCATACCCTCCCGACTGTGCGCCATTTCCGCCCCGGAATCAATCCCGGGAGACGGTTGACCGTGAGGCATCGGGGAAATACATTCCCGCGACATGCTCCTCGTCATCGACAACTACGATTCCTTCACCTACAACCTCGTCCAGTATTTCGGCGAGCTCGGGGCCGAGATGGAGGTGCGCCGCAACGACGACATCACCCTCGACGAAATCCGGGAAAAAGCGCCCGCTCGCATCTGCATTTCCCCCGGACCCTGCACGCCCGCCGAGGCTGGGATCAGCAGTGATGTCATCCGCACCTTCGGGGCGGAGATTCCGCTCTTCGGCGTGTGTCTCGGGCACCAGTGCATCGGCGAAGTCTTCGGAGGCGAGGTGGTGCGCGCCGACCGGCTCATGCACGGCAAAACCTCGCCGGTGCTCCACAACGGGGAATATCTCTTCCAAGGGATCGAATCTCCCTTCGAGGCGACCCGCTACCATTCGCTCATCGTGAAGCGCGAGACCCTGCCCGACTGTCTCGAGATCACCGCTGAGACCGCCGAAGGGGAGATCATGGGGCTGCGCCACAAGGATTTCCCTATCCACGGCGTGCAGTTCCATCCCGAATCCATCCTGACCAACTCGGGCAAAGCGATCCTGCGGAATTTCCTCGACCTGTGAGCGGTTCGTTAGGCATCTTCACGATACCACAACAGGGATTCCGCGACCACCATGACAATGCGAACGCTCCGCTGCCTCTCCACTCTCCTCGCGCTTCTCGCGGGTGCGCCCGTCGGGGCCGAGGCGCAGGAAACGGCGATGGCACCCGTCTGGAAGATCACCGACGCGGACTCGACCGTCTACCTCGCCGGGTCGGTCCATCTCCTGCGGGAAAAGGACTTTCCCCTTCCGGCGGTTTTCGACCGGATCTATGCCGGGGCCGACGAGTTGGTTTTCGAGATCGACATGGCCGGGATGCAAGATCCCGACAACGCGCGGGAACTGGTGGCTCTCGGATCGCTGCCCGAGGGCGAGACCCTCGCCGACAAACTGTCCGCCGCAACGATGCAACAGCTCCACGCCTATCTCGAAAAACACGACATGCCGAGGGGCCTCTTCGACCGTTTCACTCCGGGGATGGCCTACCTCACCCTGGGTTCGATCGAGGCCATGCGCGGCGGGGCGAAACCCCAACTGGGGCTGGAGATGATTTATTACGGGAAGAGCGTCGCCGACGGAAAACCGAGCCGGGGACTCGAGACGGCGGCCTACCAAATTTCCCTTTTTGATGAATTCGAGGCGGTCCTCATCGAGCAATTGCTCGTGGAAGCTCTCGAAAAAGTCGAGGACTCCGCCGAGATTTTCGACGCCATCGTCGCCGCCTGGCGGTCCGGCGACGCGGAGGCGCTGGGCGAACTCATCCTTGAGCAGACCGACTCGCATCCGCGCTTGCGCGAGGTGCTTCTCACCGATCGAAACCGCAACTGGATTCCCGAGATCGAAAAACATCTCGCGACGGACCGCGATGTCTTGTTCCTCGTCGGCGCGGGGCATCTCGTGGGGGAAAACAGCGTGGTTGACCTGCTGCGGAAAAAGGGGTACGAAGTGACGCAGTTGGGCGACGATGAATGACCTTGGTCGTCCGGGCTGCGTTCTCTTTTTCCGAATTCCCCATGTCCGCCGAACCCGAACTCAAAGTGTATGTCAAGCCGGGCTGTCCCTGGTGCGTCGAGGCCGTCGCCTACTTGAAAAAAGACGGCTTCGCTTTCACCGAGATCGACGTCATCGCCGATTCGGCGGCCTACGAGGAGATGCGTCGGATCTCCGGCCAGAGCTGCGCCCCGACCCTGACGTGCGGCGAATTGATGCTCGCCGACTTCGGCGTCGAGGAGATGCAGGCCTTTTTCAACAAGCACAACATCGCTCCGTGAAGCCTAGCTTCCAGCTCCTAACTCCTAACTCCTAACTCCTAGCTCACCGCATCCCGACGGAGACACCGGCTTCTTCGAACTCCTTGAGAAATCCCTCGATCGAGGCGTCGCGGGGGATGCCGAGGTGCAGCGCGCGGAAATAGTGCTTCCCGGCCTCCTGCGGATTGGGTTCGTTTTTGGTCGCGTGGAGCACCGCCAGATTGAAATGGGCGTCTCCGTAATCGGGATCGATCGAGACCGCGTGGGTGAAGGCCTCCTCGGCTCGCTCGACCCAGCCCTTACGGGTGGAGATGACCCCGACACAGTTGTGCGCTTTGGCGTTTTGCGGGTCGTGGGTCAGGCCGGTTTCGAGCTTGGTGAGGGCGTCGTCGAGTTTGTCCTGAAGGAAGTAAGTGCGCCCGAGCAGATAGTTCGCCAGCCCGGACTCCGCGTCGATCGCGAGAGCTTTTTCAAGGTAGTAGCCCGCCTCGCTGTAGTTTTTCATCGCGATCTTGAGGACACCGAGATTGCAGAGACAGGGAACGCTGCGGGGAACGTAGCGGAGGTATTCGAGGAAACCGGCCTCGGCTTCGCTGTAGCGTCCTTCCTTGAAATCGAGCCGGGCCACCTTGTCGATTTGGGAAAGCTCCACGCCGAGCTTTTGATCTTCGACGAGGCTGTCGAGGTCGATCTCCCCGGGCGCGGGACCGTTCCCGGCGGCGACGAGGGTGGCGGACATCACCGCGCCGCCGTCGGCGGTTTCGCCCGAGGGGGCGGGGGAGGTGGCGTCGCCGCCGTCCGGGGGCGAGGCGGCTTCGAGGATCTCCGCGAAGCGCGGGGATTTGAAGAGCGCTTTTTCCTCGTCGGTGAGTTGCGAGCCGCGGGCCATGTCCTCGACCAGGCCGATGAGGACGTCGGAGCGGGCCCCGACTTTATCGAGTTGTTTGAGGAGGAGCGCCTTGGCCTGTTTCATCTGCGCCTGACGGCGGAGCTGTTTCAACACCATGGAGCGGAGCAGTTCGTTCTCCTGCCGCTCCACCGGCGAGGCGTTGGCGAGGGCGTGCTTGTCGGCTTCGCTGAGACCGTCGGAAAGAAGCTCCAGTTTGCGCTGGAGATCCTCGATGCTCTGCTGGTGACGTTGGTTTTCCGCGAGGAGCTGGTCGCGCTCGAGCTTGATGCGGGTGACCTCGCTCTTGAGCAGGGCGATGTCGTCATCCTTTTCCTTGTTCAATTCGGAAAGACTCATGGCGAGTTGCTCGGCCCGGTCGAGCTGCTCGGTGAGAGTGCGGTTGCGGTCCATCAACTCCTTGAGCGCCTTGCCGCCGGTGCCTTCGCCGTTGACGACCTCGACGAGGTTGTCGCGCTCGCGCTCCAGCTCAGCCATGCGTCCGCGCATTTTTTTCATCTCCGCTTCGGATCGCTCCATCGCGGCGACAAGTTGTTCGTTGCGGTCGGCGGCGGCCTGGAGTTGCTCGGTGGCGTCGGTGAGGAGTTCCTTGAGCTGATCGATTTTCTCCTGAGAGGCCATCCCGCCCTCGCTCTGCTCGGCGCTGATGCGGCGCATCAGTTCTTCGCGGCTCGCTCGGGCGCGGGCGAGTTCGGCGTTGACGTGCTGCAGGAGATTCTCCCGCTGCCGCAATTCGTTGCGCAGTTTTTGGTTCTCCTGATTGAGCCACTGAATGAGGGAATCCTTTTGCGAAAGGTCGTTGTGCAGGGAGTTGGCGATCGCGCCGACCGAGGGGGCGCGGGTCTCGACGCGGGGCATGCCGGGGGGCGCGACCTCCCGGGGCAGGACCTGGCTGACGCCGTCGTTCCAGCTCGGCAGAGCGAACTCGCCCTGCTCGTCGGTGATTTCCATGGTCCGCCGGGTCGCCCCGCTGTCGGGAAGGGGAGGGGGGGCGATGGTGCGTCCGGTGCCTTCGCCCCGGTTCGCGAAAGAATGGGTGGTGGTCGAGGTGCCTCCCGTCGTGGACTCGGTCGGTGCGTTCCCCGCGTTTGCTGTGTTTGCTGCGATCCGGGGTTGCCGCGGCGCCCGCATCGCGGTTTTCAGTTCGTCGCGTTTTTCCGCGATGAGGTGGCGGCGGTCTCGGACGATCTCGGGCTGAAATTGGGGAAACTGCTGGGCGAGGTGGTCGTAAAGAGGTTTCGCCTCGGTAAGTTTGTTGAGGGCCTCGAGATGCTTGCCCTGGGACTCCAGTTCCTGCGCGGCTTGCACGAGAAGAAACCCACGGTACCAGATGTCCGACGGGTCGAGTCCCTCCTGAGCGCGCAGGGTGGAAAGGGAGGAAAAACCGAACACAAGAAGAGACGCGAGGAAGCTCGCGCACGGTCTCGTCGGAAGGCCGCTCGTAAATCTCATGTAACTGTCTGGTGTTTCGTGGCTTTTACCGGTTGGTAAAAGTCAGGGCTGGGAACAATGCAACGAAATTGAAACGGAGCCAAGTATAAAATTCCCATTCTCGGTACTGAATTTTGATCCCTTTCTCGACTTCGACCGCTCTCGAGGCGGCTGATTCCATTGCAAGGGGATGCGGGTTGTATCAGAAAAAAAGATTCGATGCACTCTTTTTTTGCCGCTTTTTTGCCAAAAGGGCCGGGAAAAGGGCGGAAAAGCGCGCCTCTTCCCTCATTTCTCTCCGAAATCGCCCCGTTTGGCCCGCCACCGATACACCCCCCGGAAAAGCGCCCAGAGCAGAGGCGGCAGCCCGGCGCTGAGCAGCAGGGCGAGTCCGGGGCGCTCCTCCCCCGCTTCGCCGATGCGGGCGAAGACAAAGCCCATCGGAATGCTGCCGACGCAGAGGGCGGGGAAAAAGCGTCGCAGCGGCATGCGCGCGATTCCCGCCAGGCAGGCCACCACCTCGGGCAGGACCGGCATCCAACGCGAGAGCGCGACGATCCAGCCGCCCAGCTCGCCGTGAAAGAGGCGCTCGCCCTCGCGCAGACTCTCTTCCCCGGCGAGGCGGCGGGCGGCGCGGCGTCCGAACCGGTGGCACAGTCCGTAGGCGAGCAGGCCCGCCGCGATCGACCCGAGCGATGCGAGAAGCCCGCCGAGGACCCAGCCGTAAATCAGTCCCAGCGCCGACATCACCACGGTGCCGAGGATTGGGAGAAAGAGGTCGAGGAGGAGCAGGGCGATCCCGACGAGCCAGGCCCACGGGCCGGCCGCGCGCAGCTTCGCGACGGTTCCCTCGAGCGTCATCGAGCGTTCGAAGTGCCCGCCCCACAAAAGAAAGGGCACGAGGACGAGCAGAACGAGCGCGCCAAAAAGGAGGAGAAGACGTTTCATCGGAAAAGCGTATCGTGTTTCATACCCAAGCACGAAAACGCCCTTCCGCCCTGTTTTATGAAACCCCGCTCCGAACCGGTCGATCCCGCCCGCCTCCCCGAACTCGCCCGCGCGGTCATCGCGGCGGCGAAATTTCCCATGCTCGCCACGGTCGATCCCGACGGACATCCCCGCGTGCGCCCGGTCTCGCCGGTGCGGGTGGACGAGGATTTCACGATCTACGTGGCCAATCTCGCCTCCTACCACAAGACGGCCGAGATCGCCGCCAACCCCCGCGTCGAACTGGCCTACCTCTCGCCCGAACACGACCAAGTCCGTATCTCGGGCCGGGCGGAAGTGGTCACCGAAGAGGAGACGCTCCTCGCGATCTGGGAGAAAAATCCGCTCCTGCGCCAGTACCTCGGCACGCCCGACAATCCCGAGTTGGTCCTCTACCGTCTCGTCCCCGCGCGGGTGCGGTTCATGCGCGAGTGGGCGCTGCAATATCACGAGGTGCCGCTTGCGGGGCAGGGGGAAACAGGGTTGACTCCGGAACGCAACCCTCTTCCCTGACCCGCCCGATCCCGCCATGACAGACGCCAAAAAAAACCTCCCGCCGGG
>JAAYAT010000181.1 GCA_012719225.1 Verrucomicrobiaceae bacterium
CATGGCCGATGCGCTCAATTTTGCCCTGATCCATTTTGAGGAGAACGTCGAGGCCTGGCACCCGCTACCGGGAGCGCCCCTCCGATTCAAGTTTAGGTTTTTCGCCATCCTCAGACTTCGACTCGGGGCGGGTAGCGGGTTGCCCAGTGCCGTCTTGTTCGCTGTTGGTTGTTTTGACGCGTTTGAAAAATTCACGACCATTGATCTCTGCAATACCGTCAGAAAGCGAAACCGAGTAAGTATCCTGATCGTGAAACTTCAAGATCGCGAAGGGATATCCGTCAAAAATCTCTTCGCCCATATCACTCTTGATGACGATCTGGGATTCGGCGGCGTCTAGCACCTTGAATGTGAAATCCGACTCCGTAGCTTCCAATTCCAGTTGCCCGCCATCTTTCTTTGGGAGTGTCGTCGCCTTCATCAATATAGTGCCGGTTCCATTGGTTCTGAATGTCACCATGGCTCTTCCGAAAAACGTAGCGAATACCTTCTTCTGGTAATCGTTCAGCTTTGCGTGCTTGTCGAGGTAGGCATTCGTGGCCTCGGCATCAGAACGCCAAGCCCCTATAAGACTCGGCACTTGATCGCCTGCGAGTGCTGGCAGTGAGAACAATGTAAAGATGAGGAATCGGATCATGATTTTCTTCAGCGAACAGTATAAATAGCCCACTCTACTCCCGGTATCCTTCGCGACATCCGAAACAGCGGACACAGATCAGAAAACCGTTATTTTCCCGTCAGGTCAAGGATTTACGCGCTTTTTCCGTTGGAG
Source organism: Verrucomicrobiaceae bacterium (assembly GCA_012719225.1). GTDB lineage: Bacteria > Verrucomicrobiota > Verrucomicrobiia > Verrucomicrobiales > DEV007 > Arctic95D-9. The sequence goes on from JAAYAT010000181.1 coordinate 773, forward strand.
AAGACATCGCCCATCGTATTCGACTGTTCTAAAATTCCCAGAAAACCGAAAATTTTGGAACACTTTCCTAAATTATCCGATGGTCAGTCTCGCTAAAATTTTGGCAGGAACGAATGATGTTCTTATTGTCGGACGCCGTTTGGCTCCGCGCAGCCTGTTACAAAGTGCGCTGGCTGACGGTGGAGCCCCAATCGCTGGCACCGGTGCTGCCGCCGATGGCGCGGGCTTGGAACTGGTAGACGGCCCCGGGGGTGAGCCCGCTCGCCAGGGGTGTGCGCGTAGCGCTGTAGAGACCGCCGCTCTGCCACGGTCCGGGCGGCCCGCCTTCGGGGACGTGGGCGTAGCGCAGTTCGTAGGCGCGGGCGTTGGGGATGGGGGTGAGACGCGGATTGAGCTGCCCCGAGTGCCCGTGCCGGATCGAGACGATGTCGGGCGTCGCCAGGGGCGCGGGGACATTGTTGGTGCTGACGGCAGCGAAGCCGCTATCGAGCAGTTTCGCGAGGTCGTTGTCGTGGAGTCCCTGCACATGGCTGGCGAGCCGACGCAGCAGGGCGATGAGGGCGGCGCGTTTGTTCTTCTTGTCGGATCGGAGATTGGAGAACCGGCGGATTGTTGTATAAGTCTCTCAAAGCCCCCTCGCCTCATCGACCCGCTCTCCCACTCACCGACTTCGCCGTCCCGCCACTTCACCGGCTGGGAGACTCCGGTCCTGACCGCCTCGGTGGCCTTTCTCGCCCGCGACTGGGATGGGCGCGGATCGCTTGACCTCTCCGACCACCTCGTTCTCGTCCCGACCCGCCACGCGGGACGCCGTCTCCGCGAGGCTCTCGCGATGCACGCGGCGACCTACGAGTCGGCGGTGCTCCCGCCCCTCGTCGTCACCCCCGATTTTCTCTGTGCTCCCGCCCGCCTCGGCGATAGCGGGACGCCGGTGGCTTCGCCGTGGGCGATCGAGCTGATCTGGGCGGGGCTTCTGCTCGAGCTTCCCCTCGCCGCCTACCGGCGCGTCTTTCCGGTCGATCCGGTGGAACGTCGGCTCAAGTGGGCCAGCGACAATGCGGCGGAACTGCTGCGGGTGCGCCGTCTCCTGATCGAGTCGGACCTCGACTTCCCGGAGGCGGCGGAAATCCTGGCAAGCCGGGATATGGAGCCCGGTCGCTGGACCGAACTCGCGGACATCGAAACCCGCGCCCTCGCTCTCACGGAAAAATGCGGTCTCCGCGATCCCGGCCGGGCCTCCCGCGAAGCCGCTTCCGTCGGATCGCTTCCCGAGGGCATCCGCCGTCTCGTCGTCGCCGCCGTGGCCGATCTGAAACCTCTCGCCCGGCGCGCTCTCCTCCGCCACGCGGGGGCCGTTCCCACGACCCTCCTCGTGTCTGCTCCGGAGTCGGCATCCGCTCTCTTCGACGACTGCGGCGTCCCCCTCCCCGAGGCCTGGTTGACGAGGGAAATCCCCATTCCGCATCCTCATCGGTCCATTCACCAGTGCGCCAATCCCGCTGCCCAGGCCGATCTGTGCCGCGATCTCGTGACTCCTCTGGACAAGCCCGCCGCCCTCGCCGCCATCGGCATTCCCGATCCCGAGGTCGCTCCCACTCTGGAGCAGCGTCTCCGCGACGCGGGGATGGGCAGCTACGATCCGGCCGGGAAACCCATTTCCAAAGAGGGCATTTACTACCTGCTCAAGCTCACCCAGCAACTCCTCTCGACGGATCGCTACGACGCCTTCGCCCTGCTGCTGCGCTGTCCCGGCTACCTCGCCGCCGCACTCAAATCGGTCAAATCGTTCAAAAGCGGACCGGCACCCTCCGTCGCCCGCCTGCTCCGGCACTTCGACGATCTGGCCGCCGAGGCCCTCCCCGGTCGGCTCGGGGAGGCGTTCGCGAGCGCCCGCAAACGGAGCCACAAAGTCCCCGCCCTCGCCGAGGTCATCGCCTGGACACAGTCCTGGACGGCCCGCTTTGGAAAAGAGGATTTCACCACCGTGCTCAGCGCCTATCTCTCCACTATTTTCGAAGACACCCGCTTCGCCCCGCACGATCCCGTCGCAGCGGTTTTCAGCGAAGTCGCCGACGCGATCCACACCCTCGACGCCGACATCGCCTCCGCCGCGGCGGCCTTTCCGCCCCCCGCATCCGCCGGGGACCATCTCGAACTTCTCCTCGGTCTGCTCGCGGATCGCCGGGTCCAACCGGATCGCGGGGCCGGCGACATCGACCTGCAGGGCTGGCTCGAACTGCTCTGGGAAGACGCCCCCCACCTCATCGTCACGGGAATGAACGACCACGCCGTGCCCGAGGCCATCATCGGGCACGCCTTCCTCCCCGACTCGGCCCGGCGCGCCCTCGGCATCCAGAACAACGACGATCGCTTCGCCCGCGACGCCTACCTTTTCACCACTCTCATCGAGACGAGACGGCTCTCCGGCGGACGACTCGATCTGCTCTTCGGACGCCAGGGCACCAGCGGGGATCCCCTGCGCCCGTCGCGCTTGTTGTTTCAATGTGGGGATTCCGATCTCGCCGAACGCACCCTCCACCTCTTCCGCGAGAACGAGATCGAGGTGGCCCCCCTGCCCCGCTCCATCGCCTGGAAACTGAAACCCGTCCCCCTGCCCGACGATCACAAAATCTACCAGCGCATCAGCGTGACGGGCTTCAAGCAATACCTCGCCTGTCCTTTCCGCTACTACCTCCAATCCGGGCTCCGCATGGAAAAGGTCGAGCCGGGAAAGAACGAACTCGACTCGCGCGATTTCGGCAATCTCATCCACCACACGCTGGAGGCCATCGGGCGCGAGGAGTCGATGCGCCGCTCCAGCGATGTCGGGGCGATCACCGAATTCTTTTACGAAGGCATCGACCGCTGGCTCGAGGAACGCTTCGGTCCCCGTCTCACCACTCCCCTCGTGATCCAGCGCGAAGCCGCCCGCCAGCGACTCGCCCACTGGGCCCGGATCGAAGCGTCCCAGCGCGACCTCGGCTGGGAAATCCTCGAAGTCGAGACGACCTTCGGCAAGGAGGAGGAGACTTCCGCACTGCCCGCCTTCCGGATCGACGACATGCCCGTGATCGGTCGGATCGACCGGATCGAACGCCATCCGCGGGAGGGGCTCCG
>JAAYAT010000182.1 GCA_012719225.1 Verrucomicrobiaceae bacterium
ACCTTTTCCAGATGTATGAAAAGATCACCGGCGAAGATCCTTACGAGCTTCCCATGAAGATCTATCCCGCCGTCCACTACACCATGGGCGGCCTCTGGGTCGATTACAACCTGATGTCCAACGTGCCCGGACTGCATGTCCTCGGCGAGGCCAATTTCTCCGACCACGGAGCGAACCGCCTCGGGGCCAGCGCTCTCATGCAAGGACTGGCCGACGGATATTTCGTCATCCCCGCGACCCTCCCGACCTACCTCGCCGGGCAGAAGGCCGGAGCCGTGACCACCGACGCCCCCGAGTTCAAACAAGTCGAGGGCGAGGTCAAGGAACGCATCGAAACACTCATGTCCATCCAGGGGGATCGCTCCGTGGACAGTTTCCACCGCGAACTCGGCACGCTGCTGTGGGACAAATGTGGTATGGCCCGCACGCGGGAAAGTTTGCAAGAGGCCCTCGCTGAAATCCCGCGGATCCGCGAGGAATTTTGGAAAAACCTCAAGGTGCCTGGTGCCGTCGACGGCCTCAACATGGAACTCGAGAAAGCCTGGCGCGTCGCCGACTTCCTCGACTTCGCCGATATCATGTGCCACGACGCCCTCGCCCGCGAAGAAAGCTGCGGCGGTCACTTCCGCGAGGAATACCAGTTCACCACCGACGACGAGGACGTGAAGAACGGATTCACCAACCCCGGCGAGGCGAAACGACGCGACGAGGAATTCTGCCACGTCGCCGCCTGGGAATACAAAGGAGTCGGGGAGAAACCCGTCCTGCACAAGGAACCCCTCGAATACGAAGCCGTCCAACTGAGCGTCCGCAGCTACAAGTGAGCCCCGTTCACAACCCTATCCGAACCCCCTTTTTTCCAGACCCGTCATGAACCTGACTCTCAAAGTGTGGCGCCAGAGCAGTCCGAACGCCACCGGACGCATCGAGACCTACGAGGCCAAGGACATACCCTCCGAAGCTTCTTTTCTGGAGATGCTCGACATCGTCAACGAAGGCATCGTCGAGGAAGGGGGCGAACCGATCCACTTCGATCACGACTGCCGCGAGGGCATCTGCGGCGCGTGTTCGCTCGCGATCAACGGAGTGCCGCACAGCCTCGAGAGCGGCATCACGACCTGCCAGGTCCACATGCGCAAGTTCCGCGAGGGCGACACCATCTGGATCGAACCCTTCCGGGCGCGCGCCTTCCCGGTGCTCAAGGATCTCATCGTCGACCGCGGCTCCTTCGACCGCATCATCGCGGCGGGCGGCTACATCGACGTGCGCACCGGATCGGCCCCCGAGGCCAATTCCATCCCCATCGGCAAGGAAGACGCCGACGAGGCCTTCGACGCCGCCACCTGCATCGGCTGCGGCGCTTGTGTCGCAGCCTGCAAAAACGCCAGTGCGATGCTTTTCGTCGGTGCCAAGGTCACCCATCTCAACATCCTCCCCCAGGGCCACGCCGAGAAAGACCGCCGCGTCCTCGCCATGGTCCGCCAGATGGACGCCGAGGGATTCGGCAACTGCACCAACCAGTACGAATGCGAGGCGGTCTGCCCCAAGGAGATCAGCGCCGACGTCATCGCCAAGCTCAACCGCGACTACGCCGCCGCCTCCGCCCGCGAAGCGGTGGAGTAAGCGCTTTTTTTCGCCGGGGCTCGGACAGAGGCTTCCAGCAATTTTCCGCCTTCATCGCGCAGCGTCATTTCCATTGCATTGATTCCGCTTGGCGGCACGCTTCCCTGTAGTAGAGTAACGCGGCGGCGTCCGGGACAACACCCTCTTGTGCCCGCGACCCAACCCTATTGAGTCGGAAAACACCGAAGATGTCCTCCCCAGTCGATACCATTCCCACGATCAAGGTTCCCCAGCCGGTTCCCGTCACCACGACCCGTTTCCGTCCTCCGAAGAAAAACATTCCCCAGACGAAGCCGGAGCGCGATCGCTTTCTCCGGGCCATCCGCAACTACGTCGAAACGTCGAATCCCGTCCCGCCCATGCCGCTGGAGGAACTCGACGTCCACGCCCACCGCATCCTCGCGGAACTGGGCTACGAGGGGGACGACACCTACCTGCACTACACCGCCGTCTGCCTCAACAACGAGATGTGGCGCGAGACTCTCGCCGAGATTCCCTACGAGAGACGCCTCCTCCTCATGCCGAAATGCCTCCGCGTGGAGGACAAATGCCCGGCCCCTTTCGACGAGTTCGGTCTGCTCTGCAAACAATGCGGGCTCTGCTCGATTCAGGATTTCCAAAACGAAGCCGAACGCCTCGGCTACGCCGTCCTCGTCGCCGAGGGATCGGCCATCGTGATGTCGCTGATCCAGACCGGTCAGATCGAGGCCATCGTCGGGATTTCGTGCCTGGCCGTGCTCGAGCGCACCTTTCCCTACGTCGAAGCGGCGGCGATTCCGTCCATCGCGGTGCCGCTGCTGCAGGACGACTGCATCAACACCACCGTCGACATCGACTGGGTCTGGGAGTATCTCCACCTCACCAGCGACGACAACACCCGTCGCCTCGACCTCACCACACTGCACGAGGAAGTGAAAAGCTGGTTTACCGCCGAGGGGATCGCCGCGGTGATGGGGCCCGCCGAAGGCCGGCAGGAGGAAATCGCCCGCGAATGGCTCGCCCGCGACGGCAAACGCTGGCGTCCTTTCCTCACCGTGGCGGCCTTCGAAGCCCTGCGCGACGATCGCGGCGAGCCTCTGCCCGACGACATCAAAAAGATCGCCTTCGCGACCGAATTGTTTCACAAGGCCTCCCTCGTTCACGACGACATCGAGGATGAGGACCACGGGCGTTACGGTCAGCCCACCCTCAACGCCGAACACGGGGTCGCGGTGGCGCTGAACGCGGGGGACCTGCTCCTCGGCGAAGGCTACCGCCTCATCGGCGAATCCGAGGCCGCCGACGCCGTCAAAACGCAGATGTTGCTCGTCGCGGCGCGGGGGCAACGCGAATTGTGTCGAGGTCAGGGAGCCGAACTGGTCTGGGCGAGGGATCCCGAAGCGCTCGACTCCAAGCAAGTCCTCGAAATTTTCCGCCAAAAAACTGCTCCGGCCTTTGAAGTGGCCTTGAAACTCGGAGCCGCCTACGCCGGGCAACTCGACGAGATGGCTCCCGTGCTGGAGCAATATTCCGAAAACCTCGGCATCGCCTATCAGATCCGCGACGACATGGACGACCTCGGCGCCGACGCGGGGGACAACGAACTGGAGCGGATGCGTCCGAGCGTCCTCCTCGCGGTGGCGCGGGAGCGGGCCAAGGGCGAAGACCGCGCCGTGCTCGATTCCCTCTGGAGTCACGAGGATCTCGCCGACGTGGAGATTCACAAAATCCGCCAGCTCGCCCACGAATTGGAAGCTGATGACAAATGCCTGCTCCTTTTCGAAACCTACAAGGAAGCCGCCGTCCGCAGTCTCGCTGATCTCGAAAACGCCAACCTGAAAGGGCTCCTCCGCCGGGTCATGGGCAAGATTTTCAACGATTTGGAGATCAAAGGCTGGTGCCGGGAGTTCGAGGTCAAGAATGGGGTGCGGGAGGAGGAAGCTGTTTAGCTTTTTAGCCCTTAGCTGTTTAGCGGCTCTGCCTCACGAGGCCGGGGACGGCAAAAGCTCCGTTCCTTGCGTTGAGGGAAGCACCGAGGGGCCGACGGAGGGGGGTATTTTGTAGCAGTGAACTTCAAGCCGGGCTTGAAGGGGAGTCATGACAGTGGTTGACTGGATACCCCTTTTCATCCATGGCCGACGTATCCCGATTCCTCATCGAACCGCTCGATCCGACGAAACATCGCCGCGAAGGATTCGACTGCGGGGTTGCGGCCTTGAATGATTTCCTCCGCTTGCGGGCACGGAAAGAGATGGAAATGGGCACCTCGGCGTGTTTCGTCCTTGTGCCTGAACTGGACCCCGAAACCATCGCCGGTTTCTACACTCTCTCTGCCGCTACCCTCGTGCGCACGGCCCTGCCCGAAGCGCTCACGAAGAAGCTGCCGCGCTATAGAGAATTGCCCGCGACCCTGCTGGGCCGCCTCGCCCGGGACGTGAGTTTTCGCGGGCAAGGCATCGGGGACCGTCTCATCGCCAGCGCATTGCGTCGTGCGGTGGATGCCGCACGGGACATCGCCTCGTGGGCCATTCTCACCGATCCCAAGGACGAAGCGGCACACGCCTTCTACGAGAGTTTCGGATTTCAGCCGTTGACGGAGACGCGGCAGTTCCTGCCCATGTCCACGGCGGCGAAATGGCTCAGCGCTCCGTGACGCTGTTACGATGGAGCGCGAGACCGGCCTTCATGCGTTTCGTAGGCGCTTTCGGTGGTGCGAGTAGGGCGGCGACGAAGCGGCGCGATTCGGTCTGATTCAGCTTCACGGTTTCGTGCCGCTGCACCACCTCGAGAGCCGCTTCCCTCACTCGGGTAACGACAAAGGCTGCCACGGAACAGCCCTCCAAACCTGCGGCCTGTTCCAGCAAAGCCTTGTCCTCCTCGGAGAGGCGGGCGACCAAGCGACTGGAGCGGCGAGTGGTGGAAAGGGCGGCCATATTTTTGATTTGTACGCCAAAATGTGACACGTTCCCGAAGGCCACGCAAGAGAAATGCGGCTCATCCGACTTTCGCGATTCGTCCCGAAAGGGGCCGAAGCTGGCGGAAACATCGCCGTGTTCGCGGCTTGTCAAGGCACCCCGGGCTGGAGTACCGTTTTGATCAATGCGGAGTTTTCTCTTTTGTCTCGCACCGACCCTTCTCGCTTATTTGTTGTTGTCGCTTTGGGGGGAGGGAGCGTTTGGACCCGTCCTCATCCTGATGGTCATGGGAGCGGGGATGGCCGGATCCAGTGTCGTGTCTTTTCTCCATCGCGTCATGAAACCGAAAGGGCGAGCAACTGTAGGTAAGGGGTTTCTCGAGATCGTGGTGTTCTTCGGCACCGCGTTGGTCTATCTCGCTGCCGTGGAGAGCGGTTGTTCATGGATTGTTGCCGCGACATTTTCCTGATAATGCCTGATTCCTTTCTTGCTCCGCTCGGCCTGGAGACGCTACTTTCGCGGATCACCGTATGCGCCTTTTTCTCATTTGCCTCTCACCGTCGCTGCTCGCCTACGCCATCGTGCTGGTGGCGTCGTCGGGTGACATGGCGGACTCATCCTTCACTCCCAGTGCCGTGCTTCTTCTCCTCGTGATCGGGGGGCTGCTCTCAGGCGTTTGTGTCGGTCGCCATGTGTTTCGCAAGACGGATGGAGCGGTTTTTCTGAAGTGGCTGCTCGCGGTGCTGACGTTCGCCGGAGTGGCGACGCTGTATTTCGCGCTGGCCTTGGCGGGTTGTTGCGGCGTCGCGCTCATCGAAGGTTCGTTCCGATGAGTGTCTCCGAGCTCCATCCCATCGGCGAGGACCGATTGAAAGGGACCAGGTCCTATTGCTCCCGGTGCCGTGAAAAAATCCCCGCCACGGTGGTCAAACGGAACTCGGGCAAGGCGGAGGAGGTCTGGTTGATCAAGGACTGTCCGACCTGCGGGGGGAGCGAGGTCAAGATCAGTTCGGACGCCCGGTTTTACTGGCTCTCGCAGGGGCAGCGCGGGGTCGATCCGCGTGTCTGCGGGGCGGGTTGCGGCTGTGCCAGTCCGGCGTCGGGCTCGCGGGTGGGATTTCTCGGCGGCAATGCGACGCGTCCGCTCCCGGCGACAGACCCCATCGGGGTGATGTCGACCTGCCTCGCCCTCATCGAGATCGTCGATTCGTGCAATCTCGCCTGCCCGACCTGCTTCGCCGATTCTCCGCCCGGCGTCGGGGACAAGGTGGACGCGGTCCCGCTCGAGGAGTTGAAGACGCGCATCCAGGGTGTCATCGATCGGAAGGGGAAAATCGAGATCCTGCAACTCTCCGGGGGCGAACCCACCCTGCATCCCGAATTTTTCTCCCTGATCCGATGGTGTCAGGATCATCCGGAAATCGACTACGTCCTCGTGAATTCGAACGGCGTCCGGCTGGCGCGGGACGAGGCCTTCGCCCGCGAGTTGAGCGAACGGATCCGCTACGGGCATTTCCAGTTTTACCTGCAGTACGACGGTCCCGGAGAGGAGGCCGAAAAGAAGCTCCGCGGTGCCCGTCTCGGGGACCTGAAGCAGCGTGCGGTGGATCGGGCCGGCGAGCTCGGCATACCCGTGACGCTTGCGATGACGGTGATTCCGGAGAATCTCGGGAACCTCTGGGAGACGGTGGAGTTCGGACTGAAATACGATCATGTCAGGGGTGTTGCTTTCCAGCCCTTCTTCGGGAGTGGGCGCACCCATGAGGGGGCGGGCGAGGCCCCTTCGCTCAATACGGCGGACATCATTCTCGGATTGGTGGAGCAGTCCCGGGGCGTCGCGGGATTTGATGATTTCACCCCCTTGCCCTGTGGCGATCCGAACTGCGCGACGATAGGGTATCTCCTGAAAATGGGCGGGCGGGTCCGTTCGATCAGCGATTTCATCGACTTCGGAACCCTCCAGGGATTTCTCGGGGACCGGATTCGCTACCGGCTGGAGGATCTCATCCGATGCGGTTGTGAATCGGAGCCGCTCGGCCGACTTCTGCATGAGATGGAACTCGACGAGCGCCATACCTTCCGCCTTTTTATCAAGCCGTTCATGGACGGGCGGGACTGGGACGAAGATCGCATCGACCGCTGTTGCACCCACGTGATCCGGCCCGATGGAAAGCTGGATTCCTTTTGCCGCTATTACCTCCATGGCGGGGCGGCCGCCTATCGTTCCCGATGAGGCTGGATCTCGACGGACAGCTTCAGGCCGGGTGGCTCTACCTCCTCGTCACCTATGCCGGACTCATTCTCGGCGGGTGGGTTTGGACAAGGCGCTTTCGGAGTCGCCCGGGTTCTTTTTCCATCTTTATCGGCGCCATCCTCGGTGCCTATGCCGGAGCCAAAATCCTCTTTTTGCTGGCCGAAGGGGAGAGGGTTTTCTCCGATCCGAACGGGCTCTACCTCGCGCTCTCTGGCAAGACCATCGTGGGTGCCCTGCTCGGCGGATATGCCGGGGTGGAATGGGCCAAGCGGCTCATCGGGCACAAGGAGCCCACCGGAGACTGGTTCGCCGTGGGCGTGCCCCTGGCGATCGCGGCGGGGCGTCTCGGATGCCTGCGCTACGGCTGCTGTCCCGGTCGCCTTTGTGATCCGGATTTCCCTCTCGCGATGATCGGAGCCGACGGGTTGGTGCGCTGGCCGGCGGTGCCGCTGGAACTGTCGTTCAACCTACTCTTTGTAGTGATGATTCTCCCCTTGGTGTTGAGGCCGAAAAACCTCGCTGGTTCGCCGTTGCGGGGCCAGCTTTTTCACCTCTACCTCGTCAGCTACGGGGTCTTCCGGTTCTGGCACGAGTTTCATCGCGACTCGCCGCCGATAGTCGGAAGCCTGAGCGGCTACCAGATCGGGGCGATGCTGCTGATCGTGTTGGGATCCGTGCGAGGCTGGCAACGATGGCGGGTCCGAGTTCGGGAGATGGGGAATTGAGGGGGGACCTGGGAAAAGGCATGGCGCGAATGGGCCGTTTGGTACCGGGAAAAATGCTCGTATGATCAGAAATCTCGGATCGCCAAACGATCGTTTGCCCTCACGCTCTCCGCATGACATCCCTTTACCGCAAGCTTTTGCTTCCGTGCTGCTTTCTTCTGCTGCTCTCCCCGGCGCAGGCGGAAAAATCCGCGACGACGCTGAATTTCGTCAACGACATCGTGCCCATCCTGACGAAGGCCGATTGCAACACGGGCAACTGCCATGCAAAGTCGATCACGGGACAGCGGGGATTCCGCCTTTCCCTGCTCGGCTTCGAGCCGGAGGAGGACTACGAACACATCGTGAAAGAGGGCAGGGGACGCCGCGTTTTTCCTCCGGCGCCGGACCAGAGTTTGCTCCTCCTCAAGGCCGCGAACATCGTTCCCCACGGGGGCGGTGAAAAGCTCGCTCCGGATTCGGAGGGATTCCAGACCCTGATGCGTTGGATCGGCGAGGGCATGCCCTACGGATCCGAGGACGACGCGACCCTGACCTCCATCGAGGTGGAACCCAAAAAAATGGCGATGAAGGTCAACTCGACCCAGGTCCTCAAGGTGATCGCACGGTACTCCGACGGCAGCACCCGCGATGTAACGGATCTGTCGCTCTTCGAAGCCAACGACCGCAGCATGGCCGAAGCCGGAGCCGATGGAGTGGTGAAAACCCTCGATCTTCCGGGAAACGTGGCGGTGATGGTGCGCTACTCCGGTCAGGTATCGACCTTCAGCATTTCCATCCCACTGGGTGCTCCGGTTGACACCTTGCCTCCTTCGAGGAATTTTGTCGATGATCTCGTTTTCGCGAACCTGAAGGAGATCGGCGTGCCGCCTTCGCCGGTGATCGACGACGCGACTTTTCTGCGCCGGGTTTCCATCGACATCGCGGGTCGACTCCCCACGAGGGAGGAGACCGAAGCCTTCCTCGCCAGCACCGATCCCAAGAAGCGCGACGCGGCGATCGACCGGCTCCTCCAGAGTCCGGACTACGCCGACTACTTCGCCAACAAGTGGACCGCGCTGCTGAAAAACAAGCGGGAGAGTGCGGCGGACATCACCGCGAATTTCGCTTTCCACGCCTGGATGCGCGACAGCCTCCTCGCGAATCTTCCCTACGACGATCTCGTGCGCCAGATCCTCGGAGCGACCGGGACCATCGTGTCGAATCCTCCGGTCGCCTGGTACAAGCGGGTCAAGGAGCCGAACATCCAGCAGGAGGACGTGGCCCAGCTCTTCCTCGGCGTGCGGATGCAGTGTGCCCAGTGTCACCATCATCCGTTCGAGCGCTGGAGCCAGCGCGACTACCACGCGCTGACCGCCTTTTTCACCCAGGTGGGGCGCAAGCCGACGGCGGTCGCGGGCGAGGATCTCATCTTCCACAAGCGCGGGGTGGCCATGGTCGAGAACAAGAAGACCCAGGAAAAGGTCATGCCGGCGGCGCTCGGCGAAGCTCCGGTGAAAATCCTCCCCGACGAGGACCCGCGGCTGCTCCTCGCCGACTGGATGGGGGAGCCTTCCAATCCCTTTTTCGCCAAAGCCCTCGTGAACCGCTACTGGAAACATTTCTTCAAACGCGGTCTCGTCGAACCCGAGGATGACATCCGCGACACCAATCCGGCGACGAACCCCGAACTGCTCGATGCTTTGGCGGAGGAATTCATCAAAAGCAACTTCGATCTCAAGGCGATCATCCGCGTCATCACGCGGAGCCAGACCTACCAACTCAGCTCGATGCCGAACGAATACAACGGGGTCGACGGGCAGAATTTTTCCCACTTTTATCCCCGGCGGCTCCAGGCCGAGGTGCTCCTCGACTCCATCAACGGACTCACCGGGGCGAAGTCGGACTTCGCCGACCTCCCGGCGGGGACACGGGCGGTTTCGCTGCCGGACAACAGTTACAACCGCGCCTCGCCGTTTTTGAAAGTGTTCGGCCGTCCCGAGGGTGAGAGCGTTTGCGAATGCGAGCGGGTCCAGTCGAGCAGTCTGGCCCAGAGCCTGCACCTCATGAACTCGTCCGAAGTGAAGGGCAAGCTGGCCTACGCCGGAGGTCGGGCGGACCGCTTGAGCAAGTCGGACAAGCCCGTCGCCGAGTCCATCCGGGAGATCTATCTGGCCGCCTTCAGCCGCGAGCCCACCGGTGAGGAGTTGAGCATCGCCGAGGACCACATCGTCAAGGAGCGCCTCGACGCCGCCGGCAAGCCGCTCGCTCC
>JAAYAT010000183.1 GCA_012719225.1 Verrucomicrobiaceae bacterium
GGCGAATTCGCGTGGATGCGCTTCGAGGGCGATCTCGACAAATACCGCGGCCACCGCGTCTATCTCGAGTTTGTCGATCCGGGTCCGGGCTACCACGAGATCGACGAGATTCGTTTTTCCGCTCCGGCAGAATCGGGAAAAGCCAGCCCTTCCTCCGCCCCACCGACCGTTTCCCCGGAAACGGAGGCCCTCCTCGCCGAAGGACGCCGCCTCGCCACCACCCTCCCGCCCGAGCGTTTCGCCCTGACCATGAGCGAAGGCACCCCGGAGAACGCCCGCGTCTACGTGCGCGGCAGCCACCGCAGTCCCGGCGAGGAAGTGCCGCGCCGTTTTCTCACCGCCCTCGGCGGACGCGAAGGCGACCGCCTCGTTCTCGCGGAGGAAACGGTGTCTCCGGAAAACCCCCTCTTCGCCCGCGTCGCCGTGAACCGTCTCTGGCACCATCTCTTCGGACGCGGCCTCGTCCCCAGCGTCGATGACTTCGGCCCCATGGGACGGACGCCCTCCCATCCCGATCTGCTCGACTGGCTCGCAGCCGACTTCATCGCCAACGGCTGGTCGGTCAAGCACACCCTCCGCTCCCTCGTCCTCTCCCGCACCTACGCCCAGGCTGCCACACCTCACCCTGACATCGACGCAACCGTTCTCGCCAATGTCGACCCGACCAACACCCTGCTCCACCACATGCCGGTGCGCCGGCTATCCGCCGAGGCGATCCGCGACAGCCTCCTCGCGGTTTCGGGTTCGCTCGATCCGACGCTCTACGGACCCTCCATCCCGACCCACCGCACCCCTTTCATGACCGGACGGGGCGCCCGCGAGAGCGGTCCCCTTGACGGAGCCGGACGCCGCACCATCTACGGCGCGGTCTACCGGAATTTCCTTTCCCCCTTTCTCCTGACCTTCGACATGCCCAATCCCTTCGGACCCAAGGGCCACCGCGGCACCTCCAATGTTCCCGCCCAGGCCCTCGCGCTCCTGAACGATCCTTTCGTCCTCGATCAGGGAGAAAAATGGGCCGAACGAGTCCTCGCCGATCCCTCCCTCTCTGACGAGGCGCGCCTTTCTCGGATGTACGAAAAAGCCACCGGACACCTCCCCAACGCGCCCACCCTCGCCGCTCTCACCTCCTTTTTAAAAGAACAGTCCCTCCTCCACGGCACCACCGACGCCCGCCCATGGACGGACCTCGCCCACGTCCTCTTCAATCAAAAAGCCTTCTTCTACCTTCGGTAGAGGGATTCAGGTTTTCAGGTGTTAAGGCATTCAGGATAAGCCCCCACCTCTCAACTACTTTACTTCTCTACTACTTTACTACTCATGCCCCTGCACCCCTTCCCTCCCCGCCCGATCCAGCGTCGGGACATGCTGCGCCGCTGTGCCATGGGTTTCGGCGCGGTCGCGCTGGAGGTACTCCTCCACGACGAACTCGCCGCGGCCGCGATCTCCGATCCGCTCGCGCCGAAATCGCCCCATTTTTCGGCGAAAGCGAGGAACGTGATTTTTCTCTATATGGACGGAGGCCCTTCGCAGGTCGATACCTTCGACCACAAACCGCTCCTCGAGCGATACCACGGTCGCGATCCCCGCGAACTCATCGGCGAACTCGCCCCGACCCAGTTTGACAACATCGGCAAGGTGCTCAAAAGCCAGTGGGCCTTCCGACAGCGCGGCGAGAGCGGGGCCTGGGTCAGCGATCTCTTTCCCCACCTCTCCGCCCCCGAAGTGATCGACGAGATCGCCTTCGTGAAGTCGATGACCTCGAAGTTCTCCGAGCACACCTCGGCGAATTATTTTCTCCACAGCGGGAGCGGTCTGCAGGGACGACCCAGCATGGGGGCGTGGTTCGGCTACGGACTCGGCACGATGAACCGGAACCTCCCCGGCTTCGTGGTTCTCAACGGCGGCCTCGTCCCTCCCGGCGGCCTCGACTGCTTCGGCTCGGGCTTCCTCCCCGCCGCCTACCAGGGATCCGTTTTCCTTCCCCGCGACCAGCCCGTCGCCAACATCCAACCGCAGGAGTCCGACTCGCGGATCCAGAAAAACAAACTGGAACTCATCGCCCGGCTCGACCGCGCCACCTTGGCCGCAAGCGGCCACGACGCCCAGATCGAGGGCGCGATCCAGAACTACGAGACCGCTTTCCGCATGCAAAGTTCGGTCCCCGAACTGATGGATCTGCGCGGCGAATCCGATGCGGTGAAAAAACTCTACGGTCTCGAAGCGGACTATGACAACACCAAGACCTTCGGTCTGCAATGTCTCCTCGCCCGCCGTCTCGTCGAACGCGGGGTGCGTTTCATCGAACTGACCTGCCCGAGCGGCAACGGCGACCGCTGGGATCAGCACAACAAACTTTTCGACGGCCATTCCAAAAACTGCCTGACAATCGACCAACCGATCGCCGCGCTGATCCGGGATCTCAAGCGCACCGGCCTGCTCGAATCGACCCTCGTGGTCTGGGCGGGAGAGTTCGGGCGCACCCCCTTCGCCCAGGGCAATGACGGCCGCGATCACAATCCCTACGGCTTCACCATCTGGATGGCCGGGGGCGGTGTCAAAGGCGGTGTCTGCGTGGGCGAGACCGACGAGTGGGGCTATCGCGCGGTGCGGGACCGGTTCGAGATCTTCGACCTCCACGCCACCATGCTGCATCTTCTCGGTGTCGATCACACCCGCAGCACCTACCGCTTCAGCGGGCGCGATATGCGCCTCACCGACGTACACGGGAATCTCATTCGTCAGGTCCTCGCGTGACCCGACGGCGGACCGACCGGGAATGGGAAAAGGACGGGGATTCCCTGAAAAGTTGAACATTTCTCGTCCCTTCCTGTCTATGTTAATACAGCGTCCTCCCGGTGAGGATGCGGAAGTTTCCCAACTCAACCAGAAAACGATTCGATAACCCCCAACCTCGGTGATATGCCGCCCGCGTCACACCTGAGGTTCCCCGACCACAAGAGAGAGATCGAGACCCTGACATGAGCCTCCTTCCCGAAGCCCCGGCCACACGGCCGGGACGACCGAGGAACCTCCCCACCTGAATCAGGCTGCCTGTTGCCGGACAACGCAACAAGATCATGGCAGCCTGTTTCCATTTCCTCAATCCCTTCCGTTCCGGCTCCGGCGGCGTCTCGCCCCATCCCGTGACGGCGGAGAGTTCCCCGCGTCCCCGCCTCGGGATCGCACTCTCCTCGGGAGGAGCCAAGGGCCTCGCCCACGTCGGGGTCATCCAGGTTTTGGAGGAAAACGGAATCCCCATCGACGCCATCGCCGGGACCAGCATGGGTGCCTACGTCGGCGGCCTCTGGGCCTCGGGACTCTCCGGAGCCGAACTGGAGGAACTCGCCGCCTCCATGTCCGGACGCCGCGAACTCTGGGAACTGGTCGATCCCGCCATTCCCCGCCGCGGCTTCATCGGAGGCCGCAAAGTGCTCCAACGGCTCCGCCGCACCCTCGGGGAGAAAACCTTCGCGGAGCTGAAGACCCCCTTCCACTGCGTCGCGACGGAGCTGAACGGCTACGCCCGCGCCGTCCTCCACGAGGGCGATGTCGCCTCGGCCATTCTCGCCAGCCTCGCCATCCCCGGGATCGTGGCTCCGGTCGTGCGCGACGGGATCGAATATATCGACGGAGGCGTCTGCGACCCGCTCCCCGTCGACGTTCTCCGCGAACTGCCCTCCATCGACAAGGTCATCGCGGTGAACGTGCTCCCGAAAGTGAACCAGACCGGGAGCTTCCGCGAGAGCGCACCGAAATACCGGATCTGGAAAAATCCCTGCGCCTTTCTCAACCAATACCTCAACCTCTTCGCCCGCGGCAACCTCCTCGACATTCTCCGGGGTGCCGCGATGGGGTCGCAGATGCGTCTCGTCGAGAGCAGCGCGGCCCACGCCGATGTCCTCATCCCCGCGATCAGTCCGATGCCCCGCTGGCACGACTACAACAACTACCGGGACTACATCGCCCTCGGTCGCGACGCCGCCGAGGGCATGCTGCCCCAGATCTGGGCGCTCCTCGAGCCCCCGGAAAAAGCCGGCAAAGAAGAACCCGGTCTCCTCACCTCATTGAAGAAAGCCGCCTGCGTATGAAAAAGGAAACACTCGACAAATCCTGGCACTCCCTCGCCCCCGACGAACTGCGCAACCTCCAGGGGCGGCGGCTGCGACGCTACCTCGACGAACAGGTCGTGCCCTTCTCGGCACACTACCGGGAGCTGTTCGCCAAAGAGGGGATCGATCCCCGCTCGATCCGCACACTGGAGGATATGGAGCGCATCCCCTTCACCTCGAAGCGGCATCTCGTCGACGATCCCGAGCGCGGATCGCGGGTGCGGGACTTCGTCCTCGTGCCTGACGAGGCCATCCTGAAACGCCGTCCCTCCACCCTCCTCCGAGTGCTCCGGCACGGACCGGCGGCGGTGAAGGAAGGATTTGCCAAAGAGTATCGCCCCCTTCTCATGACCAGCACCACGGGACGCTCGGCCGAGCCGGTGCCCTTCTTCTACAGTGCGCACGACCTCGATATTCTGGCCGTGACAGGACGCCGCATGATGGAGATCTGCGAATCGCATCCCGACTTCCGCCACATCAACATGTTCCCCTTCGCCCCGCACCTCGCCTTCTGGCAAGCGCACTACGCGGGACTGGGCTACAACACCTTCACCCTCTCCTCGGGCGGCGGCAAAGTCATGGGCACCGAGGGCAACGTCCGCTTTCTCGAACGACTCAAACCCGATGCCCTCATCGGCATGCCGACCTTTATCTACCACGTCCTCCAGATCGCGGTGGAGCGCGGGCTGGAATCCCCCAATCTCAAAAAAATCGTCCTCGGCGGAGAAAAAGTTCCCCCGGGCACGCGGCGAAAACTCCGCGCCCTCTGTGCCGAACTCGGTTCTGGAAAAGTCGACGTGATGGCGACCTACGGATTCACCGAAGCGAAGATGGCCTGGCCCGAATGTCCCGGCCACGGCCTCTCGGAGCCGCCCGGCTACCACCTTTCGCCCGACCTCGGCATCATCGAGATCATCGATCCCGACACCGGAAAAGTGGTCGGCGAAGGAGAACCCGGCGAGATCGTCTTCACCCCGCTGACCAGCCGCGGCAGCGTCGTGATCCGCTACCGCACCGGCGACCACATCTCGGGCGGACTCACCTACCTCCCCTGCCCCGGCTGCGGACGCACCATGCCCCGCCTCCTCGGGGCGATCTCCCGCGTCACCGACGTGCGCCGCCTCCACATCGGAAAAGTGAAGGGCACCCTCATCAATTTCAACGAACTGGAGAACATCCTCGACAACATCGACCGCATCGGGACTTGGCAGATCGAACTGCGCAAGCGGGACAACGACCCGCTCGCCCCGGACGAAATCATCGTCCACGTCGCCCCGCGCGGACGGGTCTCGCGCCCCTCCCTCGTCACCGAGATCGAGAACCGCTTCCGCGCCGTCACCGAAGTGACCCCGAACCGGATCGAATTCCACAACGCCGAACGGCTCCGCTCCCTCCAGGGCGTCGGACGCGCCCTCAAGGAGGAAAAAGTCGTCGATCACCGGGACGCCGCCGTCGCCAGCGACGACAAGACCGAACTCTCAACCCTCACCGAATCATGACCAGCCCGCACCTAACCAGCACCCGTGACTCCCTCGTCATCGTCGACGGGGTGCGCACTCCCTTTGTCAAAATGGGCGGCGCGCTCGCCGGAATCGACGCGACCGAACAGGGTCGCATCGTGGTGCAGACCCTCCTCGCCCGGACCGGGATCGACCCCGCCCTCGTCGACGAAGTCCTCTTCGGCTGCGTCTCCCAGCCCGCCGATGCGGCGAACATCGCCCGGGTTATCGCCCTGCGCGCCGGACTCCCCGAGAAGACGCCCGCGATGACCGTCCATCGCAACTGTGCCAGCGGTCTTGAGGCCCTCACGACGGCGAGCGAGCGGGCCGCGACCGGGCGCGGGGAAATTTTCATCGTCGGCGGGACCGAAAACATGTCCCGCATCCCCCTCCTTTTCACTTTGGCCGCAGCTGCCAAATTCGCCGCACTCACGCGTGCGAAAACTGCGGGCGGCAGGGTAGCTGCGGCCTCGGCTTTCCGCCCCTCGGATTTTGCTCCGGTGATCGGACTCAAACTCGGTCTGACCGATCCGGTCTCGGGGCTGAACATGGGGGAGACAGCCGAAGTCCTCGCCCGGGAGTTCGGCATCCTCCGCGAAGAGCAAGACCTCTTCGCCCTCGAATCCCATCGCAAGGCCGCCGCCGCCCGCGAGCTTTTCTCCTCCGAGATTTGTCCGGTCTACCTCCCCGACGCCAAAGCCGGTTACGTGGACCGCGACAACGGCATCCGCGAACAGCAAACCCTCGAGGCGCTCGCCCGGCTGCGACCCGTCTTCGCAGGCCCCACCGGCACGGTCACGCCGGGCAACAGCTCCCAGATCACCGACGGAGCGGTCGCCCTCCTCGTCATGACCGAAGCCAAAGCGGAGGCCCTCGGGCTGGAACCGCTCGGTCGCCTCGTCGATCACGCCTACAGCGGCTGCGATCCGCGGCGCATGGGACTCGGCCCGGCCTTCGCGATTCGCGATCTCCACGAGAGGACTGGCCTGACGCCGCAAGACGCCGACCTCGTCGAAATCAACGAGGCCTTCGCCGCCCAGGTGCTCGCGGTCCTGCGACTGCTCGACAGTCCCGACTTCGACGGACTCTCCCTGCCAAAAGACCGCCTCAATCCCTGCGGCGGTGCCATCGCCCTCGGACATCCCGTCGGCGCGACCGGTGCGCGACTCGTCCTCACCGCCCTGAAACAGCTCCGGGCCACCGGCGGAAAACGCGCCCTCGTCAGCCTCTGCATCGGCGGCGGACAAGGTGCCGCCGCCTGGCTCGAAACCCTCTGACACAGAAAGACAAGCACCATGAATA
>JAAYAT010000184.1 GCA_012719225.1 Verrucomicrobiaceae bacterium
CTTCCGGTCTTTCAAAGCCTGCAACTGCCTGATGGCCGACTCCACCAGCAATTCTCCGCCGCCGGGGGCGAGGCGGGAATTGAGGGTTTCGTAGCCGCCCTCGCGGAAGGCGGCCTCGGTCGGCAGATAGGCGATATGCACGTTGGTCAGCTCGACGATCAGGGTGGTGCGGAAGGGCGAGGCCTTTTTGACCGCCAGGCCCAGTTCCACGAAGACTTCGCCCGGAATCCCCACGATGGCGATCTCGTCGCTAACCCGGAAGGCTTGCACTTCCACCGGCAGGGTCCAGGGCTCCGTTTCAATGGTCGGAGGCACCGCCTCGCTCCGCCGGATGCGTTGCAGGGATCGGATCTTCATGGGACGACGCAACTGGAAAAGGCCCGTCTCGCCGTACTTCGACGCCGCTTCAGAATCTTCGGCCCAGATCAACTCGGCTTCGTTGTAGGATTGCAAGGGTGCGTAGACCACCTCGGAACTGGCTCCCAGCCCGGACGCGGCGACCGCCTTCCGCTGGTCCTTCATCGAGAGGATTTCTTGCGCCAGACGACCGCCGATGCCGTCGGTTTTGAGCCGTTCGGATCACTTGCGGACGTTGACATGGTTGAGATCTCCGCTGGCTCCCTGCAGAAAAAGGGAAACCACCTCATCTCCGAGTTCTTTCTCCAGTTCCCGGGCCAGCACTCCGGGATAATCCGCCGAGAAACCGGTCCCGCCACGGGTGTCGGAGTGGACCGCGAAGTTGCTCACCACCCCGAGCAGGGCGTCATCCCCGCTGCGTTTGATGAGAACCGTATGCAGCTCCGGATCGATCGGCCCGACCGACTTCACGATGCTGCGGTTGCCCACTCCGGGATTGGTCCTCACCTTGCCGTCGCTGAGAAGAAAGCGCCGGTTGAAGGACAGGTCCGAGATTCGTCCGGTGGCGGTTTCCAGGGTCACCGGCACCGCTTTGTCGTGGGCGGAGACGATCGCTTTCACGATGTTGTCCCGGAGACGGTCGGGATAGCCCTCCCGCGCGATGGCTTCCTCGACGCTGCCGTCGAACTTGCGGCGGTGGCTGTTGAGTTCGAAAATGTTAGCGTGATAGGCGGGTCCGGTGTGGGTGTGGGTCGCGGTGAGAAAAATGTGCTCGAACGGAATGCCGGTTTGTTCCCGCACCTGCAGGCGGACCTCGGCGGAAAGCTCCCGCTCGATCCAGAGCAGGTCACAAACCGCGATGGCCCATTTCGTTTCCCCTTGTCGCAGGACGAAGGCCTTGACGTAGAGTGGATCTTCCACCGCCGTGCCGAAATCCCGGTAGTGCGGATACCCCACCGGCGGGGTGATGTCGAGCTGGGCGACGCCGCCTTGCAAATTCTCCTCTTCGGCGCGGACGGGCACCAGGCCGACCAACGCGATCAACAAACAGTTCAGTATTTTTTTCATCCGTTCGACAGGTTGAAGCTTCCTTCCCTCTCTTTCAAGCCCGCAGTCACGCAACCCTGTTCCGCCTCACGTCCCACCCTGTTCGCTTTTTGCATTTCCCGCCTTTTTTCTACACCCGCGAGGCCATCGCGGTGGTCACTAGCGAACTCAGGGGCATGAGAATGGCGGCGAGGAGGGGATTCATCCAGCCCGCGAGACAGAGGGTGATCGCCCCGATGTTGTAGACGAGGGCGGCCGCGAAAAGTCGCCGGACGAAATGGCGGCGGCGGCGGGCGGCGTCGAGGAGCAGGGCGATGGCGTGGAAGCCGCGTCCGGTGAAAACAAAGTCGGCGCGGGTTTCGATGGCGCGTATCCCGGTGGCGGGTGAACCGGTCACGGCGGCGGTTTCGAAAGCGGGACCATCATTGCCACCGTCGCCGACGAAAAGCGTCTCCGACGGGGCGTCGGCGGCGATGCGGGCGGCCTTTTCGGCGGGGCTGAGTCCGGCGTGGACGTCTTCCTCGGCGAGACCGAGTTTCGCGGCGGTGACGGCGACCCGCGCGGCATCGGGATCGCCGCTGAGGATGCGGAGCCGGTAGCCGCGTCGCCGCAGGGCGCGAAGCTGTTCGACGGCGCCGTCACGCACCGCCTCCTCCAGGTGAAAGGCGGCGAGGCGGACTCCGTCGCGGGAGAGGAAACAGGCCCCGCCCGCGTCGCCATCGTCTCCGGGACAGGCCCATTCGCCGCGACCGAGTCGCCAGGTGATTCCGGTGTCGGCCTCGACAAAAAAGACTCCGCTGCCGGGAACTTCTTCCACCGGCGGGGCGTCCGGCTCGGGGGAAGATGTTTCGAGGCCGTAGCGTTCCACCACCACATCGCGGAGGGCGCGACCCACCGGATGGGTGTTCCCGGCGACGAGCCGACGCAGGGCGCGGCGCGAGGGCTCGTCGAGGGCGGTGAGGGCGTCGGGATAGAGGAGTCGTTTGACCGGTTCGGTGAGGGTGCCGGTTTTGTCAAAATCGAGCCGGGTGACGTGGCGCAGCCGCAACCAGAGGGAATGCCTCCGGATAAAAACGCCGTGACGTCTCAGTTTGGCGAGGACGATCTCGTCGAGCAGGGGCAGGGCGAGCCCGAGGGCGCAGGGGCAGGAGACCACGAGGATGGAGATGAAAACCTGCAGGGACGGGGCGATCCCTTTGCCCGCCACCAGCCAGGCGGCGGCTCCTCCGAAGGCGGCGAGGAGGACGGTGACGAGATAAAATTTGCGGACCGGATGCGTCGAAGCGGCGGCGGAATGGGTTTCAAAATCGTCGTCCGCGGGAGCGAAGAGTCGTTCGAGGAACGATCCGGCGTAGGCGTGGCGGGCCGTCGCGAGAACGGGGGCGGACGATCCGTTACGGGCACCGGCGGGAATGGTTTGGCCGGTGAGGTGCGGAACCGGTTCGGGCTCGCCGTTGATCCAGTCGAGCAAAAAAGGCGCGGCGGGGGAGGCCAACTCGGCTTCGACGGGGACCATGCCTCCGGGAGCGATTTCGAGCCTGTCCCCGGCTTCGACACGGGCGAGGGAGATGCGCTCGCGCCGGCCCGAGGCATCGAGCCGCAGCGTCGTGGAGATTTCCCGTTCCCCGGCGTGGAGCTGGCGACGGTTGCGGTCGAGGAGACGAAGATGGAGGTAGCGTCCCGAGAGCATCAGAAAGGCGAAGATCGCCACGAAGTCGAAATAGAGCATGCCCTCGACGCCGAAGAGCAATCCTCCGGTCGAACCAAGCCAGGCGGCGACGAGCCCCAGGGAAATGGGGACGTCCATGTGGAGGGCGCGCAGGCGCAGCGAGGAGAGGGCGCGCTGGAAAAAATACGAACCGCCCACGGCGAGGGCGAGAGTGGCCGAGGCGAACGCGACGAGGGTGAAGAGGCGGGACAACTCGGAACCTTGCTCCAGCCCCAGATAGGATGGCAGGGTGAACGCCATCGTGTTCATCGCGAGTCCGGCGGTGACTCCGAGCCGAGTGAGCAAGGCGCGGCTTTCCTGAGGAGCCTCCTCCTCTTCGGGGCGGCAGAGCGAGGGCGGATATCCGTGGCGATGAAGTTCCCGGAGAAAGTCCATCGCGGCGAATTCACCGGGATTCCACCACAGCGTGAGGACCGAGCGCGAGGTGTCGCCGTTCCGGCGGAGAACCCCCGGATAGAGGCGCAGGAGGTGATCGATGAGCCAGAGGCAGGCGGTGCAGGAGAGGTTGCCGAGACGCAGGGAAATCTTGGCGGGGGCGCGGCTTCCACGGGCGTGTTCCTCGGCGGCGGCGATGGCCTCGGCGAGCTCTTCGAACTGGTCGGGATCGGGGTCGGGATCGGTGGCGGGCTGGAGAATGCGACGGCCGAGCAATTCGTAAAACGAGCCCAAGCCCCCCGCTTGGATGAGATCGTGGACGGCGCGGCAGCCGGCGCAGCAGAATCGTTCCTCCGCAAAACGCGTCTGGAAGCGGTTGCCGCAGTGATCGCACGAACGGACCTCATCCTCCGCGCCGCGGACAGGAGGGGCCGGAAGGGTGCGGGTGGCGGCGCTCATTCGATCTCCAGTTCACAGCGGCAGGTGGTTCCGCCGGTTCCGTCCTCGTGGCTATGGGTGAGGGGGGAAAAATGCCACATCAGGGAGAGGGCGGCGGCGGCGGCGAGACCGCGTTTGGCGTGGAGAAAACCGCGCGAGCCGAGCTTGCGATTGACCCAGGCGGAGCCGATCTGCACCGCCCAGATCGCGGGCAGGGCGCCGAGGCCGAAGGCGAGCATGGTCTCGATCCCGCGCACCGCCGAACCGCCCGCGAGGGCCAGCGCGAGGATGGCGTAGAGCGGACCGCAGGGGAGCAGCGGAGTGGCCAGTCCGATCACCGCGCCGCGGGCGAGGGGCGGCAGACCCATTGTTTTCATTCGGATTTTCATCATGACCCGGCCCAGTCCGGGGACCGCGCCGAGGCGCTTGTCGAGGCCGAAGACGATCGCCACGAGAAAGAGGATGAGGAGGGCGGGCAACCAGGGCACCCCCGCCGGATCGAAGCGGAAGCCGAGCCGGCCGCCGAGGGAACCCATCACCGCTCCGGCGATGCCGTAGCCGACGAGGCGGCAAAAGTGGTAGACGCCCACCGAGGCGAGGGCAGGGCCACGTCCGGCGATGCCGAGTCCGCAGGTGAGCAGGCCGCACATCCCCGCGCAATGGAGGCTGGTGGCGAGTCCGGCGACGAAGAGTCCGCCGAGGGTGAGGGTGGCGGGATCAAGGTTGCTCATGGGAAGAAGGAGGGTGGAGTTCCACAGTGGCGGGGCGATGATCCGCCGCGATTTTCAACAGGACGATCCAGCCCGCGATGAGCAGGGCGAACGCGAAGACGATCCAGAGCCAGGGGCGATTGCGGAGGAAAGACATGGGAGGGAACCGAGGCGGGGATCATTCGAGGGCATAGGCGCTGGGGCCGAGAAATTCGATCGTATCGGTGAGTTTGGTGTTCCCCGGAGTGACGAGGCCGTTGAGACGGATGGAAAATTCGCCCCGGTAGGCGGCTTTCGGTACCTGAACGAGGAGGGTTTTGACAGTTTCCTCCCCGGCCTGCAGGACGATGACCTCGTCGAGTCCGGTGACCGCGGCGCCTTCGGGCAATCCCTCCAGAGTGATACGGAACTCGGTCGGTTCGTTGCGTTTGGTGACGAGGTGGAGGCGGTATTGGTTTCTTACTCCCGACTCGTCGAGGTAGTAGGCGTTGCCGGTCATGCGGATGAGTTCGGCCTTGGCGGGGCTGAGGCTCAGGAGGGAGATCCCGAGGACGAGGGCACCGACAGCCATGAAGCAGGTGTAGAGCACGGTGCGGGAGCGCAGGTAACGGTGTTTGCCGCCGGCGAGTCCCTTCGGGGAGTCGTAGCGGATCAGTCCCTTGGGGAGATCCAGTTTGGTCATCACGGTGTCGCAGGCGTCGATGCAGGCGGCGCAGCCGATGCATTCCAACTGGATACCGTCCCGGATGTCGATACCGGTGGGGCACACCTGGACACAGCGATAGCAATCGACGCAATCCCCGGCGCTGGTGTCGGATCGTTTTCCGCGGGGTTCTCCGCGCACCGTGTCGTAGCCGACGTTGACGGTGTCGTCATCGGTCAGGGCGGATTGGATGCGTCCGTAGGGACAGAGGATGATGCAGAACTGCTCGCGGAACCAGGCGAAGCAGAAATGCAGCGAGGCGGTGAGAAAGAGCATCGTGCCGAAGACCTTGAGATGGTTCAGCGGCGACTCGCGCATGTACCCGTAGAGGCGCGGGAGCGAGACGAAATACGAGACGAAGACGTGGGCGATGAGGAGCGAGGCGAGCAGATAGAGGCCCTGCTTGAGAACACGTCTGGCGATTTTTCCCGCCGTCCAGGGAGCGGCGTCGAGTCGTCGCCGGTTCGTCGCGTCCCCGTCGATGAAACGCTCGATGCGGCGATAGATGTGTTCCAGGAAAACGGTGTAGGGACAGGCCCAGCCACACCAGAGTCGTCCGAAGAGGGCGGTCACATAAAAGAGGGAAAATCCCAGTCCGGTCAGCAGGAAAAAACCAATCCAGAGATCTTCGGAGAGAAAGGTGAGTCCGAAAAAATGAAAACGCCGCTCGGCCAGGTTGAGAAACACGGCGGGGAATCCGCCCACCGGAATCCAGGGCAGCAGCACGTAGACGGAGATCAGCGCCAGACCGAAGAGACGACGCCAGAACGTGTAGGGGCCGCGGACATCGGAGGGATGGAGAATGTGGTGCGACCCGTCGGCGTTTACGCTGGTGAGAGTGTCGAGATTCGGCTGTTTGATCGGGGGCATGAGGGAGCGCCGCTACGAGAGGGCGTGGTCAGGTCTTTTGTTGACTGAGGATGTAGGCGACCACCTGGGCGATCTCCGAGGGACTGAGCTGCGCTTTCCAGGCGACCATGCCCTTGGTGACGTCGGGCGAGCCGTCGGTGACGATTTTCATGATTTCCAGCGGGGTGCCGCCGTATTTCCACTCCGAGTCGTTGAGGGGCAGGCCGGGCAGTTGGATGCCGCCCATCGTCGCGGAGAGGTCGAGGCCGTGACAGGCCGAACATTTCGCATCGAAAATGGCCTTGCCCGCCGCGGTGTGGGACGCGTCGGCGCTCATCCCCTGGAGCGATTCGTTGCTCAGGGAGGCGAGCATGGATTCGAGTTCGGCGGTCTTTTTCGCTTCGATCCCCGCGATCTCCCGGTCGATGCGCTCCCCGTCGTCGGGAATGCGGAAGGGCGTCTGGTAGTAGATGAACCAGCCGACGATGAAAATGACGATGGCGGCGTAAAAGGTGAAGAGCCACCAGTTCGGCAGATTGTTGTCGTATTCCTCGATGCCGTCGAAGACGTGCTCCCGGATGGCGACTTCGGATTCGGGTTCGGTAGGGCGGTTTGATTTCATCGGACGGAATCTTCGTCGGGGTTGGCTTTTCTTTTTTTCTCCAGCTCCTCGTCGCCGATCAGGGGCATCGCGGCGAGGCGACCCACTTCCTCCGGCTTCATGAAAGCCGCGCGAATGACAATGGCGAGGAAGGAGCCGCCGATGAGGGCGAAACAGATGTAGGGCACGTAGTCGTGCCAGGATTCGAGGATGACGCGCTGAAACATGGCTTCGGGCGGCCTTCGGCCGCGGTGAAAGGTGAAAGGTGAAAAGGATAAGGTGGGGAACTCAGTTCTGTGCGGTGGTGGTGCTTTCGGGCGGGGTCGCGTCGGTGGACTCCGCCGGCGGAGCGAGGCGGAAGCCGTCGGGAAGGCCCGGCTTGATGGCGCGGGGTCTCACCGGGGCGGGTTCGGCCGACGGCTCGACGATGTCGTGGGCCCCGAGCTTCTGCAGGTAGGCGATGAGGGCGACGATTTGTTTGCCCGCGAGATGGTCGCGCGCCGCGACGGCGTCGGCGGGTTCTTCGACACCGCGGGCGACGGGGATTTTCACCTTGTCGTCGACGAGGCGGGCGGCGATCGCGAGCGCCTGTTCGCGCGCGTTCTGCTCGATCTCCTCGGGGCTCATGATGGGATACGGCACCCCGATGCGCTGCTGCACGGCGATGCGGCCGGGGAGACTTTTGAAGTCGGTCTTTTTCTCAAAGAGCCAGGGGTAGTTCGGCATCCGCGACTGCGGGTTCATGGCGCGCGGGTTGAGCATGTGCAGGTAATGCCAGGAATCCCCCCGCAATCCGCCTTCCCTCGCAAGGTCGGGACCGGTGCGTTTCGATCCCCACTGGAAGGGATGATCGTAGATCGACTCGCCGAGGCGCGAGTAGTCTCCGTAGCGCAGCACGTCGGGCACGAGAGTCCGGATCATCTGCGAGTGGCAGTTGTAGCAACCCTCCGAGACGTAGAGATCCCGTCCGGCGAGTTCGAGCGGGGTGTAGAGCTTCTGGAGGCGGTCCTCCACGTTCATGGCCCGGTTCACGGTGACCGTGGGCACGATCTGGACGAGGCCGCCGATCGCCACGGCGATGATCACCAGCACGGTGAAGGGCAGGTAGTTTTCCGAAAGCTCGTCGTACCAGCGCGACCAACCGGCGGAGTCGCGTCTGCCGCGATAGACGGCGAGGACGGCGAAGCCGAGCATCGCGAAGAGGGCCATGTGGCTCGCTCCGGGCGGGAGGAAAAACCAGAGAACGGCGAAGAAGATGCACCAGAAAGTGTAGGCGACGGGATCGTTGCGGAAGGCCGCCGACCAGGTCATGCCGTCTTTCGCCAGAGCCGGGTCTTCAAACACCTCGCGGGTTTCGTCGACCGGCGCTCCGGATTGGGCGGTTTTCCAGATATTCACCGCGAGCAGGATGAAACCGGTCAGGTAAAAGACCCCGCCGATCGCGCGGGTCAGCATGAGCAGATGGATTTTGTCCACGGTCTGGACGAACTCGTTGACGAGGCGGGTGCCGCTGGCATCGGTCTCGTTGAGCATGAGCCCCTGGATGACGCCCGCGAACCAGAGCGAAGCCACGTAGAGGAGGATGCCGACGAGCCCGATCCAGAAGTGCGTGTTGGCGAGCTTGACGGACCAGAGTTTGGTCCCCCAGAGGCGCGGGGCGAGCCAGTAGAACATGCCCGCGGCCATGAACCCGTTCCAGCCCAGGGTGCCGCTGTGGACGTGACCCACGATCCAGTCCGTGTAGTGGGCCAGAGCGCTGACGGAACGGATCGAGAGGAGCGGCCCCTCGAAAGTGGCCATGCCGTAAAAAGTGATCCCGACCACGAAGAACTTGATCACCGGATCCGTCCGGACCTTGTCCCAGGCACCGCGCAGGGTGAGCAGTCCGTTGATCATCCCACCCCAGGACGGCGCCCAGAGCATGAGGCTGAAGAACACCCCGAGATACTGGAGCCAGGTCGGCAGGGAGGTGTGGAGGAGGTGGTGGGGACCCGCCCAGATATAGATGAAAACGAGCGACCAGAAGTGAACAATGGAGAGGCGGTAGGAATAGACGGGGCGACCCGCCGCTTTCGGCAGGTAATAATACATGATCCCGAGAATGGGTGTGGTCAGGAAAAACGCGACCGCGTTATGCCCGTACCACCACTGCACCAGAGCTCCCTGGACTCCGCCGAAGATGGGATAGGCGTGCAGCCAACTCGTCGGGATCTGGAGGTGGTTGATGATGTAGAGCATCGCCACCGTGATGATCGTGGCGATGTAGAACCACAGCGCGACATAGAGGGAACGCTCGCGGCGGACCTTCAGGGTCATGAAAAAGTTTACTCCGAAAATGACCCACACGATCACCACGAGGAGGTTGATCGGCCAGATCAGCTCGGCGTATTCCATGCCCCGGGTGAGTCCGGCGGGCAGGGAGATCGCCGCGAAAACGATGACGAGCTGCCAGCCCCAGAAATGGATTTTCGAGAGCAGATCCGACCAGGTGCGGGCGTTGCAGAGCCGCTGGGTCGAATAATAAATGCCGGAAAACATCATGTTCCCGACGAAAGCAAAAATCGCGGCGTTGGTGTGCAAGGGCCGGAGACGGCCGAAAGTGAGGTATTCCACGCCCTCCGAGCGGAACCAACCGAAGGTGAGCCACTCGAAAACCTTCCCGTTCATCTGCCAGAAGTTCAACTGGAAGGCGGCGATGATCCCCACCAGCATCGCCACGAGGCCCCAGGTGATCGAGGCGATCATGAACCACCGCGGAGTGCGGTCGTCGAACTGTATCGTCGTCTTGTTTTGCGTGGCGGTGTCAGGACTCATGATCGGAGGGCTGGCGTTGGGGTGGGACAGAGGATTGAGGGGGAGACAAGGGGTGCAACGGATTCGGTTCATCCCGGAAAGGGAGGAGGGCGTCCTGATCGGAACAGGAACGCCCATCTTGCCGGCTCCGGAAAAAAAGAGCGAGGAAGAAAATCGCGAAAACAACACTAAAAAGAGTGGTGAGAAAAAGCACTTCCATAGGGCGTCGGGCCGAGCTTATCCTTGCTATACGACGGTATCCTCCCGGGCGTTGCCTTGGAAAGAAGAATAAACGCTCTGGAACAAAAATCCGCCCTCCCTTCTCCGTTGCGAAAACGTCACTTCTCCGCGTGGACCGACCTTTCGGGGAAGCTTGGCCCGTTCAGGGATGGATCGTTTTTTCCGCCAGGAGGCGGGGAATCTCGCGCTGCGCGAAGTCGAGGAAA
>JAAYAT010000185.1 GCA_012719225.1 Verrucomicrobiaceae bacterium
ATTGGTGGGTGACCATCACCCCGAGATCGAGCCGACCCGAGGCGACCACATTCATGAGCCGCCGCATCCGCTCCTTGCCGCCGGGGCAGAGGGCCGTGTTGATCTTGTGATCGCCGAGTCCGGCGGCGAAGGCGGAGAGCGGGATTTTCACATCCTCCGAGTAGACTCCCAGACTGGAGAGCGTCCCGCCCGGTTTGAGCACCCGCAGCGACGGCTCGAATTCGTCTACCGGAAAAAAGCGCGTCTCGGTGCGCCGGGCACCGGGAGCGCCGAAGTCCTCTCCGGCGCGGGCGGCCTGCTCTTCGACCTTGATCCGGCCCCCGTCATTGCGGTCACGGCCTTGGATACGGTAGGTCGTTGTCACGGGGACGCCCTCGATGAGACGATCAATGCGCGCGAACCTCGCAAAGGGATCGTAGTAGGGCGAAGAGAGGGGCAGGGCAGGGTATTCGTAGCGTTCTTCAACGACACGATCATCGGGGCTGTCGACGGGGCTGTCTTTCCACGGACTCCACTTGCGCGCGAGGCGGCCGCGCTCGTCGTAGGCGAAGCGCTCCCAACTCCCGTCGTGGAGGTGGCGCGATTTCAGCAACCCGCGCACGGCGGGCGCGGCGTTCTCGTCAAAATACTCGTAGTGGTCGAGGGAGAGACGTTCGCCGTCGAGAAGCTTTTCGGTGGAGAGAAGCTGACGACCTTTCGAGGTGTCGCGGAAGATCCGCACGGTTTCTTTGGTCGAACCGCTCTTCGGATCGACGCTGCTCCAGGTTTTGACGAGAGTGGCGGTGGCGTCGTCGTAGTCTTCCGCAATGCGCTCGGCGAGGGCTTCCTCTCCACCGCTGCGAAGCGACCAACGATTTTCCGACTCCTCCCACGTATAGAGATGGTTCTTGCGCGAGGCACCGGAGCTCTCCACGGCCTCGAATTGGCCCGAGTCGGCCTGTCCCCCGTCGGAGAAGCTGTGGCTGCGATAGGGATCGCCCTCGGGAACGAGGAAGCCGGCCTCGTCGCGTTTCCAGTCGGCGGATGTTTCGACGCGATAGAGATCGACCCGGAAGCTGGTTGGCGAGAGCACGACCACATCGGCGAGGACCGACGCGGAAAGCACCTGACGGATGGTGTGGTCGGGCGTGCGGTAGACTTTCAGGCCGTCGGCACTGGGCACCTCGAGGACTTTGGGGGTGTAGAGGCGGGCCTCGGCGGTTTTGTCAAATGTTGTCGATTGACCCCTTTTACATTGACCCCTTTTACAACGCATCTGCTGCACCCGTCCGAAGCGATCGTAGCCGCCATAGGGATCGCCCGAACCTCCGTCCGGTTCGCCCGGGGCGGTGAGGTAGCTCAATTCCACCCCCGGTTCCGGATGGGTGATTCGCACGTAGCGGGCAAGGCCCGCGAAATGATAACCAACGAGAGCTTCCTCGTCCTCCGCGATGCTCTGAAGCCGACTGAGGTGGTCGTCGATCCCGTGGGAAGCTCCGTAGCCGTAATCCAAACGTCTGCCGTTGGGATAGACCATGCCGACAAGGCGGGAGGCGTTGCTGAGGGCATCGCCCCCGAACTCGTAGCCCACCACCGGTGAACCGCCGGTGACAGCTCCCTCATGCTCCTGCCAGTCAGCCACCATCTGGCCGAATCCGTCGTATGCCCGCTTCACCTGATTGAGGACGGTTCCATGCCCCACCAAAGCGGAACTGTGGGAGCTGGCCGTTTCCATCCGGCCTCGCTCGTTGTAACCCAGACTGATGCGCCGCACCGCGCCATCGATGTGCGCCGCCAGGACGGTGACCCGGTCGTGCAGCGGTTGCCCGAGCTGGTTGAAGTCGTAGTCGTGGATGGTCCCGTTGGGGTCCGTCATGCGCACGACCTGTCCCGAGCGATTGTAGCAGTACTCGATGCGCTCGTAGACGCCGTCGTCTCCGTCGCCCGGCTCGGGTCCGGGCTCGTCGGCGGCCATATCGGGTAGATCTTGGCCCGCAGCAGGTCCGCCCGCGCCACGGACGAGTCCTCCAGCGTCGTCCCGTAAACCCAATGGGTCACCTGGTCGCCGGTGACGGAATTGATCAGAATGAGGTATTCGAGTTGCCCGTCCGCACTGTAGCGATATTCGGTGGTGCGGTTGGCGTCGTGGGGAGCCTCGCAGCCGTCTTCGGGAACATCGGAGCGGTAGTTCTCAATCAGGCGGATTTGCCGCGCCAGGGCATCGTTCTCCCATCGAGTTTCCGTTCCCATGGGGTCGATGCTGGCGGCGGGTTCTCCATCCGCCGCGTAGCGACTGGATTTGACCAACACCAGATCGCCGCGCAAAGGGACAGCGGCCGGGCGAACGAAGGGAGCGCCGCCACAGGTACCGTAGTCGGCGTCGGCAAGCTGGCGGCCGCTGCCGTCGTACCACGCGGCAGCGTAGCTCACGCG
>JAAYAT010000186.1 GCA_012719225.1 Verrucomicrobiaceae bacterium
AGGGCCGCGCTTACGTCGTGGAAATGATCGGCTACTCCGAACGGCGCGAGGCCGCCGCCTGCCGGATCCGCCTGCTCACCAACGCGGACGGCGACGGCGTTTTCGAAAAAAGCGTGATCTTCAAGGACGGACTGAAATGGCCCAGCGCGATCCTATGCTACAAGGGCGGCGTCTTTGTCGGGGCGACCCCCGATCTCTACTATTTCAAGGACACCGACGGCGACGGCGTCTGCGACGAGGAACGCACCGTCTTCACCGGATTCGGCGGGGGCAACGACATCCGGCTGAACATGCAGGCGCTCTTCAACAGCCTGCGCTGGGGACCCGACAACCGCATCTGGGGGGCCACCGCGGCCAACGGCGGCACCGTGACCCGCCCCGACGACCCCACTTTTGAACCGGTCTCCCTGCGCGGCTCCGATTTTTCCTTCGATCCCGAAAAGCTGGACCTCCGTCAGGAAAACGGCACCGCCCAGTATGGGATGAGCTTTGATTCGCTGGGACGCCGATTTGTTTGCAGCAACTCGCGCCACCTCATCTGGGTCGCCTACGAGCGCCAGCAGGCCAAGCCGAACTCCTGGTTCAGCCTGCCCGCCCCCCTCGTCAACGCGGCCGCCGACGGCCCCGCGCCGACGGTCCACCGCATCAGTCCCGACGAACCCTGGCGCATCGTGCGGACCCGCTGGCGGGTCGCCGGGGTGGTCAAGGGCATCGTCGAGGGCGGCGGACGTGTCTCGGGTTTCCTCGTGGCCGCCTCGGGCATCCACATGTACTGGGGCGACGCCTTCCCGCCGGAGTTCCGCGACAACGCCTTCATCGGCGATGTCGGGAGCAACCTCATCCATCGCAAGGTCATGAGCACCCCGGCGGATTCGGTCCAACCCGTCGGCACCCGACCCGATCCCGAGGAAACCACCGAGTTCCTCCGCAGCACCGACTATTGGTTCCGTCCCACCAGCATCACCACCGGACCCGACGGCTGCCTCTACGTCACCGACATGTACCGCGAGGTCATCGAGCATCCCTGGTCCCTCCCCGAGCCGATCAAAAAACACCTCGACCTCAACAGCGGCAATGACCGGGGGCGCATCTATCGCATCGCGCCGGAGGGATTTGTCTCCCCTGCCATTCCCGACCTCGGGGCTCTCTCTGACGAGGACCTTGCGGAATTGACGGAACACCAAAACGACTGGCACCGCACCACCGCACGCCGCCTCCTCTACGAACGGGGCAAGCCGGTGGCCCCGATGGCGCCACATGAACCCTTCCCTGCCGCTCTCGCCTCGGAGACACCTCTTCTCGATGCGATCAAATCCAGCGCGGGGGATCCCTGGATGGAGGCCGCGATTCTCAATTCCCTCCGCACCCCCGCCGATCTCGCCGCTGCTTGGGAAATCTCGAGCGACGCTCCTGACGCCTTCCGCGCCCGCCTCGCCGGGATGATCGGACGCAGCGGCGACGCCTCCCTGCTCTCCACCATCGCCGGGACCGTCTCCAAAAACGAGCCCGACTCCGCCACCGTCGACCTGCTCACGAACCTGCGTCAGGGCATGACCCGGGCGCGCGGCGACTGGCGCTCCTTCGCACGCGACGAGCGTTGGCAGGAACTCACCGGAAAGGCTTCGCAAATCCTGACTAACCCATCGTCTCCCACCACCGCGCAAATCACCGCGGTAGAGTTGCTCTCGCTCCTCCCCGGGAAAGAGACGCAGGAACTCTTCCGTTCGGTCCTCCTCGAAGAAGAAACCGAACCGGCTCTTGCCGTAGCTCTCGTCGGGGCGATTACCGATCTGGACTTTCTCATCGCTCGTTTTGCCTCGCTGCGATCCGCCCGCGATGAACTGGGCGGCAGGATCCTGGCAAATGCCAAAAGTTCGACCGCTTTTCTCAACGCGATTCGCGAGGGGACTATCGATCTCGCCGACGCGCCCGCCAGCCTCATCGAAAATCTCCGCCGCCACGCCGACACCGGCGTTCAAAATCTCGCTGCCGAAATTCTACCGCCGGTCGTCTCGCGATCCGATGTGATCGCCGCCTATCAACCGGCTTTAGCGAAAAAGGGCGACCCGGAAAAAGGCAAGGCCGCTTTCGCCAAGGCCTGCATCGCCTGTCATGTCTCCTATGAAGGACTCGGGATCAGCCTCGGGCCGCCGCTCGAGAGCTTTGCCGCCGCCGGTGCCGAGACCCTCCTCGGAAATATCCTCGATCCGAACCGGGAAGTCGCCCCACAATATCAGGCCTACACGTTTGAGTTTACCTCGGGACCGCCCGCCACCGGATTTATCGTCACCGAAAATTCGGACGAAGTGAGCCTGCGGCAGCCTGGAGGGATCGACCGAACCTTTCCCCGAAGCGAGGTCGCCTCGATGAAGGGCCTCGGCCAATCGCTCATGCCTGAGGGCCTCGAAGCGACTCTGACCGTGGACGAGATGGCCGACCTCATCGCATACATTCTCAAGACGCCCTGACCCGAAACCGGGAAGAAGATGCCTTTCCAGTTGCCGCTCGCCGTTCGATTGGGATGATTGATCGCGATGTTTATTCAGATTTTCGTCGAGGTCTGCCTCCCCATTCTTGTCCTCATCGGATTGGGAGTGGGTCTCGACCGGCTCTTCGGCTTGGACCTGAAGACCCTCGTCAAACTCAATCTCTATCTCTTCGTCCCCGCCTTCATCCTCGTAAGGCTATCCACCTCCGATCTCGCCGGAGTCATCGGATTGCGCGTGGTCGCCTTCACTGTCTCGGTGATTCTCTCCATGGGCGCGATCAGTTGGATCGTGTGCGCAATCCGCCGCCTACCTCCCGGCGAGCGCTACGCGATGAAACTGAGCACGATGATCTACAATTCGGGGAACTGGGGTATTCCCCTGATGAGTCTCGCCTTTTCCGAATTGGGCGCGGTCGTGCAGGTTTTTGTCCTCGCGACGATGAACCTGACCAGTTTTTCTCTCGGCATCTTCCTCGCCAACGCCGGCAGCAATGAACGCAAGGGCTGGTTTCTCCCCATCCTTAGACAACCCTCTCCCTACGCCATCCTTATTGCCCTGATTCTCCGCGCGATGGACAATCCTCTTGAGGAGGTCGCCTTCCTCTGGGCGCCGCTGAGCTACCTCGCCGACGGACTCGTTGCTTTTGCCCTCCTCACCCTCGGGGTGCAACTGTCCAAGACCCGGCCGCCCACTCCCCGCGGTACGCTCGGAATCACGCTTTTTATCCGTCTCATTGGAGGGCCTATCGTGGCGGCGGGGTTGACCCGACTTTTCGAATTCGAGGGGGAAATCGCCGCCATTCTCATTGTAGGCGCTGCCGCCCCCACTGCGGTGAACACCGCCCTGCTCGCCCATGAGTTCAAGGCCGACCATCGTTTCGCCGCCGCTGCGGTGCTTTATTCTACCCTCTTCGCCGCCGTCATCATTACCGTCCTCCTCGCGGTGCTGCGAGCCGGATGGATCCCGTGGGCGATGCCGTAGCGTAGAAAAGCTGGTCGATCCGGGGCATCTCGGAGCCCTCCTATTCGATGCGGACCTGACGCGGCATGGGGAAACCCTGCTGCCGCGTCCGTCTCAATCGCCTTAGACACATTCTGCTGGCGAGAGCCTGACGAGGTTCACGGTGCGGTTTCGCAGGACTCTGGGTGGTAAAAAGTTGCAAAACGGTGTTGAGAAGGTCAGGATTGTTCGGGTTGGTCATGTCTGGGATGCGGGTTTGATGTCTTTGGCTACACCCCAGCGGGAAACCACCCTGGCCCACCCATCGGCACCGGGCACCGGGCACCGGGTTCCCCTCCGGGGGAGCGCGGCAAGGACGAAGCACTTTTACAGAACAAGATTTACCCCCCCTTTTAAGGGCGAATACAGAATGAAATTAAGCATGTCGCGGTTTATATTTTTTACAGCATTTTTATCAATCTTTGTTACACATACCTTTGCCCAGCCTACACTGTCGGTAAATCTCGAAGTGAGTCAAATCCCCCAGGATGGCATTTTCTTTGGGCAAGTCTCCCTTGTGTCGTTGAAGAACAAGATACAGAGCGAAGGCAATCGCTTTGATGCTGTCTTCCGCGATGGAAAAAAAACGTATCCAGCACAGATAGTTCTTGAACCCCATTTCGATGAAAATCATCAAGCGATGCTGTTGATATCGGCCCCATCAAAGCAACAGCTCAAGGGGGTCTTGGAATTAACTCCTGCGCCCCAGCCTATAGTTAGCAAAGATGATATTGCGGTCGCATCGACAAAAGGTGCGACGTGGGAGTTTTCCGCTGAGCGAGGCATCTTTCCTACAAAGCTCCAAATGACGGACTCAGAAACACTCTACACCAAATATACTTGGGAAGATCGGCTGCATAGCAAGAAATTGTCTAGTTATCGTTTGTATAGGAAAGGTAACGGGACTTTACAACTTCTCTCCGACGGCCCTGTTGCAACTATTATTCGTGGTCAGGCGCACTACCTCGGAACGGAAGTTGCAGAACCGCCGGAACTGGGGGAACTGCCGAAGGCGACATACGATTGGTACTTTTTCAAGAACTCGCCATTAGTTTATGTGGATCTCCACCAAAGCGCGTCCACGGGATTCTTGTGGGATGGAACTCATTTCATGGAGTGGAACTTTAAGGAAAAGTACTTCTCCGGATTCCTCTCTAATGGCATGAAGGCTCCAAGGCCTTTAGTGGATAATAATGAAAGGACCCCTAGTACTACCGGATGGGCTGCGTTAACCTCCGACAAGGACGCGGTAGCCATGATTCGCGACGGCGTTACGATCTACGATGGCGTTAGTGGATTTGGTAATTATATCCGCCCAAGGGAACCGTCTGTCAATCAAGTCTGGGACGGAAATCAGAGACGCTTATCAGCATGGCTGTGGGCCTCGACATATAGCTCCACCTCCCAACTTTCTTCCGAGCTAAACCGGGCATCAAAGATTGTGTCATCGAGGTTTGCAGAATCTAACGCTAAAGTGGTGCCGAATGATAATGATTTAAATATCAGTTCTCTCCTATCCAGTGCGCAAGCAAAGGATGTTGCATCGGCCTCCTGGGTACGCGAATTGGTGCATTATCAAGGGATTACGGAAATTCCCGCAACGTGGCAATTTGCTAAAAGCGGAGACTTGGGAATCGTCTTGGATGTGCAAGAATCAGGTGCGGAACTTGTTAGCTTGTTCGACTTGAAAACGAACCGAGAATTAACAGATGCTAGTGCCGCGCCACTTTTCTCCGTAGAAATGTTTTCGCCGTCTGAAGGCGGGGTAATCGCTCTTGACGCCTCCCGGCGTTGGGGTAATGTTAAGTTCGAGAATAGCTCTACAGGTTTGTCGCTGTTATTTGATGATAGCGAAGATGTCGAGGGTGTGTCTGTGGAGATAAACGCCCTGGCCAATAACGAAGACTCTTCGTGGACATGGTCTATTACTATAGGAAACAAA
>JAAYAT010000016.1 GCA_012719225.1 Verrucomicrobiaceae bacterium
GGCTCAGCGTTTGTAGTAGTTCCCCAGATGCCCGAGGATGGTGGCGCGGAGTTGTTCCCCGTCGACGAGGCCGTTGTGACGCCAGAGGATGGTTCCATCGGTGTCGATGAGAACGGTGTGGGGAATGGCACCGGGCCATTCGGGATCGAGGGCTTTCATCAGTCCGTCGATGTCCGCTCCGCTGTAGAGGTAGCTGTTGGTCTTGCGCCCCTCGGCCTCGACGGATTTTTTCAAACGGGAGGAGAGGCCGGCGTTTTGTTTGTCGAGGAAGGCTTTCACCGGGGCGGGGTCGGACGGATCGTCGGCGCTGATGCTGATGAATTCGAAGTCGCGCGAACCGAACTTCCGCGAGGTCTCGACGAGTTCGGGAAATTCTTTGACACAAGGGGCGCACCAGGTCGCCCAGACGTTGATGAGCCGGACTTTTTTGCTGCCGTTCTTCCGCAGGGCGGCGACGCCGGCGGCATCGATGGTCTCGACCTCGACGGGGGTGGCGTCCCACTTCGCCATCTTCTCGGCCACGGCGGTTTTCTTGCTGCGCCATTTGGTGGAGCAACCCATGGCTTTGGTGACCTCCACCGGAACGGGCTTCCCGGCGAGAAGGGCCTCGACCGCGTTGCGGGCGTCGGGCGACTTCACGGTGGAGTCGTCGCCGCCGAAGCGGGAGTCGTCGAAGCGCCCCTTGTAGCGCAGCTTGCGCTCGGCGTCGAAGATGAAGACGTGCGGAGTGGCGAGGCAGCCGTAGGCCTTGGCGACGGCCTGGGTCTCGCCGTCGTAGAGGTAGGGGAAGTCGAAGCCCTCGTCGGCGGCGTAGAGTTTCATGTCCTCGAAGCCGTCGTTGTATTTCGAGTAGCCTAGTTCGTCGATGCTGAGCCCCTCGGGATGGTTCGGGTTGATCGCGACGAAGGTCATGCCCTTGGGGCGGTAGTCGTCGAGGAAGCTCTTGATGCGGTCCGCCGCACCGTGCGAGGTGGGGCAGTGGTTGGAGGTGAAAAAGATCACCAGGACCTTGCCGTCCTTGAAGTCGGCGAGGGTATGGGTCTTGTCGTCGATACCTGGCAGGGAGAAATCGGGCGCGGGATCGCCGATCTGGAGGTCGGCGACGCCTTCCTCGGCGGACAAGGTCGCGGCAAAGGCAAAGGCCGTGAGGACGAGACAGGCGGGGGCGAGGAGGAGGAGGCGTTTCATGGTGAGGGAGAACGGGAAGTGGAGGAAACTTGCGAAAAGGAGCAAGTGATTCAAGACCTGAGAAACGGAATCAGATTCCGGGCGGCTTGGCAAAGAAATCTTCGGACATGATCGAGGGACGGGAAGGGTTTTTAGCGGTTTAGCTTGTAGCTGTTTAGCAGTGTAGCGGCTCTGCCGGATGGGCTTTGCCGCAGGTTGGAAAACCCGCGCTCCTTTTGGCTGGCGTGGGTCGGGGAATCAACGGTGTTTGGATGCCCTTACCCCGCCCGATAGGCTCCGTCGGGGCTAAAAAAGCCCCGTTCCTTGGCTGGCGCACGAACCACGTTTTGCCCCAAGGAGGGGCGCTTTTCTAGCAGCCTGTCGGACTTAGAACATTCGTGCGAGGGAAGCGGGATCCGAGACAAAATTTTCATGAGTTCGAGGAGTTTGCGGGAACACAAATGACGAGAACGAAGGGAAATTTGGGCCGGAGCCCCGTTTTCCACAGCCGGAGAGGATAAGTCCGACAGGCTGCTAGCGCCCAGCTTGGCGGGAGAGAAACACCAAA
>JAAYAT010000187.1 GCA_012719225.1 Verrucomicrobiaceae bacterium
GGAGTCATCGCCGCGATCCGCGCGTCCCTTTTCTGGCCGCCCAACGAGCAGATGCCCGACTGGGACGATTTCCGGGAAATGCTCTCGCCGACCGCCGCGGAAACCGTCGAGACAACAGGGTGGAACGGCGCAGCCAACAGGGTATGATCCCGCGCGTTCTCAAACGGGAGCTTACGCGATCCAGTCGTGGATCACCTGGCCGCCGACATCGGTGAGGCGGAAATCCCGGCCCTGGAAGCGGTAGTTCAGCTTCAAATGATCGAGCCCGAACTGATGCAGGATCGTGGCGTGGAGGTCATTGATATGCACCGGATTCTCGGTGGCGAACCAGCCGATCTCGTCCGTGGCGCCGTAGATGTGACCGCCTTTCATCCCGCCGCCGGCCATCAGCATGGTGAAGGCGTTGGGATGGTGGTCCCGTCCGGTGTTGGAATTGCGACCGGGACGGTTCTCGCCGAGGGGAGTGCGCCCGAACTCGGAGCCCCACACGACGAGGGTGGAATCGAGGAGACCGCGCTGTTTGAGATCCTGGATCAGCGCGGCGATGGGCTGATCAACCGCCCCGGCGTTGTAGGCGAGGTTTTTGTCCAGTTCGGAATGCTGGTCCCAGCTCGCGTGAATGATGTTGATGAAACGCACCCCGCGCTCGACCATGCGGCGGGCGAGGAGACAGTTGCGGGCGAAGGTGTCGTAGGTCCGCAGTCCCGGCAGGGTGCCGCGAAAACCGCTCCCGGGTGGTTCGGGTCGATCCACGCCGTAGCTCTCCAGGGTGGCTTTGGATTCGCCTGACAAATCGACCAGTTCCGGTGCCGCGGACTGCATGCGGTTGGCCAGTTCGTAGCTGGCGATGCGGCTCGCGATCTCGGGATCGTGGACTTCCTGATAGCGCGCCGCGTTGAGATCGCGGAGGGCGTCGAGTCCGGCCCGCTGCATCTCGGGAGAGAGTCCCGGGGGATTCGCCAGATTCAGGACCGGTTCGCCTTTGTTCCGGAAGGGCACGCCCGCGTATCGGGTGGACAGAAACCCCGAGGTCCACAGGGTCGATCCGCCCGAACCGCCCCGCCCGGCGTGGAGGACGACGTAGCCGGGGAGATTGCGCGAGGCGGACCCGAGGCCGTAGGTGATCCACGATCCCATCGACGGCATCCCGAAGCGCGAGACCCCGCACTGCATGAGAAGCTGGCCGGGATGGTGGTTGAACTCCTCGCTGTGGAGGGAGCGGACCATCAGCAGGTCGTCGGCGCAGCTCCCGAGGTGGGGAAGCAAATCGGAGAACTCCATCCCGCATTGGCCGTATTTTTTCCAGGTGCGAGGCGAGCCCATCAGGGTGGCCGTGTCAGGCTGGATGAAGGCGAACCGGGCTTTGTCGAGGATGGATTGGGGCAGGCTCTGGCCGTGCATTTCGTTCAGCTTCGGCTTGGGCGTGAAGAGATCGAGCTGCGAGGGCGCTCCCTCCATGAAGATGAAAATGCAGGCCTTGGCTTTGGCCTCGCGGTGCGCCGCCGCCTCGGCGTACGCATCTGGATCGGCGGCCGAAGAGGCACAGAGGAGTCCGTCGTCGGAGAGCAGGGAACCGAGTGCGATGCCGCCGAGACCGCTCGCCGAGGTGGTGAGGAACTCGCGCCGGGTGCGGTGGATGCGGGAGGGATGGTCGGTCATGGTTGCGGGCGGGGTTTCATCCCCGGGTCAGAAATTCATCGAGGTTCAGCAGGACCCGGACGGTCGCGGTCCAAGCGGCGGCCTCGCCGGGGGAGAGCGCGTCGGGCAGTGCGTTGCCGGCCAGCGCCTCCGCCTCCGGGGTGCGCTGGAGGTACCAGGCGCGAGCCTCGCGCAGCAATCGCACGAGCCTGTCCCGCTCGGAGGGAGCGGGTGCCCGGGAGAGGCATAGGCGGAAGGCGTGCTCGATTCGCGCGCCGTCTCCTCCGTCCGGTTTTTCCATGAGGACCCGCCGGGCGAGGGCCTGGGCGGCCTCGACGAAACTCTCGCCGTTGAGGGTGATGAGCGCGGCGAGAGGGGTGTTGGAGCGGGCTCTTTGCAGGTTCGTGACGTTGGAGTCGGGGCAGTCGAAGGTGATCAGGGCGGGATGCGGCGCGGTTCGTTTGAAGTAGGTGTAGAGGCCGCGGCGGTAGCGGTCCGCGCCCTCGCTGGGGACCCATTTGAAAGCGGAGTTGTAATTGACATCGGCGACGCCGTCGGGGATGGGAGGAAAAACACTGGGGCCGCCCACCTTTCGCGAGAGCAGACCGGAGGCGGCGAGGGTGAGATCGCGGATGATTTCGGCTTCGACGCGGAAACAGTTTTGGCGGGCGAGGAGCCGGTTTTTGGGGTCGCGATCGAGGAGTTCGGGACGGTGGTCGGAGGCCTGCCGATAGGTCCGCGAGAGCACGATGGTGCGGATCAGCGCCTTGCGCGACCAGCCTTGGCGAAGGAATTCGGTGGCCAGCCATTCGAGCAATTCGGGATGGGAGGGACGGTCGCCACGCACCCCGAAATCATCCGGCGTGGGCACGAGCCCCACGCCGAAAAGCTGCGCCCAGATGTCATTGACGAGGACGCGGGGCGGGAGCGGATTCTCCCCGCCGACGAGCCAGCGGGCCAGATCAAGGCGGTCCCCCCGCTCTCCCCGGTGACGGACCGGCGGCAGCACCGCGAGGGTCCCCGGACGCACTTCGGCGAGCTGCTCCTTGAACTCGCCGCGTTTCAAAATATGCGTGGCACGGCGATCCGATTGTCGCTCGGTGAGGACCCGCACGTCCATTTCCGGAGCGAGGGGGCGTTTCGCCTCGTGGGCGGCCTGTTGCGCGAGGAGCGGCCGGGTGAGGTCGTCGAGCCGCTCGACATGACGCAGGATCGCGGTCTCCATGTCGGGCGTCCGGCCTTCCGCCGGGGTGGCGAGGGCGAGGCGCACCGGCGGTGGCATTGCGAGCACGGTGGGCGTGGTCATCGCCGAGAGACGGAAACGCCCGATGGTGTGCTGCCCGCCGTAGTTCTGGACGAGTTCCAGGGTGAACTCCGTCGCTTCTTCGTTCTCGATGGGTTCCACGAAACCCAGATCGACGAAGTGCGCTTTTCCGATCCCGCCGCCGACCGCCCAACCGGTGCCTTGGCGTCCAGCGCTCACCTTGTCGTCGAGGATTCCCCCCGCGGCCCAGCCGTCCTGCTCGTGGTCCGCCGCGACGTCTCCGAAGCGAATCGGATTCCGGGAATGGCCTTTGACGGACAAATTCACTCGATTGAGCACGAAGTTCCCGTGTTTCGCCCGGCCCGGGCCACTCTGCGGAAGGCTCGGATCCGGGAGCACCTCGAGACGCAGGCCGGTGATCCTGCCGGGAGGAAGCTTCGCGGTGATCGTATAGGTGGCGGAGGCCGGGTTGGCACCTCCGATGAGAACGGATTGATCGGCTGCGAGGGCGAAGCGCACTCCTTTGGGTGCCGCGAACCCCTCCACCGCGACGGGCGTACGCTCCGGCTCGGCGACCGCCTCGGCCCGCCCGAGCCATTCCCCGAGACGCCGCTCCCAGTCGCCGATCCGCCCTTGCAACTCCTCGCGGGCCGCGGCGATTTCCGCTTCCCGTTCTCTCGCGATTTCGGTATGGGCGGCGAGCGCTTTTTCATAACGGGCCCAGGCCTCGTCGGACTCGCGGACCGTGGTCGTTGTCTCATCGCCGTTGTTGAAATAGGCGAAAAGCCGGTAGTATTCGGCGTGGGTGATCTCGTCGTATTTGTGGGTGTGGCAGCGCGCGCAGGTAAGGGTGAGGCCCATCCAAACCGCGCCCATGGTCTCGACCCGGTCCATCACCGCTGCGACCCGCCATTCCTCTTTGTCGACACCGCCTTCGGTATTGGTCATGGTCTGGCGGTGAAAGGCGGTCGCGAGGACTTGTTCGGGCGTGGCGTTTTCGAGGAGGTCGCCGGCGAGTTGCTCAATGGTGAAGCGATCGACCGGCATGTCCGTCTGGATCACGTCGATGACCCAGTCGCGGTAGCGCCAGGCGTCGGGGCGATGATTGTCTTTCTCAAAACCATCGCTGTCGGCGAATCGAGCCCGGTCGAGCCAGTGCCTCGCCCAGCGTTCCCCGAAAGCCGGACTCGCGAGGAGATCGTCCACGAGTCGCGCCAAGCCCGTCTCCCGGTCCGCCGCGAGCGCCGACCGGTAGATCTCGACCTGCTCCAGTGTCGGAGGGAGACCGGCGAGGTCGTAGAAAAAGCGGCGGATCAGGGTGATGTCGTCGGCTTCGGGCGAGGGGGCGATTCCCTCCCGGGCGAGCCGGGAAAAAACGAAAGCATCGATGGGATGCGTCAGATACAGGGCATCCGGGACGGCCGGAACACGGGGCGGGGCGAGCTTCGCGTAGGCCCAGTGTTTCGGCCAGACCGCGCCGCCCGCGATCCATTGTTCCAGCTTGGCCTGTTCGGCGGCGGTGAGAGGTTCGCCCTTGCCCGGAGGCGGCATGGTTTCGTCGGGATCGCTCGCGCGGACGCGCTGGAGAATCTCGGAGGCCTCGGGTTCGCCCGGGACGATCCCGCGCCGCCCGGACTCCAGCACCTTCGTGGCGTGTTCGATCCCGGTGAGGCGGAGACCCGCCTTCGACTCGTCGGGTCCGTGACAGAGGGTGCATTTCTCGGCCAGAATGGGGCGGATGTCTTTTTCAAAATCGATCCCCGCCCCCGATGCGGTGGTCGCGGATCCCGCCGCCCACAGAACCAAAGACACCGGAAACAATCTGATCGACCACGCACCCATCACAGACGCCAGTTTCTCCAATCGGCGCAGTTTCGTCAAGATCCATGGTGGCGGGAACGTCCCGTCAAAGCGGCACCGCAAGCCCGGCGTGGCGGGCGAGGTCGCGCTGGCGTCCGTCGAAAGAGAGGAAATGCGTGGCCCCCACCTGCACGGCGGTGGCGACGTGGAAGATATCGAGGCTGCGATGACCGCCATGTGCGGTGCGCTGCTGCGAGTAAACGAACGACAATCGCAGCACCGCATCCATGTCAAAGGGAAGGAGCCGGTTCAGCCCGAGAGCGACATCGGACTCCCAATCGGCGATCATGCGGTCCGCTTCGCCCCGG
Source organism: Verrucomicrobiaceae bacterium (assembly GCA_012719225.1). Taxonomy (GTDB): domain Bacteria; phylum Verrucomicrobiota; class Verrucomicrobiia; order Verrucomicrobiales; family DEV007; genus Arctic95D-9. The sequence goes on from JAAYAT010000187.1 coordinate 5,071, forward strand.
GAGTATCCCCTCGTCCGGTCGTTGCCGTGGAGCCAGACCTGAAGCTCGATCGCCTGCCGAAACTCGAACTCCAGGAGGGAGGTAAAATAGAGCGGCCCGTCCATCCCTTGCCGAAAGGCATCCGCCTCGGGGGACTGCTCCTGCGTCCGATAGCTCGCACAGAGGAAGCTCGTATCCGGGTAATGGAGGCTCATGGCTCACCCGTCTCAAATGCCCGCATTTCCTCCACTTCCTCTTGGGTGAAAATACGGTCGCCCCAGGTTTTTTTGCGACGCTCCGCATAGTCGGGATGCGGAGGCATCGGTTTGCTGCCGGAAACGTCCGCAGAAAGCCGCGCGATCGGCTTGGCGTGTTTGGTGATAACGATGTCCTCTCCCCCGGCGAGCCAGGCCTCGATCTTGGGGAAGTCGTAGCGGAGATCACGAACGGTGGCCGTTTTCATAGCATCACAAAGATGTGATACTTTTCAGGACTTTTCAAGCACTTCCTCTCCGGGATGCTCCCTGAGAGAACGCCTTTTCTGGCGGGTACAAAAAAACGCTCCCGTGTGTGGCGGGAGCGTTTTTCAAAATCGCTTGGAAGAAAGTTTGTGTGGTTCCGGTCAGCCTGACAGTTGTGTTTCGTGTGTGGCGAAGCCAAGGGAGCGCTCCGCCGGAAAGGCGTGGCGGGAAGGGCTCAGCGGGCCGCGATGAATTCTCTCAGTTGCGAGTAGACGGGCTGGACGGATTCGTCCTCCCCGTTTTCCTGAGCGGCCATCACCACGGAGATGCTGTCGGCGATCAGGTTGCGGAGGCGGCTGACCATTTCGATCCCCTTGCGGGTGATCTGGACCATCACTTTGCGGCGATCATCCGCGGCGTGGAGGCGCTGGACGTAGCCGAGCTTCTCCAGCCGATCCACGAGGCCGGTCGCGGCTGCCGTCGAATGCCCCATCTTTTTGGAGATGTCGGTCATCGTCAGGTAGTCCTCGTTGGCGAGGTAACCGAGGAGGAAAAACTGAGCGTAGGAAATGTTGCCCTTGTTCAGCTCCTTCGACAGGTCGAGTAGAAACGAACGCTGGGCGAACATGATGAAGTCCGCCAGACGGTCCGCGTTTTGCTCGACCTCGATTGTTTTGTCTTCTGTAATTTGCATGATGTTACCTCCTTGCGATTTTGATAAATATGGAAGTGATGGTAATTTAACCCTATCCAAGAGGTTTATGCAACTGGATTAATTATAAATTTTGTAATTACCAGACTCGCAAGCCGCTCCTAAGATAAAATTTAGTCCCCAAGGTTCGCATCTTTTTCTAATTTCGCAATCACGAATTGTAAATTTGCGCTTATTTTCAAAGTTGCGGCTTGATGCGGATGGCGAGACTTCTCGGAAAGAGAGGCGAAAACGGGCTATTTTAGTGGCGGCTCGGCTTCTCCTTTGTATCGTTCGCCATTCAGCGTGCGAAACTAATCAGGCAACCTGAACCGTTCCCCTCCCCTCATGCGATTTATCCTGACAGAAGACGTTTGGGTGCTCGACGCCCTCTCCCCGACGGAGTGGCATCTCATCCGCGATCTCCCGGAGATCGCGGCGGGGACCCGTTTCGGCGACAAGGCGAGGGAGCGCCTTTTCCCCTCCCCCCTCTCGGAGGAGGTCATCGCCGACGAGAGCACCCTCGCACAGGTCGAAGACTGGGAGGAGCTGATCCGGCCCGAGCTGGAGGAATCGTTCGCCCAGGCCCGCTTCACCGTGGAAAAGGATCTCAAAAACGCGCGAGCCATTCCCCTCGAGGAGAGAGACCCGTCCGATGGCAACGGAGACGGATGGGAAGAAGCGGGCTACGCGATGCCCCGGCAACAGCTCTACCGGGTCGAAGTTCCGCACGACCATACCGAGCCCTGGTACAGCACCCTCAATCAGGCCCGCCTCCTCATGCACGAGGAATACGACCTCGCCGACGCGGAGGAACGCACGCTGATCCGCAGCCTCGGGACGGGTTCCATGGACGAGGAGCGCATGCTGCTTTTCGCCCAGTACGAACTTTTTTCCGTAGTGCAGAGCATCCTCGTGGAAAATCTCATGGGTGAGTGAGGCGCTCCCGGATCCGGGATTTGTCGGAGCGTTACTCGTGGTTTTGCGAGGGTCGTATCATCAGCACCACGACAAGAGAGAGCAGGGCGATGCCGGTGAAACAACCGAAGATGACACTCAGCGAGACGCCGCGATCCTGGAGGGCACCGAATCCCCAATCGCCGAATCCGCCGCAGGAGATGCTCACGAGATTCATCAGTCCGTAGCCCGTCCCCCGCAGTTCGGGACGGGTGATCTGACTGAGGATGGGCATGTTGTTGCTGTCGAAAAATCCCCAGCCGATCCCGAAGAGAATCAGAAACAGGATCGCGAACAGGACCGTCCCGGGATTTCCCAAACCGAAGAGGGCGGGCAAAAACAACAGCATTCCGAGGGCGCTGACGTAGATGCGCCCTCTCCCACTCCGCCGCATCCAGCGATCCGCGAGGACTCCGCCGACGATGGCGCCGGCGATGGAGGCGATCTGCACATACAACACCGCGATTTTTCCCGCCTCCCCCTGCGAGAGGTGGAACTGGTTTTTCAGGATCACCGGCATCCAGTCCTTGATGACCCATCCGGCGATGGCGGGGAGGGTGAAATAGACGACCAGAAGGATGAAATTGCGATTCCGCAGCAATTCCCCGACGGCGGCGAGAGACGGAGGGGAAGAGAGCGCTGCGGTGGACCGGCGCGGGGCGTTGCGAAGAAAAAAGAGCAGCGGGACGGCGTAGATCACCCCGACGATCCCCGCCGCGTCGAAGGCCCAGCGCCAGCCGAGGGCGGGCGTGTCGGCGACATAGCCGGCGTATCCGCCGAGAATGAGCCCTATGTAGATACCGGTCTGGTGAATCCCAACGGCGCGGGACCGGGTCCGCCCGAGATGAAAATCGGTGATCAGGGCGAGGGCGGCGGGGATGTAAAAGGCCTCGCTGATCCCCATGAGGGCGCGGGTCGCGACGAGTCCGTGGTAGGTGTCGACGTGCCCGGTCATCCAAGTGACGACGGACCAGGAAAACAAGCTGATCACGATGACATGGCGGCGGCTGAACCGGTCCGCGATGTATCCTCCGATCGGGCTGAGGATGGCGTAGACCCATTTGAAAGAGGCCAACACGAACCCCCACTGCGCCTCCGTGGTGAGTCCGGCGATGTCCGAGACCATGGAAGTTTTCATCGTCGCCAGCATCTGCCGGTCGAGATAGTTGAGCAGCGCGACCGGCCAGAGCAGGGCCACGACGAGCCACGCGGTGCGGGAGAGTGCGGGGGTTCCGGAAGACATCTCGCAAGAGTTGGCCGGAATGTCGGACCCGGGGCAAGCTTTTTTCCGAAGGAGGCGCGGTTGCGGCGTTCCCCGGCGTGACCACCCTTTTCTTGGTTCGCTCGCTTGGGCTTCAGAACAGGTCCGGGGGTTCCGGTCCCCACCCTGTCGCGTCCACGACCACGTAGGGATGAGCGTGATCGAGCGGCACAAAAAAACCCGTGCCTCTGTCGGCACGGGTTTTTGAAAGAAACGCCCGCGACGGAGTGCGGATCGGATCCCGGTGAGCGCGATGGCTCAGGCTTCCTCGCCCACGGCGTAGCGTTCGAAGCGGGAGATCGTGACGGTGTCGCCGCTGGTCTTGCCAAGTTCGTCGAGGAGATCCTGGATGGACTTGTCGGTGTCCTTGATGAAGGGCTGGTCGAGGAGGCAGTTGGTGGAGTAAAACTTGCCCAGTTTGCCGTCGATGATTTTTTCGATGATCTCGGCGGGCTTGCCTTTCATCTGCTCGCGGAAGATGTCGCGCTCGGCTTCCACCTTCTCCGACGGGACCTGGTCGCGGTTCACGCAAATGGGTTGGGCGGCGGCGATGTGGAGGGTGAGGTCTTTGACGAAGGCGGCGAAGGCGTCACCGGAGGCGGTCTCAGCCTTGGTGCAGTTCACTTCGACGAGGACGCCGACGCGCCCCTGCATGTGGATGTAGGAACCCACGATTCCCTCTCCGGCGAGATCGTATTTGGCGAAGCGGTTCAGGCCCATGTTCTCCCCGAGCTGGCCGACCTTGGCCTTGATGAAGACTTCGAGGGTCTGGGCGGGATCTTGCGCGAGGGGCTGGGCCTGGAGCGCTTCGACGCTGTCCGCGCTCTCGCTCGCGGCGATGTGGTCGATGATCGCTTCGACAAAATCGCGGAAATTGTCGTTCTTGGCGACGAAGTCGGTTTCGCAGTTCACTTCGACGAGGATGCCGGTTTTGCCGCTGTCGACGAGACGAGAGGCGACGACGCCTTCCTTGGCCGCGCGGCCGGCTTTTTTGTCGGCGTCGGCGATGCCTTTTTTGCGGAGAACGGTCTCTGCGGCGGCGATGTCGCCCTGGGCTTCCACCAGAGCCGCCTTGCAGTCCATCATGCCCGCGTTGGTTTTGTCGCGGAGGGTTTTAATCAGTTCAACAGTGATTTCAGCCATAATAGGTAATGCGTGTTAGCGTGTTGGTTAATCGGTGCAGGGGATTCTGCTAGGAGAATTCCGTGTCAATTGGGGTGGGATGCCGACGGGCGGAGAAACGCGGCCGCCGGAAACAAAGAGGCGGGTCCATGGTGAACCCGCCCTTTCGCGTGAATCAGACAGCCGGGATGACCGGGTCGATCAGCTTTTTCAGGACCACCCGGATCGAGCGGATCGCATCGTCGTTGGCGACGATGGGATAATCGATCACATCCGGATCGGCGTTAGAGTCCACCATCGCCACGATGGGGATACCGAGCTTGCGGGCTTCGTTGATGGCGTTGTATTCCCGCGCCGAATCCACGATGACCATGGCGTCGGGCAGACGATCCATCTGGCGGATTCCGGAAAGGCGGAGGTGGAGTTTGTCTTTCTCACGATTGAGCGAGGCGATCTCCTTCTTGCTCATTTTCTTGAAGTCGGGGGACTTCTGGAGGTTCTCCAGCGATTCCATCCGACCGACGCTGCGACGCACCGTGGGCAGGTTCGTGAGGGTGCCACCGAGCCAGCGGTGGTTCACATAAAACTGGTTGGTGGCCTCGGCGGCTTCGCGGACGGCGTCCTGCGCCTGGCGCTTGCAACCGACGAAAAGGACCCGCTTGCCCTTGGAGACGAGGTCGCGGAGAAACGAGCTGGCGTTGTCGAGCTGCTCGGCGGTTTTCTCCAGATTGATGACGTGGACGTTGTGGCGCTCCCCGAGAATGTAGGGGCGCATCTTGGGGTTCCACTTGCGGGACTGGTGTCCGAAATGGACGCCGGCCTCGACCAGCTCGGTGATGAGTTCGGTAGACATAATGGGGGTGGTTCCTTTCAGCAGGAAACCGGATCAGGTTTGAAAAGCGCCATCTTTTTTCAGGACTCCCCGCCCTCGCGGGCGTTCGCTTTTCGGTTTTTTCAGGGGATGGATGGGAGGGGCGGCACTAAACCGCTGAAAGAGATGAAATCAAGAAAAAAACCGGGGCGCTGACTCTGGGTAACAGGCCGACGCCCCGGCGGGTGAGAGGTGTGGTGAGGATCTCAGGCGCGTTCGCTGAGCATGTCGAGGGGGGATTCGTCCTCTCCTTCCAGGGCCTCGTCGAGGAGATCCTCGGGAGTGCCATGTTCCACGACACCGAGGTTCCGGATCGTGTGGAAGCCGGTTCCGGCGGGAATGAGATGACCCATGATGACGTTTTCCTTGAACCCGCGGAGGTAATCGATCCGCCCCAGAGTGGAGGCCTCGGTGAGCACGCGGGTGGTGTCCTGAAAGGAGGCCGCCGAGATGAAGCTGTCGGTCTCAAGCGAGGCCTTGGTGATCCCGAGGAGGACGGGCTCGCCTTCGGCCGGCTTGCCCCCCTGCTCCATCATGTCGGCGTTGATCGCTTCGAAGGTGGTCTTCTCGATCTGGTCGCCCCAGAGGAACTGGGTGTCCCCCGGATCGGTGATACGGACCTTGCGGAGCATCTGACGGATGATGATCTCGATGTGTTTGTCGTTGATCTCAACCCCCTGGAGGCGGTAGACATCCTGCACTTCGCTGACGAGGTGCTCCATGAGCGCATGCGGCCCGAGGATGTCGAGGATGTCGTGGGGAATCACGGCGCCTTCGGTCAACTTCTGCCCTTTGTGGACGGTGTCGCCGGGTTGGACGAGGTAGTGTTTACCGAGCGGGATGAGGTGTTCCTCCTGCTCGCCGGATTCGGCATCGGTGACGATGAGCTTGCGCTTCGCCCGGATCGTCCCGCCGAAGGATACCTCCCCGTCGATCTTCGCGATCTCGGCGACTTCTTTCGGCTTGCGCGCTTCAAACAGTTCCGCCACCCGCGGAAGACCGCCGGTGATGTCCTTCGTTTCGGACACCTTCCGAGGCGTTTTGGCGAGTTGGTCCCCGCCGGTCACTTTCTGGCCTTCCTTCACCGAAAGGTGGGCACCGGTCGGGATGGAATACGCGGAGAGTTCTTCGCCGGACTTGGGATCGACGATGAGGATCTGCGGGTGCAGGTCTTCCTTGTGCTCGATCACGACGAGCCCCTTGGTGTTGGTCTCCTTGTCGATCTCGGTGTCGAGGGTGATGCCCTGGATCATGTCGCGGAATTTGATTTTCCCGCTCTTCTCGGTGATCACCGGAACGCTGTAGGGGTCCCAGGTCGCGAGGGTGTCGCCCTTCTTGATCTCGCCGTTGTCGGGGAAACGAATCACCGAACCGCTCACGATGTTGTAGGACTCCAGTTCGCGGCCGCCTTTCTCGTGGATAGAGATGGTCCCGTTCTTGTTCAACGCCACGAAGGTTTTGTCGGGCGTCTCGACGACACGGAGGTTGTTGTAGTGGATGACCCCCTTGGTTTTCGCCTTGATGATGGGTTGCTTGAACGTGCCCGAAGCCACCCCGCCGACGTGGAAGGTACGCATCGTGAGCTGCGTTCCGGGTTCCCCGATGGACTGGGCCGCGACGATCCCGACGGCTTCGCCGATTTTCGCCATGACGTTGGTGGAAAGGTTCATCCCGTAGCACTTCGCGCAGCAGCCGCGGCGGCTCTCACAGGTGAGGACCGAACGGATCTTGAGCTGCTCGTGCCCGATGTCGTTGAGGCGCAGGGCGATGGTTTCGTCAATCATGTCGCCGGGATGGACCACGGTTTACTCGCCGTTGACCACCTTCTCGGCGGAGACGCGGCCGTAGATCCTCGTTTTGAGATCGACCACTTCCTCATCCCCTTCGTAGATGGACTTCACGACGATGCCGTTGGCGGTGCCGCAGTCCTGCTCGGTGATGATGACATCCTGCGCCACATCGACGAGTTTCCGGGTCATGTAGCCCGAGTCCGCCGTCTTCAGCGCGGTATCGGCCAGACCCTTGCGGGCGCCGTGAGTGGAGATGAAATACTCCAGCACGGAGAGGCCCGAACGGAAGTTCGAAATGATGGGCCGCTCGATGATCTCGCCGGAGGGCTTGGCCATGAGACCGCGCATCCCGGAGAGCTGCTTGATCTGCTGGCGGTTGCCCCGCGCACCGGAGTCCACCATCATGAAGAGCGGACTGGGCAGGTTCTGGCCTTCGTTGTGCTCGATGGTGCGGAAGAGCGCCTTGGTGATCTCTTCCCCGGCCAGCGTCCAGATATCGACGATCTTGTTGTAGCGCTCCTTGTTGGTGATCACACCGGCACGATACTGGTCGTTCGCCTTGTTGACCTCGGCGGTGGCCTGGTCGATCTCGACCGCTTTTTCGTCGGGAATGAGCATGTCGAAAATCCCGACCGAGGTTCCCGATCGCGTCGCCTCGCGGAATCCGAGCGCCTTGAGGGCGTCGAGCGAGCGGACCGTGCCCTCCTGACCGGTGGTCTGGTAGCAACGCCAGATGATGTCCGACATCTGCTTTTTGGCGACGGTGCCGTTGAAGAATCCGAGGCTTTCCGGCCAGATTTCATTGAAACGCACGCGCCCGGCGGTGGTGATGAGGATCTTGCGATCCCGCTCCCCGAAGATGCGATCGGTGGTGCCGTAGTCGGGGTTGCGCACCCGGATCGGGTCGTGCATGTCGATGCGGCGGCTCGCGATGGCGAATTCGACCTCGGAGGTGTCGGCGAAAAGCGGCAGGGTGCTTTCCAGTTCGGGATCGCGCAGCGGGATCTGACGGCAGTAGGTGAGGAAGTAAACCCCGAGAATGATGTCCTGTGAGGGCACCGTGATCGGCTTGCCGCTCGACGGGGTGAAGATGTTGTTGGGCGCGAGCATGAGCATGCGCGCCTCCATCTGGGCTTCCACCGAGAGCGGCACGTGAACCGCCATCTGGTCGCCGTCGAAGTCCGCGTTGTAGGCGGTACAGACGAGGGGGTGCACCCGGATCGCGGACCCCTCGATGAGGACGGGTTCGAAGGCCTGGATGGAAAGACGGTGCAGGGTGGGAGCACGGTTGAGGAGGACGGGATGTCCCTTGGTCACTTCCTCGAGAATGTCCCAGACCTCGGAGGTCTTGCGCTCGATGAGTTTTTTCGCGCTGCGCACGGTATGGACGTAGCCGAGTTCCTTGAGGCGTCGGATGATGAAGGGTTCGAAGAGGACCAGCGCCATCTTTTTGGGAAGACCGCACTGGTGCAGCTTGAGGTCGGGTCCGATCACGATGACGGATCGTCCCGAGTAGTCCACCCGCTTGCCGAGCAGGTTCTGGCGGAAACGCCCGCCCTTGCCCTTGAGCATGTCGGAGAGCGATTTGAGGGCGCGGTTTCCGGCGCCGGTGACGGCGCGTCCGTGACGACCGTTGTCAAAAAGGGCGTCGACCGCTTCCTGCAGCATGCGCTTCTCGTTCCGGATGATCACGTCCGGGGTCTTGAGTTGGAGCAGGTTCTTGAGACGGTTGTTCCGGTTGATGACGCGGCGATAGAGATCGTTCAGATCCGAAGTCGCGAAACGACCGCCCTCGAGCGGCACGAGCGGACGGAGGTCGGGCGGGATGACCGGGAGCACTTCGAGGATCATCCACTCGGGACGGGTCTTCGAGTTGTGGAAGCCCTGGGCGAGCTTGAGACGCTTGGCGAGTTTTTTGCGCACCTGCTTGGAGCGGGTCTTGCCCATCGCTTCTTCGAGTTCGACGATGAGGGAGGGCAGCTCGATCCTGGCGAGGAGGTCGCGAACCGCCTCCGCTCCCATCCCGGCTTGGAAACCTTCCACCCCGTACTCTTCCTGCGCGTCGCGGAACTCGAGTTCGGTGAGGAGCTGACCGGCGTCGAGAGGGGTGTTGCCCGGGTCGATCACGATGTAATCCTCGTAGTAAATGACCCGCTCCAACTGGCGGGCGCTCATGTCGAGCATCAGACCGATCCGCGAGGGCATGCACTTGTAGAACCAGATGTGCGAGACCGCGACGGCGAGCTCGATGTGGCCCATCCGCTCGCGACGGACACGGGAGAGGGTCACCTCGACGCCGCAACGGTCGCAGACGGTGCCCTTGTGTTTGATGCGCTTGTACTTGCCGCAGGCGCATTCCCAGTCCTTCGTCGGACCGAAGATACGCTCGCAGAAAAGACCGCCTTTCTCCGGTTTGAACGTCCGGTAGTTGATCGTTTCCGGGTTTTTCACTTCGCCGCGGCTCCACGAACGGATCGTGTCGGGGTTGGCAACGGTGATGCGGACATGGTCGAAACTGTCGGACTTGCGTTCAAGGCCGAAAATTTCGTCGAGGTGGGATTCAGAGCTTAGGGAAGGAACTGACATGATGGGAAGTGGCTGGAGTTCGAGGGCGGCAAAGGTTTCCGTTAGGGGGATCGGTCAGATGATCGCGAGGCTGTCGGTGAGGATTTCCTCGGGCGAGCGGTCCGAGGAACCGACGCGAACGTCGAGTCCCAGACTTTGCATTTCCTTGATCAACACGTTGAAGGACTCGGGCGTGCCTGCGTCCAGCGTGTTGTCGCCTTTGACGATGGATTCGTAGATGCGGGTGCGCCCCTGGACGTCATCCGATTTGACGGTGAGCAGTTCCTGCAGGGTGTAGGCGGCCCCGTAGGCTTCGAGAGCCCAGACCTCCATTTCCCCGAATCGCTGGCCGCCGTATTGCGCCTTGCCACCGAGCGGCTGCTGGGTGACGAGGGAGTAGGGTCCAACCGCCCGCGCGTGGATTTTGTCCTGCACGAGGTGGCCGAGCTTGAGCATGTAAATGGTTCCCACCACCACCGTCTGGTAGAAGGGGTCTCCGGTCCGGCCATCGTAGAGTTGTGATTTCCCGTTGAGTCCGATCCACTCGAATCCTTCGATCTTTTGGGCTTCTTCGAGATACTCGACGATCTTCGATTCGGGAATCCCGTCGAACACCGGGGTCGCGACCTTGAACCCGAGCGCCTTGGCGGCCACCCCGAGGTGGGTCTCCAGCACCTGTCCGACGTTCATCCGGCTCGGCACCCCGAGAGGGTTGAGACAGATATCAATGGGGGTCCCGTCTTCGAGGAAAGGCATGTCTTCCTCGGGAACGATCGTGGCGACGACGCCCTTGTTGCCGTGGCGACCGGCCATTTTGTCCCCGACGGAGAGCTTGCGCTTCTTCGCGACGTAGACCTTGACCTGCTTGATGACGCCGGGATCGGCCTCGTCGCCGGACTCGATGCGGTCGAGCTGGCGTTCCCGCTCCATATCGACGTCGGCGAACTTGCTTTCGAAGCTCGAGACGATGTCGAGGATTTTGATGCGGATCGGGCTCGGATCGATCTCGATGTTCGAGTAGTTGTCGGCGAGTTTGCGCAGGAGCGTCTTGGTGATCTTGCGGTTCGCGGGCACGATGATCTCGCCGCTACGGCCGTTCACCACATCCAACGGGATTTTTTCTCCGAGGAGAATGTCGGACAATTTCTCGGTGAGCTGCTCGGTGAGTTCCTCGTGGCGACGCTTGTGCTCGTCGATTATCTGCTTCTGCTGCTTCTGCTGCTCTTTCGGATCGAGTTTTTCCTTGCTCGAAGCGTTGCGCGAGGAGACCCGCACGTCCATGACGATGCCGACACAACCCGAGGGAACCCGCAGCGAGGTGTCTTTCACATCGGCGGCTTTTTCCCCGAAGATGGCGCGGAGAAGACGCTCTTCGGGAGCGAGTTCGGTCTCGCTCTTGGGAGTGATCTTGCCCACGAGGATGTCGCCGGGCTTCACTTCGGCACCGACACGGATGACGCCGTCGGGACCGAGATCCTTGAGCGCTTCCTCCCCGACGTTGGGAATGTCGCGGGTGATTTCCTCCGGCCCCAGCTTGGTGTCACGGGCACCGATATCGAACTCGTCGATGTGGATCGAGGTGTAAATGTCCTCCTTGACGATGCGCTCGGAAATGACGATGGCGTCCTCGAAGTTGTAGCCGTTCCAGGGCATGAAAGCGACCAGGACGTTCCGCCCGAGGGCGAGTTCGCCGTGCTCGGTGTTGGGGCCGTCGGCGAGCACTTGACCGGCCTTCACCTTTTCGCCGCGGCGGACGATGGGTTTCTGGTTGATGCAGGTGCCGGCGTTCGAGCGCATGAACTTGCGCAGCGGATAGACGTAGGTGCCGTTCTCTTCGTCGCTCCTCAGCTTGAAGGGATTGGTCATGAACTGCGCCTCGGAGCAGGGCAGTTCGCCGTCCTTGGTGATGATGACGATCTCGGCGGTGGCGGCGGCGACGGTGCCGTTGCCTTCGGCGACGACCACGGCGCGCGAGTCGCGGGCGACTTTGCCCTCCATCCCGGTGCCGACATAGGGAGACTCGGAAACGAGCAGCGGCACGCCCTGGCGCTGCATGTTCGACCCCATCAGCGCGCGGTTGGCGTCATCGTGTTCGAGGAAGGGAATCAGCGAGGCAGCCACGGAGACGAGCTGCTTCGGCGAGACGTCCATGTAGGTCGCCTCGGGCGGGTCCACTTCGATGAATTCGCCGAGGTGGCGGACGGTGATCTTTTCGGTGAGGAAATTGCCCTTGTCGTCGATCGGGTTGTTGGCCTGGGCGATGAGGTAGCTCTCCTCCTGATCCGCCGTGAGGTAGTCGATCTTTTTGGAGACCTTGCCTTTGATGATGCGGCGGTAGGGCGTCTCGATGAAGCCGAATTCGTTGATCCGGGCATAGCAACTCATCGAGTTGATCAGGCCGATGTTGGGACCTTCCGGGGTCTCGATCGGACAGATCCGGCCATAGTGGGACGGGTGGACGTCGCGCACTTCAAATCCCGCGCGGTCGCGGTTGAGTCCGCCCGGCCCGAGAGCGGAAAGACGGCGTTTGTGGGTCAGTTCCGAGAGCGGGTTGATCTGATCCATGAACTGGCTCAACTGGGAGCGCCCGAAGAAATCGCGCACCACCGCGGCGAGAGCCTTGGGGTTGACCAGCTTCGACGGGGTCATCCCGTCGAGGTTGATGTCAAAAAGAGTCATGCGCTCTTTCACGAGGCGCTCGGTGCGGGCCAGACCGACGCGGCACTGGTTGGCGAGCAGCTCGCCCACCGCGCGGATGCGGCGGCTCCCGAGGTGGTCGATGTCGTCGAGGACCCCTTCCCCGCGGCGGAGACCGAAGAGATAATCCATCGAGACGAGGAAGTCGTCGGCGGTGATGACACGCTCGTTGTCGTCGACATCGAGGCCGAGCTTCTGGTTGATCTTGTAGCGTCCCACCCGGGTCAGGTCGTACTTCTTGGGATCGAAGAAAAGACGCTTGAGCAGCGCACGAGCGTTCGCCACGGTCGGCGGATCGCCGGGGCGGAGACGGCGGTAGATGTCCTTGAGCGCCTCTTCCTCGTTGTTGGCGGGGTCTTTGCGAAGCGATTTGATGAGCAGGTCGTCGTGCGAGGCGGTGATCACCGGCACGGACTTCACCCCGAGGGCGTGGAGCTGGGTGATCGTCGCGAGGGTGAGCGGTTCGTAGGCCTTGGCCACGACCATGTCGCCGTCGAGGACGTCGTTGAAGATGACCTTGTTGGCGAGTTCGGCCTCGTCCATCGAGGGATCGATCTTGAGTTTTTCAAAATCGTAGAACTGCTGGATAATGTCCTCGTCGGTGGGATAGCCGATCGCGCGCAGGAAGGTCGTCGCGAGGAACTTGCGACGGCGACGGCGGCGGTCGAGGTAGACGTAGAGGAGATCGTTCGTATCGAACTGGACCTCCATCCAGGTGCCGCGGTCGGGGATGATGCGGAAACCGAAGAGAGTCTTGCCGTTGAGGTGGAGGTTCGTCTCGAAACAAACCCCCGGCGAGCGGTGCAACTGGCTCACAATGACGCGCTCGGCCCCGTTGATGACAAAAGTGCCGCGGCGGGTCATCATCGGCAGTTCGCCCATATAGACACGCTCCTCCTTGGTCCCCGACTCATCGGTCAGGGCGAAGGTGACGTAGAGCGGGGCGCTGAAGGTCTCCCCGTCGCGGAGCGCCTCGAGGGCGGTCAGCTTGGGTTCGCCCACCTCGTAGCGGGAAAAGTTCAGGGTGAACTTCTCGTCGTAGCTCTGGATGGGGAAAACCTCTTGAAACACGGACTGCAGACCGGTCGGAACGCGGTTCTCCGGGGCGACATCCTGCTGCAGAAACTCCTTGTAGGAGTCGAGTTGCACTTCGATCAGGTTGGGCGTTTCTATCGCCTCCTCAATTTTGCCAAAGTACAAACGTTCGAGTTTTTTGGGTCGGGCTGACATATAGGGGCGATATGGGCGTTGATAGGTTGGTCTGGAAGTCGTCTCCTCTTCAAGTTGCCGGCGACAAATCCACGGCACAACCCGACGGCTGTACGCGCACCTCCGCCGGGGTCCGGGAACCGTTCGTCAAACGAAAAGACGACGAAGTCCGGATGCTCGATACAACATCCGGAATTCGGCGTCACTTCACATGTTTGCCAGGACAAGAATCCACTTTCTCTTGATTGTCTACGATTGACGCAAAGATTTTCTTAAGGGAATGGGAAAAGTAGCCCCGGCCCGCGAACGGGCCGGGACACGAAAAAGGTCGACTTATTTGAGGTCGATCTTGGCACCGGCTTCTTCGAGCTTGGCCTTGATCTCGTCAGCTTCCTCCTTGCTGGCACCTTCCTTGAGCGGGGCCGGAGCGCTTTCCACGAGTTTCTTCGCGTCGGCAAGACCGAGACCGGAGATCGCTTCCCGGACGGCTTTGATGACCGCGATCTTGTTGTCGCCGAAGGAAGTCAGGATGACGTCGAAAGAGGATTTCTCTTCCGCTGCTTCCCCGCCGCCTCCGCCACCACCACCAGCGGCCGCCACGGCCACGGGTGCTGCGGCGCTGACGCCCCATTTTTCTTCGAGAGCTTTCACCAGGTCCGCGACTTCGAGGACGGTGAGTCCGCTCAACTGATCTACTAATGCGTTTGTATCTGCCATATTTTTGCTTGGGTATCTCCGCGTCGAAAAGCGCTTCGACAATTAAGATGCTGCGCTCAGCATTCGGAAAGGAACCCGGTTTTGTTTTTTGTTTTTTTCCGGGTCACCCCACTGGGGGCGGCCGGATAAAGAGAGTATTACCAATTTCAACCCTGGTCGACTTTCGCCTGGAGGACACGTGCCAGCGCGGAGCCGGGCTCGTTGAGCACCGTCACCAACTTCTGCGCCGGAGAAGAGAGAACACCGAGCAACTGTGCGCGCAGCACGTCCATCGGCGGGAGATCCGCAAGGGCGATGACCTTGGCGTCGTCGAGGAAGCTGCCGTCCAGCACCCCACAACGGATCGCGAGTTTGCCGATCTCCTTGCCATAGGTCTTGAGCACTTTCGCGGTGGCGCACACGTCGCTGGCACCGGTCACGATCGCGGTTTGGCCGCTGAGGTGATCGGCCAGTTCGGACGGATACTCCGCCGAACCGGCGGCCTGCTTCACAAAAGTGTTCTTGGCCACCTGGACCTTCGCTTCGGTCGCGGCGAGGCGCTTTCTCACCTCCTGGAACTCGGTCACTTTCAACCCGCCGTAATCGACCACGATCAGGTAGGGGGAATCGTTGAGACTGCTGAGAAGATCGTCGATGACGACTTTTTTTAATGCTTTCATCGTTTCGGAAATGGGATGGAATTAAATGGATGGGATGCCGTCTCGATGGATCAATGCCAGGGGGTAACGTCGACGCGGATGCCGGGAACCATCGTCGCGGTGAGCGCGCCTCGTTGGAGAAAAATCCCCCGTGCACTCGCCGGGCGGGCGTTGTTGATGGAGTCCACCACCGCTTTCCCGTTTTCGACGAGGGCGGTCTCTTCGAAGGAAAGTTTTCCGATCGGGACCGAAATATTTCCATTCTTGTCGAGCTTGAAGTCGATCCGGCCTGCTTTGACCGCCTTGACCGCCGCGGCGGTGTCGTCGGTCACGGTGCCCGTCTTCGGGTTCGGCATGAGACCGCGCGGGCCGAGCTGGCGACCCAGTTTGCGGACTTCGGACATCGCCGCCGGGGTCGCGATGACCGCGTCGAAATCCATGAATCCTCCCATCACCTCCTTGATGAGCGCTTCGAAACCGACGTGTTCCGCGCCGGCGTTCTTGGCTTCGGTGGCCGCCTCGCCTTCGGCGAAAACGAGAACGCGGACATCCTTGCCGCTTCCGTTCGGCAGCGGGCAGGTCCCGCGCACCATCTGGTCGGACTGACGCGGATCCACTCCCATGCGGAAAGTGAGCGTGACCGTCTGGTCGAACTTCGGCGCGGGGAATTTCTTCACCAGCGAAATCGCGTCCTCGATTGAATAAAGTGCCTCGCTGTCCACCATTTCGGCGGCAGCCCTGTATCGTTTGCTTCTTTTCTTTGCCATCTTCGGAGTGCAGTACCAGCGGGTGGTTTTCACCCTCCTGCGTTTTGTTGTTTAAAAATCAGTCCACAATCTCGAGACCCATCTGGCGGGCGGTCCCGGCAAGGATATTGCAGGCCATCTCCTCGTCACTGGTGTTCATGTCTTCCATCTTGTTGCGAGCCACTTCGAGAAGTTGTGCGCGGGTCAGCTTGCCGACTTTCTTTTTGTTCGGCTCGCTCGAACCCGAGGCGATGTTCGCCGCCTTTTTGAGCAGCACTGCGGCGGGCGACTTCTTCGTGATGAAGGTGAAGCTCTTGTCCGCGTAGACACTGATGACCACGGGAAGAATGTCCCCCTCACTGCCCTGGGTCTGCGCATTGAACTGCTTGCAGAAATCCATGATGTTGACCCCCGCCTGACCGAGCGCCGGACCGACCGGAGGAGAAGGGTTTGCCTTGCCTGCGGCGATCTGCAACTTGATTACTTTTGATACTTCTTTAGCCATCGTGCTTCTTTGTTGAAATGTTTATCCGTGGAGTTCTCTATCTCAGCCGAGTTCGACCTGCCAGTACTCCAGCGGCACGAGCGTCTCACGCCCGAAGATATTGACCGAGACCATGAGCTCGCCCTTCTCCTCGTTGATCTCGGCGATCACGCCGGTTTGTCCCTGGAAAGGACCGTCCGAGACCACCACCGAGTCGCCCACCTCGTGCGAAACGGCCGGTTTGACACTGCCTTCGCGCTCTTTGATCTGCGCCAGCATGCTGTCGACCTCGTGCCTCGGCATGGGCATGGGATTTCCCTTGGTGCCGGCGAAATTGATGATCCCGTCCGTTTCCTGAATGAAATACCAGGTGCGGTCTACGAGGGTGTTGTCCTCGTTGAGGAGATGCATGTTGATGATGATGTAGCCGGGATAGAACTTGCGGTTCGCCTCGCGCTTCTGTCCGCCCCGCACTTCGGAAATGCGCTCCTGCGGAACGAGCACTTCGAAAACGAGGTCACTCATCTCCTCGGCTTCGCGACGGCGCTCGATATTGTCCCGCACCTTCAACTCCTGTCCGGAGAGAACGTGAATGACATACCACTGGTCTTGGGCTGCGGGAATTGTCGGCATCGTTTCTTGTCTTGGAAATTCAGATTGGCTGGAGGTTCAGAAACCGGTCGTCAGAAAAGTCATGACCTGATGCATCGCGAAATCGATCGTCGCGACAAAAGCACCGAGGAGAACCATCGCGATGAGGACCACAACGGTCGAGTCGGTGAGCTGCTTGTATTTTTTGAGCCCCTTCTCCTTGGGATCCCAAGGCCAGGTCGCCTTTTTCAGCTCGCTTCTCACCTCACC
>JAAYAT010000188.1 GCA_012719225.1 Verrucomicrobiaceae bacterium
CAAGGAGGGGCGCTTTTCTAGCGCCCGCACCAGCCCCGCCGCACTGGCTTCGTCGGATTTGGCACGAGCGAGCAAGACGATCGCTTGACTTTCCCCGCCCGATTCTCCATTTTCGAAACTCGCTTCCCATGACTTCTCCCCTCCTCCGCTCCCTCTCCCTCACCGCCATGGCCGTCTCCGCCCTGACCCTATCCCCGTCCTTACAGGCGGACGATCCCCTTCTCTTCGTTTCTTCCTTTGCCGGTGACGAAAAGGGGGCCGTCTCCGCCTTCCGCCTCTCCCTGGAAGACGGTTCCCTCTCTCCCCTCGCCCGCACCGGCGGAATTCAAAACCCCTTTTTCCTCGCCGTCTCGCCCGACCAGCGCTTCCTCTACACGGTGCACACCGAGGCCTTCGGCGGGGAGGAAAACGAAGAGGTCGCGGCCTACGCGATCGAACCCGCCTCCGGTGCGCTCACCCTGCTCAACCGCCAATCCGCCCAAGGCACCGCCACCTGCTACCTCGAGGTGGACCACAGTGGAAAAGCGCTCCTCCTCGCCAATTACTCCAGCGGCAGCGTCGCCGCGCTGCCGATCCGCGAGGACGGTTCCCTCGGCGAGATCACTTCCTTCACCCAGCACGAAGGCGGCTCCCAAGTCGATCCGAAGCGCCAGTCCGGTCCGCACGCCCACAGCATCATCGTCAGTCCGGGCAACGACTTCGCCTGCGCCGCCGATCTCGGTCTCGACAAAATCCTCGTCTACCGTCTCGACAGCGCGAAATCCGAACTGGAATCCCTCCCCGACGCCGCCGGTGCCACCCTACCCGGCGCCGGTCCCCGTCACCTCGCCTATTTCCCGGAAAGCGACAATTCAAGCGGAGCAAGCCAGCTCTACGCCATCGACGAACTCTCCAACACCATCACCCGCTATTCCCAGGATGCGAAAACCGGATCCCTGACACGTCACGAAAGCGTTGCGACCCTGCCGGAGGATTTCGAGGGCACGAGCCATTGCGCCGACCTGAAATTCACCCCCGACGGAAAATTTCTCTACGGGACCAACCGCGGCCACGACAGCATCGCGATTTTCCGCACGGAAAAAGACTTCACCCTCACCCGCGTCGGCATCGTTCCCAGCCTCGGCAAGGGCCCCCAGAATCTCCTCGTCACGCCCGACGGCAAATGGTTGCTCTGCGCGAATATGCCGGGGAACAACCTCCTCGTCTTCCGCATCGACCCGGACACCGGACATCTCACCCCCACCGGCGCGCCCCTCGAAATCGCGATGCCGTCCTGCCTCCGCCTCCTCCCCTGAGGCGGGAAAAGGGTTGGATCTTCCGTTCCCCGCCGCAGCTTCGGCAAAATGGTAGGGCGAACCGTCCCCAGTGAGCCGATGGCGCATCCGGATCGCCTTGGATTGGAATATCCGGCTGCCCCTTCGAACTGTAGGGCGGTCGCTCCGTCTGCCCAAACTCCCCCCTTTCCCGAACCACCGCCGAAACGGGCCTGGAGACCCGTTCTACCGAGCCAACGACGGCCGTTGCTCGTCCTCTCAACGCCTCAAAAGCTAAACAGCAAAAAAGCTAACCGCTAAACAGCTACTCAGCGCTCCACTCGGTAAGAACCCGCCGCTTCGTGACCGGCCACCATTGCTGAATCCTCGCGGCGAGTCGGGCGACGAGTTCGGGGTGTTCCGAGGCGAGGTTTTGATTTTCGTGGGGATCGGCGAGCAGATCGTAGAGCTGGGGCCGCAACTCCTCGCGGGGATGGAAGCGAGCGTGACGGCCCCGCTCGCCGTCGTAGGTGAGGAGCAATTTCCACGGGCCTTCAATGACCCAACGAAAGAGCAAGCTCGCCTCGGGATCGTCGAGGTCGACGACGTCGTGGGCGAAGGTTTCCCCGAAAACCATTTTACGGGCAGTGGGTTCGCCGGATTTCAGCACGGGCAGAAGATTCAGGCCCGGAACGTCTTCAGGAACGGAGGCACCGGCGGCGGCCAGGACAGTGGGGAAAATGTCGATGCTGGAGCAGAGTTGCTCCCCGCGATCCCCCGGTCGGATCACCCCCGGCCACGAGAAGAGGATCGGCTGGCGGGTCCCGCCCTCGTTGGCGGATTGCTTGGAACGGAGCGCGAATCCCTTCGCGTCGGGATTCTGGATCCAGCCGTTGTCGGCGAGGTAGACCACGAGGGTGTTTTCGGTGAGCCCCTTCTCCTCGAGCTTGCCGAGAAGCTGACCGCAGGTCTCGTCGAACCATTCGACCATCGCATAGTAGCGGGCGACATGATCGGAGGTGACGCCCTTGGCCTTGTACTTTTCAAATAATCTCTCCGGCGGGGTGTGAGGGGTGTGCGGCATGAAAGGCGCGTACCAGAGGAAGAAGGGTTTCTCCGCCGCGACGGCTTTGTCGATGAAGTCGAAAACGGGTGCCATTCCCTCGCGTCCGATCTTGAGACCGTCATCGCCGTGACGTCCTCCGGGTTGAGGGAAGCCGCGGGTCATGCCCTCGCTGAAACCGCCCCGGGCGGGGTTGCCCTCCCACCATTTGCCGGACTGGTGGCTGAGGTATCCTCTCTCCCCGAGCCGTTCCATGATCGTGGGAGGATCGTCCATCTTGGCGATGAGGGCTTCGCGGAGGGCGGCATACGCCGGATCCCCGTTCCTGCCCCCGCCCTTGCCTTTCCCGGCGGTCCCCGGCAAGGGGGCGGGATCATTGCCGGTGACCCCGTGCTGGTGGGCGTAGAGTCCGTTGGCCAGGGTCGCCAGGGCCGGACGGCACAGCGCGGTGGGCACGTAGCCCCGGGAAAAAAGGGCGCTGCGCGCCGCCAGTGCGTCGAGATGCGGCGTCTCGAGCTGCGAATGCCCCATGAAACCGTAGTCGGTCCAGGCATGATCGTCGGAAATGAGATAGACGATGTTCGGCTCGGGTTTCGGCTCGGGTTCGGCGGCCCCTATCGGAGACAGAAACGAGATGAATACTAACGCGACGACAAGAGGGGGAAGAAAGCTGTTTTTCATGAGCAGGGTTCGGAAAGAATAAGCGGGAACAAGCCCGTCTCTGTCGAGCTTTTTCGCAGCGCATTCACGCGGGGGGTGCGGGGTCACCGCTATTCGCGTCCCTCGCCGCCCGCCGCCGTCCACATCGGGATGCCACCCGCGGCCTCCTGTGCGCGATACCATTCGTGGTAGGGGCGCGTCGGGGACATGGGGGCCGCTTCGTTGACCATGAGCGGGCGGGCATCGCTCCAATACTGATCGTAGGCGGCGAGCATTTTCGCGGCGACGTCAGGGTGGTCCGCGAGCACGTTCTCGGTCTGCGCGGGATCGGCCTCCATGTCGAAGAGCGACGGAGCGGCATTACCGCCTTTTCCTTTCCCCCTGCCCGCCCTCGCTCCGACGTAGCGCCAACGCTGGCTGCGCACCGAAAAGTTCACCTCTTTGAAATCATCCGGGTTCGCTCCGGTGGGCCAACGACACACGTGATTGAAGAGAAAGCGGTCCGGCCATTCGACCTCCCCGACCTCGGTATTCTCCAGCAGCGGCAGGAGATTTCGCCCTTCGACCTGTCCGGGTGGCAGGGTCGCCCCCGCCAGCGCCGCGAAGGTCGGGAGGATGTCGATGTGCGCGGCGATGCGGTCGATCCCGCGATCCGCTTCGATCCGACCGGGCCAGCGGACGAAAAAGGGCACGCGCGCGCCGCCCTCGTCGGTGGACCCTTTCAGCCCTTTCATCCCGGCGTTGTAAAAGGGATACCCCTCCGCAAGATCCTCGCCCGCCTTGCCCGATCCGCCCCCGGTCATCCCGTTGTCGGACATGAAAACGAGGAGGGTGTTTTCCGCGAGTTTCCACTCGTCGAGCCGGGCGAGGAGTCGTCCGACATTCTCATCGATGTTCTCGATCATGCCGTAGAAACCGGCCTGGGCTTCGCCGAATCCGAGCTCGGTGAAACGCTTCGCGTTTTTTTCCGGTGCGATGAAGGGACCGTGCGGCGCGTTGGTGGCGATGTAGGCGAAGAACGGCTGGTTCGCGTCGGCCTGTTCCTTGATCCAGCCCAGCGCGGCGGTGAAAAAAACATCGGTGCAAAAACCCTCCGTCCTGACAAATCGGCCATTGTGTCGAATCACGGGATCGTGGTAGCGGTTGTCCGGCGCGTCCGCACACGAGCAGTCGTAGGATTGCCCTATGCCACCACCTCCGTGGATGAAGGTCTCGTCGAACCCGCGCTGGTCGGGCTGATAGTCGTGTTCGTCGCCGAGATGCCATTTTCCGAAAATGCCCGAGGTGTAGCCCGCCGTTTTCAGCACCTGCGGCAAAATCGTGGCCGCGAGCGTCATGCGCTCCCGTTCGAGGATCGTGTGGGTCACTCCGTTTTTCTCCGGATGACGTCCCGTCATGATCGCGGAACGGGTCGGCGCACAGGTCGGAGCGACGAGGAAGCGCTCGAAACGGGTACTCTGCCCGTGCAGCGCGTCGAGATGCGGCGTCGCCAGCCAGGGATGTCCGTGCGCTCCGACCGTCGGGAAGCCCTGATCGTCGGTGATGACCAGGACGATGTTGGGCTGGGAGCCGGCGAGCTCGGCGCGAACCACTCCGGGCAAGAACGCGGGCGCGACAAGGAGGAGAAAGAAGAAAATGGATTTCATGGCGGATCGAAGGTCTTGAGGAGAATGCCGGAAATCTCCTCCCGAGAAAAGCGCATTCCGTCCGAAAATTCGCCGCCGCATCACCACATGCGGGCGGGAGGATGACTGAAATGCCATACTTTCCTCGACCCACCGCAATTTCTCCCGGTTAATCCGAAAAATTTATAAAAAAGTATCCTTGATCTTCGGAGGACTTTCGCGCCAAGATCGGAGGTGAAGGGAAGAGGCTGCGCTTCTTCCTTGGTATTTCCGTAATGGTGCGACTGTTTCCAAAAAATTCCGAGAGCCTCCGGAGCGCGGCCGATGACCCCATCGAACGCAAACTGCTCACTTGCGGTCTGCTGAGGTTCCGACGCATTTTCCTCTGGGCGGCCCTGCCGCTGGTCCTCGGCTTGGTCGGAATCGCTTGGATGCTGTTGTCCTACTACCTCATGCTGCGACGCGGGACGACGCCCGCCACGTTTTTTCCCAAAATCGTCGATATTTTTTCCCTCTACACCGGCACGCTTCTGCTCGCGGGCGTCATCTGCCTCTGGCTCGTGAAACGTGCCGATGGGAAATTGGCGCGGCTCCACGCGCTGCGGCCCGACGAAGACGAATGCGAAGATCCCGTCGCCGCTTTCCCCGACCCCGCGCCGCGAAAAAAGGATCCCGACATGGCGGAACCGGAACCCTCCCCCGCCGCCGGGCTCCCCGAGGAACCGGAGAAAGCGGAGCGTACGGAAAAAGAGAACCCCACGGCGGTTGTCGCTTCGTGAGTCCCTTTTTCCCGGCACCTGCCGCGCCCTGAGGGCGGGAGACCGGACAGGGGGGCCGCGCATCGCGCCAGATTTTTTCCGCGACGAAAGCGCTCCCGCCTGCCATCGTCTCCATCGTCTGCCTGCCACCGGACGAAACAGGACCGCCCCCATGAAACCCATCGTCCAGATTTCCCTCGACCTCACCTACATCGACGAGGCCCTCGAAACCGCCGCCCTCGCCATGCGCGCCGGGGTCGACTGGCTCGAGGTCGGCACCCCGCTGATTCTCGCCGAAGGACTCCACGGCGTGCGGGCGCTCCGTTCCGCCTTTCCCGACACGCCCCTCGTCGCCGATCTCAAGACCATGGACGGCGGCTATCTCGAGGCCGAGATGATGGCCAAAGCCGGTGCCACCCATGTCGTGGTGATGGCCCGCGCCCACCCCGAGACGATCCGGTGCGTCGTCCAGGCCGGAGCGGACTTCGGTTGCGCCGTCATGGGCGACAATCTGGCCTCTCCTGACAGGGTCGCGGGCGCGAGGCATCTCGCAGACCTCGGCTGCGACTACGTGATCCACCACATCGGCTACGACGAACGTCGCGGACTCGCCGCCGCCGGCCACCGCATGCCCAGCCCGCTCGACCAACTCCGCGAAGTGGTCCGCGCGGTGAGCGTTCCGGTGCAGGCCGTCGGCGGACTCCGTCTCGAAGAGGCCATCCAATGCCCGCAATACGGAGCGCCCCTCGTGGTTCTCGGCGCACCCCTGACGATAGACGCCGATGCCTTCCAAACCGCCGACGGCGATCTCGAAACCTCCCTTCGAAAAATCTGCGAAGCCATTCACTCCCAAACCGTCGCCACCGTCTCGTAAAAAACTCCCCCCAGCCCAAGGGAACATTGGCATGTTCCTCTACGCGCCCCTCAAGCGCTAAACAGCAAAAAAGCTAACAGCTAAACCGCTCTCCCCCCCATGAAAGCCGTCGTCCATTTCGCCCCTGAAAAACACTCCGTCGAAATCCGCGAGATCGAGCCACCGGTCATCGGGGACGAGGATGTCCTGCTCGAAGTCTCCAATGTCGGGGTCTGCGGGAGCGACCTGCACCAGTGGACCGCCGATCACTCTTGGCCGGTCCGTTATCCCGTCGTCCTCGGACATGAGTTCGGCGGGCGCATCCTAGATGTGGGCAAGTCGGTCGAGCATTGGAAAGAGGGTGACCGGGTCGTCTCCGAGACCGCCGCCGTCATCTCGCACGACAATCCCATGACCCGGCGCGGTTCCTACCATCTCGACCCCACCCGCAAGGGTTTTGGCTACGGGGTCGACGGTGCCATGACCCGATACGTCCGCGTCCCCTCGCGCATCCTCCACCACATCCCCGACGAACTCCCCTTCGAACAGGCCTGCCTCACCGAGCCCTGCTGCGTCGCCTACAACGCGGTGGTGAAAAACGCCCGCATCGAACCCGGCGACCGCGTCATCGTGTTAGGACCGGGGACCATCGGCATTCTCTGCGCCGCGATGGCCCGACTCTGCGGAGCCGAGGTCGCCATCGTCGGACTGGAACAGGACGCCCCCCGCCTCGACATTGCCCGCCGCTACGGTTGCGAAGTCATCATCGGCGATGCCAAACCCTGGGCGCTGCAGCGCGACGGACTCGGCTGCGACGGAGTCATCGACGCCGCCGGTGCCAGCATCACCCTGCAGATCGCCCTCGACCTCGTGAGACCGGCGGGCTGGATCAGCAAGGTCGGCTGGGGACCGCAACCGCTCGGCTTCAACATCGATCCTCTGGTCCAGAAAAACATCACCCTCCAGGGCAGCTTCAGCCACCACTGGGCGATCTGGGAACGTGTCATCGCCCTCCTCGCGAGCGGGCGATTCAAGGTGGAACCCATCATCGGCGGTGTCTGGCCCATCACGGAGTGGCGGGAGGCCTTTGAGAAAATGCACCGGGGCGAGATCGTCAAAAGCGTGCTGCGGCCCGTCTGAGAAGGCATTTTCCCGGCCTTGGCGGAGTTTTCCCTTTTGCATCTTGCCTCGTCGTCTGCTTCGCTGCCCCGACATGACACCCGATCTCACCTGCCCGATGTGCGAAATGAACGAAATCCTCCGCTTCGAGGAGCATCTCGAATGCGTTACCTGCGGCCATGAATGGCCTCTGGAGGAAGCCCCCCACGAGGAACGCGTCGTCAAGGATGCCTACGGGAACGTCCTCGCCGACGGCGACATCGTGGCCATGATCAAGGACCTGAAGTTGCAGGGCTCCTCACAGGTGCTGAAGTCGGGCACCAAATCAAAACCGATCCGACTCGTCGACGGAGACCACGAGATCTCCTGCAAGATGGACGGGATCGCCATCGGTCTGAAAGCCCAGTTTGTGAAAAAGGTCCCGGTCTGAACGCGGCGAACGCGGCACGCCCACCATGCGCCTCGCAAACAAAGTCGTCCTCGTCACCGGCAGTTGCACCGGCATCGGCAAGGCCATCGCCGCGCAATGTGTCCGGGAGGGCGCCCGCGTCCTCGTCCACGGACTGGAGCGCGAAGCGGGGGAGGCCCTCGTCGCGGAATGGGGCGCGGAGAACGCCGTCCTCCACATCGAGGACCTCACCCGCGAAGGATGCCCCGGACGCCTCGTCGCCCTGGCGGTGGAGACCTTTGGCAGACTCGACGCGGTGGTGAACAACGCCGCCCTCGTCGCCTCGGGGAATCTCCACACGACCGACGCCGCCTTTTTCCGGAAAATGATAGAGGTCAACACCCTCGCGCCCTTTCTCCTCATCCAGGCGGCCCTCCCCCATCTCACCTCGGCGCACGGCTGCGTCCTCAACATCGGCAGCGTCAACGCCTGGTGCGGCGAACCCGACCTGCTCCCCTACAGCGTCTCGAAAGGCGCTCTGATGACGATGACCCGCAACCTCGGAGACACCCTCATGCGGGAAAACCGGGTGCGCATCAATCAGATCAACCCCGGCTGGGTCCTCACCGAAAACGAAGCGCAACGCAAGCGCGACCACGGTCTCGCCGACGATTGGCCCTCGCATCTGCCCGACATCTACGCGCCCGCCGGGCGCATCCTCCGGCCCGAAGAAATCGCCATGGCCGCGATCTACTGGCTCGCCGACGAAAGCGGTCCCGTCAGCGGCCAGGTCGTCGACCTGGAACAGCACCCCTTCATCGGCAGAAATCCCCCCAAAGACAAAAGCTCCCTCCCCCCAAAAAACCAAAACCCCTGATCCACCTTCTCACCTTTTACTTTTTACCTTCTCACCTTTCACTCCCCCGTTCCCCCATGCCCCGCCTCGCCGCCTTCCCCAAAGCCTACATGCAGGCCCTCTGCCGGGACGGGACCATGACCGTCTCCCAATGGATCGCCCTCGCCGCCCCTCTCGAAGTGGAGGGACTCGAATGGTATGCCGGTTTCTTGGAAATGGCCGAGGAGAAGAACTGGTCCCGTTTTCGCCGGGAAGTCGAGGAGACCGGCAAGGTCATCCCGATGATGTGTTGCTCCCCCGATTTCACTCATCCCGACGCCGCTTTCCGCGAAAAGGAAATCGCCCGTCAGAAGCGCTGGATCGACATGACCCGGGCACTCGGGGGCTCCTACTGTCGCGTCCTCAGCGGACAGCGGCGTCCGGAGCTGGGCCTCCGGGAGGGTATCGCCCTCGCCGCCGATTCCATCTCCGCCTGCCTGCCCCACGCCGCCGAACAAGGCGTCACCCTCATCCTCGAGAACCACTACAAGGACGACTTTTGGGAATACCCCGAATTCGCCCGCGAAACGGACCTTTTCTGCCAACTCGTCGAGGCCATCCAGCACCCCAACTTCGGGGTCAACTACGACCCGAGCAACGCCTGGCTCGCCGGGGAGGATCCCATCGAATTGCTCCAGCGGGTCTCCTCCCGCGTCGTCACCATGCACGCGAGTGACCGCTACCTCGCCGAGGGCACTCTGGAGGACCTGCGGCGCGAGGAGAGCGGCTCGACCGGCTACGCCGCACGGCTCCGGCACGGCGAGATCGGCCAGGGACTCAACGACTACGACGCCATCTTCCGCGAGCTCAAGAGCAAAGGCTTCGACGGCTGGATCAGCATCGAAGACGGCGTCGACGGCATGGCCCAGTTGGCGCGCAGCGTCGCCTTCCTGAAACAAAAGATCGCCGCCTACTGGGGCTGATCGGGGCTGGCGACTCAGTCCACCAGCGTGTCGATCTTCTTCGCCACCTCGATATCGAGTTCGGTGAGGCCGCCCGCATCGTGCGTCGTGAGACGCAGCGTGATGGTACACCAGCGGATGTCGATGTCGGGATGATGCCCGGCCTCCTCGGCGATCTCGGCCACCGCGTCCACAAAATCGATCCCCTCCATGAATTCATCAAACTCCATCACGCGGACAATCTCGTTGCCTTCGTGATCCCACTCGGGGAGTTTTTTCAGGAGAGCTTCGAGCTCGTCTTTGTCGATGCGTTCGGACATGTCTGGAGAGGGGTGGGATTTACCGCCGGAAAGGCGTCTCTGGCGTATCCGATAATCGCTAGAGGACAAAACAAATTGCGCAAGTGGCAAATCGTATTTTTTTGCCCTCTTTTTTCAGCGTATTCCCCGGTGCCTCCAGCGCCCTCCCGCCGCGTTCTCCTGATCACGGTCACAAAATCGCATTGCAGGCGCGCCGTATTTCGGTATAGCACTTTCAGCCGTTTCCACAAAATGTGGCCCAACGCGGACAAATCACGTCTTCCCTTGAAAAACCATGACACGCGGAAAAATCTACAATAACATCGTCGAAACCGTCGGGAACACCCCTCTCGTCAAACTGAACCGGGTCACCGAGGGCCTCGATGCCACCATCGCCCTGAAGTGCGAGTTCTTCAATCCCCTCGGCTCGGTCAAAGACCGCATCGGCATGGCCATGATCGAAGCCGCCGAGACATCCGGCGAGATCGGCCCCGGCTCCGTCATCGTCGAAGCCACCAGCGGCAACACCGGTATCGCCCTCGCCTTCGTCTGCGCCGCGAAAGGCTACAAGCTCATCCTCACGATGCCCGAAACCATGAGCCTTGAGCGCCGCACCCTGCTCGCCCTGCTCGGTGCCCAAGTCGTCCTCACCGAAGGCCCCAAGGGAATGAAAGGCGCCATCGCCAAAGCCGAAGAGATCGCCGCATCGACCCCGCGCTCCTTCATCCCCCAACAATTCGACAACCCCGCCAACCCTACCATCCACGCCGACACCACCGCCGAGGAAATCTGGGCGGACACCGACGGCAAAGTGGACATCGTCGTCTCCGCCGTCGGCACCGGTGGAACCGCGACCGGCTGCGTCGAGCGTCTCAAGGCGAAAAATCCCGCCATCCAGGTCATCGCCGCCGAACCCGACACCTCACCCGTCATCTCCCAGACCCTCGCCGGAGAACCCCTCACCCCCGGTCCCCACAAAATTCAGGGTGCCGGAGCCGGCTTCATCCCGAAAAACCTCCGACTCAAAAGCGAGTCCGGCGAAGACCAAATCGTCGAATGCATCCTCGTGAGCAACGACGACGCCTTCGCCATGGCCCGCCGCATCGCCAAAGAAGAAGGCATCCTCGGCGGGATCAGCACCGGAGCCAACGTCTGCGCCGCCATCGAAGTCGCCAAGCGCCCCGAGAACAAGGGCAAACTCATCGTCACGATCGGTTGCTCCACCGGCGAACGCTACCTCTCCACCCCGCTCGCCGACGAAGCCCGCGCCGCAGTTGCCGGCTGACAAACCGCATTTTTCGCGTATGATTCGGGCCGCCTTCGCCGCAGCGATGGCGGTTCCTTTTTCCCCCACCCTCCCAGACCATGGCAGAATCCCCCCAGCAGCCTTCCGAAGACCAAGCGCCCCGCAATCTCGACGCCCTCGCCGCGAGCGAAGCCGACGGAGTCGTCGATGCGCTGGATCGCCACCGGGTCAAGATTCTCGCCGCCATCGCCGTGGCCGCCCTCGTTATTTGTGGCGCTCTCGTGGCCGGGCAATTGAAAAAGCAAAAGCATCTCGATGCCTCCGAGGCCTTCACCACCGCCGCGACCCAGGGCGACCTCGCCGCCCTCGACGCCGTCCTCCTCGAATACCCCGGCTCCGTTCCCGCCGGCAACGCCCTCCTCAGCAAAGCCGAACTCCAGGTCGACCAGGGCAAATCACAGGATGCCCAGGCCACCCTCGAACGATTCGTCAAAGAATTCCCCTCGCACCCGCGCTACCCGCAGGGGCTCTTCGCCCTCGCCAATCTCTCCCACGTCGCCGGTGACACCGCCGCCGCCAAAGACTACTACGAAAAAACCATCGCCGCCCAGCCCGACGGAGAACTCACCCCCCTCGCCCGCATCCGTCTTGGCGACCTCGCCTTGGAGAACGGCGACAGCTCGCTCGCCGACCAATTGTATCAAGAGTCCTTCACCCTTCACCCCGGCAACCCCTTCTTCGACTTCGCCCAGGAAAAACTCGCCCTGCTCAAAGTCGGAAATCCCCCCGAAGTCGAACGCCCCGCACCCGAGCCCGAGCCCGCCGCGGAGACACCCGCACCGGCAGCAAAACCCGCCGATGCGGCACCTGCATCTGCCCCCACAACGGAAGTCAAGCCTGCACCTGCTCCCGCACCGGAAACCAAGCCTGCTCCTGCTCCTGAAGCGAAACCCGAAGCGGCTCCCGCACCGGAGTCCAAGCCTAAAGCGGCTCCCGCTCCTGAAGCGAAACCTGACACGGCCCCTTCCCCCGAAGCCAAGCCCGAAGCCAAGCCCGAAGCCAAGCCCGAAGCCAAGCCCGAAGCCAAGCCCGAA
>JAAYAT010000189.1 GCA_012719225.1 Verrucomicrobiaceae bacterium
TTGCCAAGCACGGTCGCTTCGATCTCACCGTGAAAGCCGTCGGCGACATCGAGATCGACTACCACCACACCGTCGAGGACACCGGTATCGCGCTCGGTCGGGCCTTCCACGAGGCACTCGGGGAAAAGCGCGGCATTTTCCGCTACGGATCGGGCCATTTCCCGATGGACGAGACCCTCGTGCGGGTCGCCCTCGATGTCAGCGGACGTCCTTTCCTCGACTACCGCGGACCCGAGGGGGTGCCCCACGTCGGCGAGAAGTTCAACTTCACCCTGGTCGAGGAATTCCTGCGAGCCTTCGCCTTCCACGCGCTCGTCAATCTGCACGTCGAGATCCTCTACGGTCGCGATCCGCACCACATGGCCGAAGCGGTTTTCAAGGGACTGGCCCGCTCCCTCGATGCCGCGACGCAGATCGATCCGCGCATCGCCGATGACATCCCGAGCACCAAAAACGTGCTCTAACCTTCGTCCCGCCCGGTTCCACTCATCGACATGTCCACCCGCGTCGGCGTCATCGATTACGGAGGAGGCAATCTCCGCAACGTCCTCAACGTCCTGAAATTTCTCGGGCACGAAGGCACACTGGTGTCGTCTCCCGCCGATCTCGAACCGGTCGACCGGCTCCTCTTTCCCGGGGTGGGTTCGTTCGGCGATTGCGTCGACGAACTCGACCGCAAGAAGCTGCGCCAGCCCCTCGTCCAATGGATCGCCGACGACCGGCCCTACTTCGGGATCTGCCTGGGCTACCAAGTTCTCTTTGAAAAAAGCCACGAGACCCCCGAGGCGAAAGGTCTCGGGGTTTTCGCCGGGGAAGTGACCCGTTTCCCCGACCGCCCCGGGCGAAAGGTCCCGCACATGGGATGGAACGAAGTGACTCCGACGGACCCGTCTTTTTATCTGTGGCAGGGTGCGCCCGCCCCGCTCTATCTCTACTTCGTCCACTCCTACCATCCGGTGCCGGAGGACCGCTCCCTGATCGCCTCGACGACGGAGTACGGGGAGGATTTCGCCTCGTCCGTGGCGCAGGGCCGCCTCTTCGCCGGCCAGTTCCACCCCGAACGCAGCCAGGAGGCGGGACTGACCCTGATCGCTAATTTCCTGAAATCGCCTCTCTGAACGGGGCCGGGCCCGGTTCTCGTCGCGTTGCCGACGGGCGGGAGTATGCTATGATGGGAGGAACTTCATGGACGAGGACATTCGAAAACTGGCGGACGCGATCTACGTCGAGAAAGTGCGGCGGGCTCGGACGTTGACCGTAGGCGAACGGATCGCCACCGGCATCGCACTGTTCGAAGATGCTCTCGGGATGATGCGGGACGGAATCCGCATGCAGTTTCCCGAAGCCGACAAGGACGAGGTCGAAGTGATTCTGAAGCGCCGCCTCGCACGCTTGCGACAAGTCCACGAGCATGGCCTCTACACGGAGGGGCCCCTTCTTCGATGAAGGATGGGTTCGAGGCAACCAGGGCGGTAATCAGATGCGGTTCGAGCGTCGACGTCCCTTCCCTTCGCAGCAGTTGAGCATCCGGGCGGTGATCCCGACCGCCGAGGATGTGATCGTAATGAAGCTGCGCTGGTTCGCCCTCGCGAAACGGGGAAAAGATCGCGACGACGTTCGCGACGTCATCGCCGTGCAGGGCGACGAGTCGCTCGATTGGGACTACATCCACCACTGGACCGCCGAACACGGCACTCGCACCCTGCTCGACGAGATCCGGGCTTCGATCCCGACGATCCCGTGAGTTCTTGCTTTTCCGGGCCACCGATCAAGGAGCGGACCCGACGGGCGGGGACGGCTCAGTTCGCCACCCGCATCGGCATGATGACGTAGAGGAACGGCTCGTCGATCTTGATGACACCGGGGCTGCTCTCGTCGATGAGGTCGATGAAAATCTCATCCTGATCGAGATTGCGCAGGGGTGCCATGACAAATTCGGGGTTGAAGGCGACCACGATGCGGGGGCCGTCGTAGCGGACGTCGATGATCTCCTCGGCCTCACCGATCTCGGGCGAGTTCGCGGAGATGGCGAGCCGGTTGTCCTCGAAGGCGAACTTGATCGAGTTGGTCTTTTCGTTGACCAGCAGACTGACCCGCTTGACCGCGCTGTGGAGCACCTCGCGCTCGACGGTGACGCGGTAGTTGGCTTGGCCGGGAATGACCTGACGGAAATTGGGATAATTCCCCTCGATCAGTTTGGTGATGAGCAGACTGCCGTTGAGTTCGAAGCTGGCCTGGCTATCGGAGATCGCGACCTTGAGCTCGCCCGAATTTTCAAAAAGGCGCTGCAGCTCGTTGACCGCCTTGGTCGGGATGATGACCCCCGATTCCTGTCCGGCGGGAAATTCGAGATCCTGCTCGACCATGGCGAGGCGGCGTCCGTCGGTCGCCACGAGGGTGAGCATACCCTCTCCCATGATGCAGTTGACCCCGTTGAGAACGTAGCGGGTCTCGTCCGTCGAGATCGCATAGGACGTTTTGCGCAGGGCGTCGCGAAGGAGTCGCTGATCGATGGTGAAGACCTTGGCTTCGCCAAACTCGCCGATCACGGGAAACTCGGAACTGGGCAGCCCGAGGATTTTGAAAAAGCTCGGCCCGCTCCGCACCGTCGCGGCGTTGTCGGCGTTGACTTCGATATCGATCTCCGAGGTGGGCAGTTCGCGGACGATGCTGGCAAGACGCCGCGCCGGCAGAGTCGTCGAACCCGTCTCCCCGACCTTGGCGGGAACCCGTTTGGTTACGGTGACGTCCAGATCGGTGGTGGAAAGCTGCAAGCCCAGTTCGTCGGCCTCGATGAGGACGTTCGAGAGAATGGGCAGGGTCGTCCGCGTGCTGACGACATGCTGCACCTGGTTGAGGGCGTCCTGAAAAACGTCTTTATCGATCTGAAATCTCATCATTTACAATGCCCCAAGTGTGAACTGGGACGGAGTGCCTGTCTACTTCAAACTTCATTCGGGCCCGTCGCAAGCGGATTTGCTCCGAGCCGCGGATTCGGCGGGTATTGGCCGCGAACCGCCCGGGGGGACTCCATCGCCGAACCACCCCGCACGAGACGGCGTTTGATCAGCTCCACGGTGCTTTTGAAAGAGGCGGAATCGTCGCAGCGTTTCTTCACCTTGCGAACCGCGTAGATCACGGTGCCGTGATCCTTGGCAAAAGCCGAAGCCACTTCCACGAGCGAGAGATCCGTGAGGGTGCGAACGAGATACATCGCGATCTGCCGGGCCTCGGCGACGCGGGCGGTGCGCTTTTTCCCGTTGATGATCTGCACGTCGATGTCGTAGTGCTCGGCGACGGTGCGCTTGATTTCCTCGACCCCGACCTGGCGGGTCTCCTGCCCGCCGCTGATGTCGGCGATGACCTCGACGACCTGCTCGGGGGAGATGGGCGACTCGCTCATCGTCGTGACCATGGCCACGCGGATGAGAGCGCCCTCGAGCGCCCTGACATTGCCCCGCACCCGCTCGACGATGATATTGATGAGATCGTCACTGATCTGCATCTTCCAATCGTCGCGCTTCCGCCGCAGGATCGCGGCCCGCGTCTCCAGACCGGGCCGATGGATCTCGACACCGAGTCCCCACTGGAAGCGGGAGACGAGCCTGTCCTCCAGCTCGACGATCTCCGAGGCGGGGCAATCACTCGCGAGGACGATCTGCTTTTGCCGGTCCGCGAGCCGGTTGAAGGTGTGGAAAAACTCGCGTTGAAGTCCCTCCTTGCGCCCGAGGAACTGGACGTCATCGATGAGGAGCAGGTCCGCCTCGCGGTAGCGTTTCCGAAAAGGGACGAGGGCGTTTTTCTGGATCGCATCGATGTAGTCGTTCGCGAAGTGTTCCGCCGTCACAAAGATGATCTTCGATTTCGGGCGCAGTCGCAGCGACTCCCAGCCGATCGCGTGGAGCAGGTGGGTCTTGCCGAGACCGCAAGCCGAGTGGAAAAAGAGCGGCTGGTAGGTCTTGCCGGGCAGGTCAGCGACCGCGCGGGACGCCGCCCAGGCGAGTTCGCTGTTCTCCCCGGGGACAAAATTGTCAAAACGGAAAGTCTCGACGAGACCGGCGGCGCGGCCGAGTTCGAGTAGTTTTCTCTCGCTCACGGTCTCCGCGAGAACGCGCGGGTTCACCTGCCTCCGCTCTTCCGCAGGCACCTCGGCGATGGCTTCGGTCCCCTCTCCCGCGGCCAGGGATTCCTCTTCCTCGGCGACGCTCACTTCAAAGCGAATCCGGCCGCAAGCGCCGAGATGTTTTTCGAAGGAAGATAATAAAGAACTTTTAAAATTTTCCTCAACCCAAATCGCGTAGATCGTTCCGGGAGCAACCAGAACCACCTCCTCGGGGGACAGCGAACGGAGTTGAAAATTTTCAAACCAGAGGTCGAATGTGGAATGGCCGAGTTCGGCCCGAAGATCGTGCGAAATAGTTGTCCAGAGTGCGTTGAGTTGAGTGGCGGGAATATCGGGTTGCGGGTCAAGCGGGTGTGAACTGTGCATTCTCGGGGTTACGGTAACGGGGTCGGTGTGTGTGCGTGGAACGACGTAGCATTGTCAGGAGAGGAAGGGGATCGTTTTCCGGTTTTATAACTCATTATTTATTAATTTGTTACACGTCAGGAAAATCGGGCCGAAATTCGCTCGGGGAGCGTTCTCGTCCGCAGAATCCGTTTTCCTCTCTCGGAGAAGATCGGGAGGCAGCATGTGCCGACGGGAGTGCGGACCCATCCGGCTGTTTTCTCCTCTTCCCCTCCGGGAAAATGCTCGGAGGATCATCGTTGCACCCCGCCTCCCCGGAGACAACCCTAAAAGTGACGGATACGTCATATTTTTTGCGGACCCCCGACGAAGATTCGGGCCGGAGAACCAATTCAGCGCCATTGACTGAAATTGTAAGAAAAAAGCCATTAAGCAAAGCGTAAATTTTAAATTACTTAGGTTTTTTCCCTCCTAAAATCCAGCCCAGCCCCGCCGTGAGTAGCGTCGTCACCGGCCACATCCAGGCGGTGGCGACGGTGGGCTTCACCGTATCCGACATCCCCTCGACCCGTTCGTAGCCGGGCAGTTGCGCCATCCACGCCGCAAGCGAATCGTCCATCACGAGATCCCAAAAATCGGTTCGGACAAAAAGAACCAGCAGGAAAGAGAGGAGGGTTCCGAGGAAGAGTCCTTTGACACTGCCTCGTCCTTTTCCGAAGAGGGCGACGAGAAAGATCCCGAGGAGAGGTCCTGCGGTGTAGTGGATCCAACCCGAGGCAGACGGCCGCACGGGGATCCGGGTGTTTTCCGCGATCGCAAAAAGTCCGTAAGTGAGTCCGATCAGCACCACGCCCCACCCCAGGACGAGGAGACGGGCGAGACGCAGCGGTTTTTTCCGTCCGGGTTTCGCGTCCTCCCGGTCGATCCGTCGCATCCACGACAAAGTGGTCTGGCTCAGCGCGGCGAGGATGGAATCGAGGCTGGAGACCGCCGCCGCAAAAATTCCCGCGAGGAGGAGTCCGCGGGCCGCCGCCGGCAGTTCCGTGACGATCCACACCGGGAACACCATCTCCGGGACGAGCGGCTCTCCGCCGGACCACCGCAGCGCGTTCATGACGAGCGGATCGGTCGGCGGCTGCCGCACATAGAAAACGTGGAGCGCCGCCCCCACCAGCAGCAGCAGTGCGGTGGCAAACTGCCCGATCGAACTCCAGATCACAGCCTTGCGGGCACCCCCGGCGTCGCGGCAGCAGAAGAGCCGCTGGGCGTTGCGCTGATCGACCCCGAAGGCGTGGAGATGGAGAAAAGGAACCGCGAAAACCGCCACCCAGAAGGTGAACCGCAGTTCCGGGGACAGATCGAAATTCCACAAGCGCATCTTGTCCGTAACGGTCCCGTCAAAGCTCTCCGACGACCGAGCCACGGAAAAGAGGGTCTCCCATCCCTCGGCGAAACCGTCCACCAGCCACCACAGCGCCGTCAGTCCCCCGGCCACGAAGAGGCCGAGTTGCACCACATCGGTCCAGATCACCGTGCGCATGCCTCCCAGGAGAGTCCAGCCCACCGCGATCCCCCCGACCCCGACGAGACACCATTCGAAGGGCAAGGGAGTGATCGCCCGGAGCACCAGCACCGCGACCAGCAGGCGGACACATTGGGGAAGCACGCTCCCCGCGAGGAAGAGGACGGTGGCGAAACGTTTTCCCCCCTCGCCGAGGCGACGCCCGATGAAATCGTAGGGGCTGTAGGTGTCTTTTTCGTAAAAGACCTTCACAAACCAACAACCCACCACCACTCGTGCGAGGAGGGAGCCTATCGCCCACTGCAAATAGGTGAAATCGCCCCGCAGGGCGAGGACCGATCCGGGCACGACGAGAAAGGTCACCGCACCGATCTCCGCGGCGATGAGGGAGCCCGTCACCGCCGGCCAGGGCAGCGAGCGTCCGCCGAGGAAAAAATCCGCCGTGTCCGCCTGCCTGCCACGCAGACAATATCCCACCAAGCTGGTGAAAAGGAGGCAGGCGAACGCCACGATCCAGTCGAGGGGGGTGAGAAACTCATGGAGACCGTTCATGGATGCGGAGGCGACTCGGATCACGCGTAGCGCCTCCTACCATGGGACAGGGAACGCGATCCCCAAAGAAAAATCTGCCCCCGCGGCGAACGCATTGCGCCCGTTTCCCCTCAGGTGAAAAGCCAGCCCGCCAGCCCGAAATAAATCACTGATCCGCTCATGTCCACGAGGGTGGTGATCGCGGGAGAAGCGACCACCGCGGGATCGAGATTGACTTTTTTGGCGAGGAGGGGCAAGCCCGCCCCGATCAGGGTGGATGTGACGACCTGGGCCATCAGGGAGAGTCCCACGACAAATCCGATCCGGAGCACGCTGACCGTCCCGGTATCGAAGCTCGCCGGGAGAAGAAAGTTGATCTGGAGAGCCACGCAGAGACCGAGGAGCCCCCCCAACATGATCCCGACCCGCCCCTCTTTCCAGATGACCCGCCAGAACTCGCGGGTGTCGAGTTCGCCGAGGGACATCGCGCGGATCACCATGGTGGCGGACTGGGCTCCGGTGTTGCCCCCCGCCGCCACCACCATCGGCAAATACAGCGCGAGAATGTAGTAGGCCTTCAGCACGCCTTCGAAAGCGTGCAAAATAAAACCCGAAGCGAGCGCAAGGAAAGCCAATGTCAGGATCCAGCCGAAGCGACGCCGGAAATGGGCCACCGCCGGGGTCTGGAGATAGGCGAGCCCGCCCTGGCCACCGATCCCGGAGATGCGCTCCATGTCCTCGGTGGATTCCTCTTCGAGAATATCGAGGGCGTCGTCGTGGGTGATGACTCCGAGGAGCCGACCGTCCTCATCCACCACCGGCAACGCCACGAGGTCGTAGCGGGCGATCATCTGCGCGGCCTCCTCCTGGTCGGCCATGGCCGGGACGGAACTCTGGTCTGAGTCCATCAGATCGCGGATCAGAGTGCTGCGGGAATTGAAGGCGAGATCGCGCAGACGCACCTTGCCGAGGATGCGTCGATCCTCATCGACCACGTAGATGCGGCTGAGGAGTTCGGTCTGGTCCTGGATCGCGGCCAACTCGTTGAGGGCTTCGCGGACGGTGCGGTCTTCGCGGACGGTCGCCATGGCCGTCGTCATGCGGCCCCCCGCCGTCTCCTCGGGGTAGCGCATCAGGTGGGCCGAGATCTCGCGCTTGTGGTCGCCGAGCAACTCGAGGTATTGGGGGAGGTCCTCCTCTTCGATCTCCTGGAGCAGGTCGACGAGTTCGTCATCGGAGAGCGCCGCGAGCACCTCCCGCTGCTCGGTCCGGGTCAGGGTCGCGAGACCTTTCTCAATGTCGATCGAGGGCAGGTAATCGACCCAGGCGGAGAGGGCTTCGGCCGGCAAAAGGTCCAGAATTTCCCGGCGTTCGAGATCTTCGAGCCGTTCGAAAGCGGCCGCGACATCACCGGGGTGGGCCTCTTTCGCGATCGCGAGAATCCGGTCCGTCGAAAGACTCTGGAGTGCTTCCAGTATCGTTTCGACATCAAGTGGCAACTGGCCCGTCACATCCCCTTCACCCATGTGCGCACCCTCGCCGCCCGCTCTAAAAACGCAAGCTCCCAAGGAAGGGATTCAGGTGTTAAGGGATTCAGGGGGTGAGGGGGTGAGGGGAACAGCTAGCCAGCTTCCCCGGTGATCTCCAGGAAAAGCTCCTCCAGGGAGCGTCCCGTCCCGTCGACGACTCCGCCGCGGATTTCTTCCACTGTGCCGAGAGCGCAGAGTTTCCCGTGATTGATGATCCCGACCCGGTCCGCGAGTTCGTGGGCCACGTGGAGGAGATGGGTGGAGAGGAAAATCGTCACCCCGGCTTCGCTGCGGGCCTTGAGTTCCTCTTTGACGACGCGGGCGTTCTTCGGATCGAGTCCTATCATGGGTTCGTCGACGATGATCACCTCGGGATCGTGGAGCAGGGCCGAGGCGAAAGCGAGCCGCTGGCGGGTGCCGTGGCTGAGGTTCTCGATGCGCTGCCCGCCGTAGGAAATGAGGGAAAATTGCTCCATCAGTTCGGGGCTGCGCTTTTTGGCGGTGGCGTGATCGACCTGGAAAAGCTCGGCGATGAACGCCATGAACTCGATCGGGGTGAGTTTGTCGTAAAACTCCGCGACATCGGGGATGTAGCCGATGCGCTTTTTGGCCTCCAGCGGTTCTTTCTGAATGTCGTGACCGCAGATTTTCGCCACCCCGGTGGTCGGTTCGAGGAGCCCGGTGAGCAACTTGATGGTGGTGGTTTTTCCCGCCGCGTTCGGTCCCAGAAAAGCAAAAAATTCGCCCCGCTCGATCGTGATGTCGAGGTGGTCGAGGGCGAGGAGATCGCCGTAGCGCATGGAAAGGTTGGCGATTTCGATCATTCGATTTTCGGGGGAAGATCGCGGCGGTAGGCGTCGAGCGGGACGAGAAGCTCCGATACGGCCTCAAAGCCGAGATCCGATTCGATTTTCAAGGGTTCCCCCACTTCGCTGAGGTATACGCGCAACTCCTGATCGTGGGTGGAATGACGCAATGTCAGGAGGTAGGCGCGCATGTCGCGCCCTCCGAAATTGAAATTTCCCATCCGCGCGCTCGCCTCCAGGGACAAGGCACCGGGAGGCAAAGCCCCGAGTCCGAGCGCGCCGATCACTCCGAGCCCGTCCGGGCCACCAGCCATGGCCCCGAGCATCGCGAGTGGCGATTGCGCCGCGCTCCCGCCGGGACCGGACGCGAGCCCGTCGAACCCGAGGATCTCGCGGCCGTCCTTCGACACGCGGAGATCGACCATCCCGGCGGACTCGAGATAGTGGAGACGCGCGCTGAGATCCTGCCCCGGCACGCGGACGGAAAAATCGCTCTCCAGCAAGGCCATCGCCTCGGTAAACGAGACCGTCCCTTTCCAAAAAAGGTCGACGAGATGAGACACGCTGCGCGGATCGTAGCGCTCCACCGAACCCGAGACAGAGAGGTCGCGGGCGAACGCTCCCGTCACCGGATCGTTTCCCGAACCTCCCGAGACGGTGACCTGCCCGCGACGGAGTCCGTGCTCGAGCAGGGTCATGTTGATGGAATCGTTCCACGAGAAAAAGACGCGGTAGACCTCGAGAGGATCGACCCGGGCCATGCGCGACCCGGGCGGCGCCCAGACCACCGCACAGAGCCACCCGACACTGCCCAGCCAGAAAAGAACGATGCCCAGGGGAAGAATTCGGAAAAGCATGTGTCTCAGACTAACACAAAGAGGCGGGACCTTTCAACCCTCTTGAAGGAATCCCGACCCGGGAATCCGGGACCGCATGGGCGCGACCGACACGCTACCGATCCTCATCCCCTCCGTAGATCCCTCCGGCGATCTCCGCCACGCCCGGAGTGAGCCATTCGCGGTGCGCGTCGAAATCCGTCCGTATCGCCGTCGACGAGGCGGGGTGGTCGAAGGGCACGGCGGTGAATCGCCAACCGGGTCGCTCCCGCACGACGGCACCGGCGCGGGAAAACACGAGGAAATGGAGCCACTCGCGCAGCCGTTCCGGCTCGGCCCAGCGGTCGATCTGCTCCCATTGGTCCGTCCCAAGAATCCAATGCCACTCGACCTCTGGCTTCGTTTCCGAAAAATGACGGGCGGTCTCCCAGGAGTAGCTCGGAGCGGGGCGGAGGAGTTCGAAGTCGGACACTCCGGCCCAGATCATGCCCGATTCGGCGAGGGCCAGCTCCAGCATCTCGCGGCGCTGCGGTCCGCTCGCGGTGGTGCCGCTCTTGAAAGGCGACACGGCGCAGGGCACGAAAACCACGCCGTCGAGGGCGCACCGCTCGCGGGCGGTCGCGGCCATCGCGAGATGCCCCCGATGCACCGGGTCGAAGGACCCTCCGAAAATGGCGATGCGGACTCCCTCGGCTCCGCTCTGTGAAATGTCAGCCATGGAGGGAATCCTACGGTCCCTTTGAAAAATCCGGCAACGGAAAAAACAATTCCGCCCGGGCTCAGAAGCAGTGCGCCGCGCTGCGGGTCCACTGGCGGAAGGAACGGAAGGTGCGACCAACGAGGGTCGCCGGACCGCCCGCGCGGGGACCGGCGATGAGAGCCGCTCCCCCCGCCTCGGCCGGGACGCCTGATTTCACACTGATGCGGCTGGGATTTTCCCCGCCCTGATAGCGCACCAGGGTTTCACTCGCCCAGAGCGATTTTCCGGCACGGTAGATCGAGAGGTGGGCGACCCGCAGACAAATCTGCGTCACCCGGAGAACCTCGCGGGAATCGTTGCGAATGAGGATGGGCGCCTGCACCATCGCCCCATCGAGGTCGCGGAGAGCCGCCTTGCGGGGCGGATCCGCGAGGAGAAAACACGGCTCCGCCTTGTCCGGCTCGCCGAATTTCACTTTCGGCAGCGCTGCGGTGGGGAACTCGGCGAGGATCTCCCCGCCGCGCTCGTTGACCTGCACGAACACCGTCACCGGGATGCTGACAAACACCTTTTCCTCCCCGCCGGGAGGCACTTCAAAAACGGGATCCTGCCGTGCCAATACCGGCAGATCGGGCAGGCCGGGGAGCAACCGGACATCGTGCGAACCGGTGCAGACGGTCCAGTTCGTCCACTGCACCGGAGCCTCGGCGGGAATGCCTTCCCGAATCTCCTCATCGCTGAGACATTTCGAGGCGAGACAGATTTCGTCGGGACCCCGGCTCAGCTCGACGAGGAGATGCCCGCATTGAAGCCGCGAGCGGGTCGGTGCCCCCGTCGAGCGGACTCCCCACTCTATAGCTTCATTTTGCATAAACATGTCTGGAATATTCCACGAGATCGTTTTGAAATAAACGGCGGCATCAGGTATCGCCTCTTCATGCCATGCCCGTTATGAAACTCACGGACATTTACACCATCACCCGCCACGCCGCAGGAGGCGAACCCGAACCGAAACCATAAACCATGACGCGCTTTCTCTCCGCCCTCTTCTCCCTGCTCTCGGCAAGCTCGTTGCTCTTTTGTCAGGATGAAATCCCCTTTCCCGGCACCGCTCCGCTGGAGACGACCGAAGAGGATTTGTCCGTCCGCGTCATGGACGGCGCCCATGCCTTCGTCGACGCCGAAATCGCCGAAGTCGCCGCCGGCACGGTGAGCCAACCCCTCGAACCGGAGGCCCGCGCC
This sequence comes from Verrucomicrobiaceae bacterium, assembly GCA_012719225.1. Lineage (GTDB taxonomy): Bacteria > Verrucomicrobiota > Verrucomicrobiia > Verrucomicrobiales > DEV007 > Arctic95D-9. Next base: position 11,635 of record JAAYAT010000189.1, read on the forward strand.
GCCTTTGTCGAGGCCTCCCGTCTCGCCCTCCGGGAAAAGCTCGGCCTCGTCGACGAGCGCCTCGCGCCGGAGCTCGAATTCCTCTCCCACAACCCTGTAGACTTCGCCGGGGAACCCTCTTCGATGACGGTCGCGAACGGCCCCGGCTTTCGCGTTCACGCGGTGCGCTGGCTCGTCCTGCCGGGATTTTCCGCCGAGGGCCTCTATGTCAATCCCATCCCCGAAGAACCCGGCTCGCCCGCGCCGCCGCTCATGGTCCTGATGCCCGACGCCGACGAGACGCCCGAGGACATCCTCGGCATGACTCCGCGCCTGCCCTCCCACCAGCAGATCGGTCTGCGTTTCGCGATGGCCGGTTTCCGTCTCCTCATTCCCGCGCCGGTCAACCGCGAGCGCTACGGCGGGAAGGACGGCTCGGACAAAGCGATTCTCCGATCGGACCAGACCCATCGCGAATGGGTCTATCGCCAGGCCTTTCAAATGGGACGCCATCCTCTCGGCTACGACGTGCAGACGATGCTCGCCGCGCTCGACTGGTTCGCCCGGCACTTTCCCGGCGGCGAAGTGACCGCGGCGGGCTACGGGGAAGGCGGGCGCGCCGCCCTCTACGCGGCCGCGGTGGACCAGCGCTTCCGCCACGCCTTTCTCAGCGGGGCCTTCGCTCCGCGCGGGTCCGCCTGGTCGGAGCCGATCCACCGGAACATTTTCGCCCTTCTCCCCGCCCACGGCGACGCCGAGGTCGCGGCGCTGATCCATCCGCGCACCCTTCTGATCGAGCACACCGCCTTTCCCGAGGTGAAGGAACAAAAGGGTGCTCTCACCACTCCGGCCTACGAGAGCGTCGAGGCCGAGTTCCAGCGCATCGCCAAAGTGCTGCACTCCCTCTCCGCACCGGCGGGATTTTTTCTGAACAAAGCCGCCGACAACGCCCGCGGCGATTATCCCTCCGTCGCCGGATTTCTCCAGGCGATCGATCACCAGGCCGAGATCAGCCGCACGCCGCCGCTGGCCCTGCTCATCGACGAACGGGTCGGATTCGATCCGGCGGCGCGTCACGCGCGGATTTTTTCGGGCATGACCCGTCATGTCCAGGACCTCCTCGACCGGTCGGATGTGGCGCGCGACGAATTCTATTTCCACGCCGCCGAACCGGAACTGCGGCGCGGTTCGTGGTCGACGAAGAAATCCCACGACCGGCTCGACCCGACCGACTTCATCCGCAGGAGCGAACAATGGCGCGAGGAATTCGAGTCGGAGATCATCGGGCGCTTTGAGGAAGAGTTCCTCCCGCCGCACCCGCGCACCCGCAAGATCCGCGAGACCGAGGACTGGGCCGCCTGGGATGTCGTGCTCGATGTTTACCCGGGGTTTGAGGCCTGGGGCGTCCTCGTTTTGCCGAAGGTCATCGCCCCCGGCGAAAAACGCCCCGTGGTGGTCTGCCAGCACGGCCGCAACGGGCTGCCTCTCGACACCCTGGACGCGGGCAAGACCGCCTACAACGATTTCGCCGCCCGCCTCGCGGAACGCGGATTCATCACCTTCGCCCCGCACAATCTCTATCGCGGAGAGGACCGCTACCGCTGGCTCGACCGCAAGGCCAATCTCATCGGGGGAACACTGTTCACCTTCATTACCGCCTCGCATCGCCAGACCCTGACATGGCTGAAATCACTGCCCCAGGTGGACGGCAAACGCATCGCTTTCTACGGACTCAGCTACGGCGGCGAGACCGCCATGCGTGTCCCCGCGGTGATCCCCGACTATTGCCTCTCGATCTGCTCGGGGGATTTCAACCAGTGGACCCGCAAAGTCGCCGATCCCGAGTTCCCGGGGAGTTTCATGAAAACCGTCGAATGGGAAATGCCCTACTGGAACATGGGCGCGAGATTCGACTACGCCGAAATGGCCGGACTGATTTTTCCCCGCCCCTTTTTCGTCGAGCGGGGCCATCACGACCGCGTCTCCACCGACGCCTGGGTCGCTCACGAGTATGCCAAAGTGCGCTTCCTCTACACGCGTTTCGGGATGGAGGACAAAACCGGGATCGAATTTTTCCACGGCGGCCACTCCATCCACGGCGAGTCGAGCTTCGACTTCCTCCACAACCACCTCGCCTGGCCCGAGCGGCAGTAGATCGCGCCGCCCCGTGTCACCGCATCCGGCGGAAATGGCGGCATCACGGGCTGGTTTCTTTCCCCATTCTCCCTGAATCTCCCCAACCCCAGGGAACATTGGCATGTTCTACTCGCAATCCCTCAACCGCAAAAAAGCTAAACAGCTTCCCTCCCTCAAAATGACAGACGACGACAAAGCCAGACGCGCCTATTGGGCGGAACAAATGGAACTCGGCTACGCCATGGTGCAGCAACTCCTCGCCTTTCCCGTGGAGGAATGCGGCGAGCGCTTCGCCTCCCTGCCCGAGACCGCCGAGGCGGCGGGGGTGGAAATGCTCTTCTCGACGAGCAAGATCGCGGGGAATCTGGATCGCATTTATTACATGCGCGAGAGCCTCGCCCGCGAAGTCGCCGAAATCGGACGCGAGATGAACGAGCGCGGCTGGGTCCTCAAGATCGAGGAGGGTTTCCGCACCCTGGAGATGCAGGGGGCGCTCGTGCGCAAGCCCGAGGTCTTCGACGCGATCCTCGAAAAATGCCTCTGGGAAAACGGCGGCGAACTCCCCCCGGCGGAAATGGTGGCGCGGCGGGCCATCGTCATGGTCGCCAACATTCCCAAAATCGGTTCCCACATGTCGGGTTCGGCGATCGACATCTCGGTCTTTCACCGCGACGGCAGCGGCGAGGTGTGGCGCGGCAATTCCTACCTCGAGATCAGCGAACGCACCCCGATGCGCTCCCCTTTCATCGCCCCCGAAGATCTCGAGAACCGGCTCGCCATCACCGCGATGATGGAGGCCCACGGGTTCATGCATTTTCCCTTCGAATTCTGGCATTACAACAAGGGCGACGCCGGAGCCAACATCCTCACCGACAACCCGGCCCCCTGTCGCTACGGTCCGGTGCATTGGGATCCCGCCACCAACGAAGTCACTCCCGTGACCGATCCGATGGAGCCGCTCAATCCTCTCCCCGTGATCGAACGCGAGATCGCAGCCGCGAGGGAACGCCTCGCTCGGAGATTGGAGGCGGAAGGCTGAACCGGGCGGACCGGACGGCTCCCGCCTGAAACAAAAAAACCCGTCCGACATATCGTGCGGACGGGTTTTTGAAAACGCGGAGGAGGGTTCCGCTCACTCGGTTCGGGGTTCGTCCTTGGCCTTGTCTTCCGGCTTGCCTTTCTCCCCTTCGCCGTCCCTCGGGCCTGCGCCCTTGTCCCCTTCGCCGTCCCGGGGGCCTTTGCCTTTCTTGCCCTCTCCGTCCCGCGGGCCTTTGCCTTTCTTGCCTTTGCCCCGGTCACCCCTGCCTTTCGGCGGAGCGGAGAGCTCGGCTTTGTCGAGCTGACCGTCCTTGTTGGTGTCGCGGACGGCGAACACTTTGTCGACGGCACCCTCACCGCGCCTTTCTTTCATTTTGGCGACGAAGGGGCCGGCGGCATATTCCTCTTTGGAGAGAGTGCCGTTGCCGTCTTTGTCGAGGTTCTTGAGCATGGCCTCGGCGCGCTTGACCGGGTCACCGCCCCTGCCTTTTTTGCCCTTGCCCTTGCCTTCTTCCGCCTGGGCCAGGCCAACCGTCAATCCCGCCACGAGGGCGCTTGTCACTACGAGGAATCTTTTCATCAGTTTTACATCTCTTGTTGGAGTTAAGCGGGAAAGTCCTTTTCCCACGGATGAAACGAGCGGCCCTCGGGATAGTTGCGGCGCTTTTTTCTTATTCCGATGATTTTCTACGGAGAGGAACCCCTTGCATTGCGAACGCTATCGCGTACGCTGATCCGCATGAAGACCATTTCCGCTACCTTGGCGCGTTCCGATCTCTACCGGATTATCGATTCGACTCTTGAGGAACACGAGCCGATTCAGATCACGGGAAAGAGAGGTAGCGCCGTATTGGTTTCAGAGCCGGATTGGCGGGCGATCCAAGAGACATTGTATCTCTTGAGCATTCCGGGGATGCGGGATTCGATTCGCGCCGGGATGGCGGAGCCGATCGAGGAGTGCGCTACGGAAGTGGACCTTTGAGGCGCATAGCAGAGAGGCGGACGCATGAGTTACGAATTGGTCTTCACTCGCCAGGCGAGAAAGGATGCCAAGAAGCTCAAGGGGACACCCCTGGCGCGGAAGGCGAAAGAATTGCTGGAGATCCTTCGTGAAGCCCCCTTTGCAGATCCCCCTCCATTCGAGACTCTCGTGGGAGACCTGAAGGGCGCGTATTCACGGCGCATCAATATTCAGCATCGACTGGTATACGAAGTGCTCCCCGATCTGAAAACCGTCAAAGTCATCCGCCTATGGACCCACTATGAATAAGGCGTCGATGGCAATCGGTTTCGCAAAGATCGAGAGGAGCACGCTCGCGCACGTGGCCAGCGCGGGATAGTTGCGCGCTTTTTTCTTATTCCGATGATTTTTTCAGGGCCTTTTCCATGAGTTCGAAGCCCCGCTGAATCAGGTCGACCCGGTCCTCCAGCATGCCGGCGCTGAGGAGGGCGTTGTCGAGGAGTTGGCCGGCCACCAATTTGGCGAGATCGGGATGGCTCGCGCGCGCCTCGGCGAGGGCGTGGATGAGGGCGTGGCGGGGGTTCAGCTCGAGTTGCACTTTCTGCGGGGGGAGCTCTCCCTCGGGGTTCATCGCCCGCATCATATTCCGCATCTGGGCGGACATGCCGTCATCGGCGGCGAGCACGGCGGCGGGACTGCTGACGAGGCGGCTGCCGGGGGCGACCTTCTCCACCTGCTCCCCGAGTTCGCTCTTGAGATACTCGCAGAGGGCTTCCATCTCACTCTCGGCGAGCGGTTCGCCCTCGAGGACGATGCTGTCGTCGGAGTCGAGTTCGAGATCAGCGCTGGCGGCGGAGACCAGCTCCTTGCCGTCGAACTCGCGCAAGTGCTGCAGCAGGTATTCGTCGATGTTCTCCAAAAAGTAGATCACCTCGAGACCGCGCGACCGGAGCGCTTCGAGATAGGGACCCGCTTCGACGGCGGCGCGATCCGTTCCGGTGAGGTAGTAAATTTTGTCCTGCCCGTCCTTCGCCCGGGTGAGGTAATCCGCAAAGCCGGTGAGCACGCCGGGATCGGTCAGGGAACTCTCGAACCGCAGCAACTTGGAAAGGCCCTCGCGATGGTCGTAATCGACCACGACCCCCTCTTTGAGGAAGCGACCGAATTTCGCGTAAAATTCGCCGAACTTGTCGGCGTCGTCCTTCGCCTCGCCATCGAGGAACTTGAGAAAGCGCTTCGTCACGACACGGTTGAGTTTGCGCACGAGACTGCTGTCCTGCATGGACTCGCGGCTGATGTTCAGGGGGATGTCGGCGCTGTCGATGACCCCGCGGAGGAAGCGCAGCCATTCAGGGAGCAGCCCGGCGGGTTTATCGTCGATGAGCACGTTGCGGCAGTACAGCGAGACGCCCGGTTCCATCTGCCCCATGCCCCAGAGTTCGGTGTTGTCCCGAGGCACGAAGAGGAGCGCGTTGATCTCGATCGGCATTTCCGCGCTGAAATGCATGCGGTAGCGCGGCTCGTCGTAGGCCTTCGCGCTGAATTTGTAAAACTCGGTGTATTCCTCGTCGGAGATCTCCGATTTTTTCTTTCTCCAGATCGCCTCGATCTTGTTGACCCGCTCCTCCCCGATCATCACCGGGAAAGGCACGAAGCTGGAGTAATTTTCGAGGACGCGGCGGACTTCATCGATCTTGGCGAAGTCCTTGCAATCCTCGCGCAGCTTCAGCACGATGCGGCAGCCGCGCGGGAGTTCCTCGGCGGACTCGGCGATCTCGTAGCCCGACTTTCCGTCGCTGGTCCAGACCAGACTCTCCGCGTCCGGCCGCCACGACCGGCTGTGGACCGCGACCTCGTCGGCCACCATGAAAGCCGAGTAAAACCCCACCCCGAACTGCCCGATCAGAGCGCTGTCTTTCCGGGCGGATTCTTCGAGCGACTTGAGGAAGGCCTTGGAACCGGAGTGAGCGATGGTCCCGATATTCTCGTGCAATTCCTCGCGGGTCATGCCGAGGCCGTGATCGCTGATCGTGAGGGTACCCTCCTCTTCGTTGGCCGACAGGCTGATCTGCAGGGGGAGCTCGGGCTGATGGATCTCGTTCTCGGTGAGCTGGGTGTGGCGCAGCTTTTCGAGCGCGTCGGAGGCGTTGGAAACAAGCTCGCGGATGAAAATCTCTTTGTCGGTGTAAAGAGAGTTGATGACGATGTCGAGCACCTGGCTGACCTCGGCCTGGAACTCGCGTTTCTCGGGAGTGGTGGATGTTGCCATGGGATAATGCGAAGGGAAATGGAGGGATGAATAAAAATCGAGCCTCGAAAATGGAGACCCGACGGGGAAAGTCAAGCGGTCGTCTTCCGCGCTGCGCGCAAAACGACGGACGGCGCGACCGTATCGCTCCCGCACCCCCGACAAAGACTGACGCGATCTCAGCCCGCCGTCGGCACCTCGCGCTCGGCTTCGAGGGCGGGCAGGATCCCCGAACCGGTCGGCATCATGATCACTTCGCCGCCGCCGCTGAGGATCTCCTGCGTCTCCAGCACGCTGAACAGAGTATCGACCACTTCGGGATCCTCGCCGATCTGCCGCAGAGCCTCGCCGACGAGGCGGGGCCGCACCGCGTGGGCCTTGGCGAACTCGATCGAAGCCTCGCGTTCGGCGCGGGATTTGATGATGTCGACCTGATTGTCCCCCGCCTGACGGATCGCCGAAGTCACCTGAGTGAGCCGGTTGACCACCTTCTGCTCGATCTGGTGAATCATGCCCTCGTCGCGGAAATGGACTTTCCGGATGTAGACCGAGCCGAGCGAATAGCCCCAGCTCTCCGATTTCGGCGAGACCTCGGTGCGCACCTCCCGGCTCATCTGGTGGCGGTTCTGCATCATGTTGTCCAGCGGCATGTTGCTGAGACTGCGCACCGTGGTGTTGGTCACGTTGGCCATCAGCGACCCCTCCGGATCGGTATTTTTGAAAAGATAAGCGACCGAATCACTCACCCGCATCTCATACCAAACCCCGAGGCCGACCGGGGTTCCCTCTTCCGAGTTCACCGGACGACTCCGCAGATAACGCTGGTCCAGGCGCATGTCGAGAGTGTGGACCTTTCCGAAAAAGGGCACCAGGAGGACACGCGGCCCGAGCGAGAACGGGGTGATGTGCAGCCCCGGTTCTTCGATGACCCCGATCACCTTGCCGAAGAGCACGAAAACCTTGCAGCGGCATTCGTAGACCGTGGTGAACCAACACAGGTACTTGAGGATCCCGATGAGAATGGGGAGTCCGATGAGCAGACCGAAAAAGGTCACGGCGGCGGTGATGAGAAAAGAGATCATGACGTGAGAGAGGGATGGTCGGAGATGACGCGGCGGGCGCGGCGGAAGAGCTGGAGCTTCACATTGCGGAGATAGGACGCGAGCGAACGCGAACCGCCGTTTTCCTGGAGAGCCTTCAGCTCACTGGCGACCCGCAGGAGCGGTTCGACCTCGGCCTGAACCCGCATCGTCTGGATCTCCACCGCCCGCTTGGATTGCTCGATCTTCTGATCCGCCTCGGCCCGGGCCAAGCTGATGTCGGCGGAGACCTCATTGTGAGCGGTGTTGATCGCCGCAAGAGCCGAGTCGATGTCCGACGGCGGATCGATCCCGGTGATGAGCGAAGCATCCAGCTCGATCCCGTAGCGGGCCGCCGAGCTGAGACACTCCGTATTCATCTGCTCGTTGAGTTCGTTGAGATTTTTGCGGAGATCGTTGATCGAAATCCCCTCGAGCTGCGGCGTATCCCCGTCGAGAATCGAATCGTCGATCCGGTCCATCGAGACACCGTCCGAATGCGGCACGTCGAAGTTCGCGATGCGCTCCCGCAGGATGGACACAAAATAGCCCATGATGTGGGCGATGGGATGTTTCACCCCGAAGAGGTAGGCATAGAGATTGCGCTCCGAGACTTTGAAACGGAGCTGTCCCGTGACCCCGATATTGAGTTGATCCTTCGAGACCGCCTCCAGCACGGTGCCGTATTGATTGAGCTGCGGGTCCTCGGGATCGTAGGCGATGCTCGCCGTCTCGATCGCCACGCTGACCTTGTGGACCCGTTGCCAAGGCATCTTGACATAAGGTCCGCCCGGCTTGATCACCTTCACCTGCGGATAATTGTAGCGGGTCTTGTGGTCATCGCTGAGATGATCCGCGATGGGGAGATCGAGAGTGGAACTTCCCCTTGATCCGCTGGACCCGCCCCAGCGTCGTGACCACCGCCCGCTCGTTTTGCTCCACCGTGTAGAACCCCGTGAGCACACACCGCAAGACAAACCATAGCACCCCACCGACCAGCACCCCGAGAATCAAGCTTGGACTCATAAGGGAACGAGAATGCAGAAAAATCCGTCCGATTCCAAGCGAAATTTTCGAGCGGCAACCCGGAAGCATTGGGGGTGGTGAGCCGGGAGGTGTCCGATAGATTTCTTGCAGCCTCCGAAAGGTCATTTATAATCACCATAATGAGAATTGGCTCAACCTCCCGAAGGTTCTCGCTCGCACTGGGGGTCATTTTGCTCTCGTTCGCGACGGGGCACTCCGATGACGCCCCGAAA
>JAAYAT010000190.1 GCA_012719225.1 Verrucomicrobiaceae bacterium
AGACCCGCCCCGGCGATGAGAAGATCTGGGACATCGCCAACACCATCCGCCTCGCCGAACTCGATCTGCCGCCGCTGCTCGGGTTTGCTTCGGACGACTCCCACACCTACCACGGCGCCGATGTCTCGCCGGGGCGGGGCTGGGTCATGGTCGGAGCGAAAGAACTCGACGGCGACGCGCTGATCGAGGCGATGCGGGCGGGGCGTTTTTACGCGAGTTCGGGTGTCCTCCTCGATGCGATCCGTTTCGACCAGGACAGCGGCACTCTTTCCCTGGAGATCACCCCGGTCGAGGGAGTCGAGTTCACCACCGAATTCATCGGCACCCGCCGGGGCTACGACGCGGCGGCGAAGGAAACCGGAATCGGCGAGGTGTTTGGCTCCGTCAGGGGGAACCGGGCCAGTTTTTCCATCCCCGAAGACGCGCTCTATCTCCGCGCCACCATCACCTCGACTCGGAAACACCCCAACCCCTCGGTTCCCGATCAAAAAGAACAGGCCTGGGTGCAGCCGGTAGGTTGGAAAAAGTGACGCACCTCAGAGCCACCCGAGGACGCGGACCGGGTCGAGTTTTCCGACCTCCGTTCGCGGCAGACGTGGGAAGAAAACGGCACGGCCGACCTGTTCGAGCGGCGGCAGTCCTTCGTTGAAACGGGCGAGAGCATCGTCCTCTCCCCCGTCGCCGGTGCCTTCCAGCACCAGGACCAGTTCGTTCTCGCGTCGTTCGTGTGGCACCGCCACGACGAGGCCGATCCAGCCGCGGGCGGCGACCCGAGCGCCGAGCGAAGAGAGGGAAACCAGTTCGCCGGAGATTTTCACGAGATCGTCGCTGCGCCCGAGAAAGCGGAGCGCCCCGTCTCGCAAAGCGACCCGGTCTCCACTGGTGAACCAGCCCTCCCCGTCGCGGGCGGTGTCGAAGTCCCAGCCCTGCGGCCCCTTCGTCGCGTAGCCGGAAAAAAGCGCCTCGCCCCGTATCCGCAGCCGGCCTTCCCCGTCGAGGGCGGTCTCCCAATGCGGCAGGATGGGGAGCCAGTCGATCGCGCCGTCGGTGCGGGTCGCGGTCGCGATCTGCGAAGCGGACTCCGACATGCCGTAGCTGGCCCACAGCGGCCAACCCAGGGCACGGGCCTTTTCCGCGAGATCCGGATCGATCCGACCACCACCGAGAAACACCCCGCGCAGGCTGGCGGGCGCTTCCGCCCCGGCCCTGACGAGATCACTCAAATGCACCGGAGTCAGCGAGAGCAGGGTCGCCCGCGACTCCCGCAACGCTGCGAGCAAGGCCGCCCCGTCGCGGGTCCAGGCATCCCAGGCCATGGGAAAAACCGAGGCCCCGTTGCTCACCGCCCGGGCGAAAATGCCGAGCCCGCCGACGTGGAAGGTGGAGAGTCCCCCGAGCCAGCGATCTTCCGCAGTGAGGCCGCAATGCTCGTTGACCGCCCGCGCCGAGGCGAGCAGGGCCGACTTTGCCAGGACCACGAATTTGGCCGCCCCGCTCGAACCCGAGGTGGCGATCACCACCGAAGAACGCAGACCGCAGTCCTTCTCCAAAAAGGGGCGCAGGCCGTCTGTATTCACCGGGCGCTTCGGGTTCAGCCGAATGTCGATCGCATCGGACTCCCAGTAGGCGGGGGAAATCAGGTCAGCGGTGTCCATGGCAGGCCCTCCAGAAGATCGTCAAAGCCGAGTCCCGTTCCCTCCGGTGGCAGCAGGCGGGATCCCTCGCAGCGGATGCACTCGAAAAAGGGATCCGGGGCAAAACAGCGATGGGTCATCAGCCCGCAGGTCAGGAGACGTCCGCCCTCCGCTCCCGCGAGAAGCCTCGACGCCTCCGCCGCCGCCCACATCTGCCCCAGCGCGTGATCCAGATAGGAAGTCACCAGATACGGAGCCGGCTCCGGGGGCAACCACCCGGTGCGGGCCGGTTTGAGCACCGCGATGTCGCCGCTCTGGAAGCGTCTCTCCCCCTCATGATCGACGGCCAGCGGCACGCCCGCCCGACGCAAGTTTTCCCACGATTTTTCCTCCCATGGAATCGCGTCCTCGACCAGTTCAACCCGCTCCCGCAGCGAACCGAGGGCCTCCCAGAACCTGAGAAAGGTCGCTTCGTCGAAACTTTCGTTGGCATCGAGCCGCAGGAAAAAGCCCGCTTCCCCCCACGCCCGGATTTCGTCCCTCTCGCTCACCGGATCGCGACCGATCTTGAGTTTCACCCGATCAAAGCCCTCTGCCCCGGCCTCCTCGGGTCTGTCCCCCGGGAACGCCAACCAATGGCTCTCCGGAATCGGATTCTCAAAAAGGGAGCGTCCCTCCGATCGCGCCCGGCCATCCGCCGCCGCGCAACGCCGCGCCCCGTCGAGCAACGAAGTGGCGCCGCCGCCAGCGAGACGGGCGAGTTGTTCGTCGAGGGGGAGATCTCCGAGTTCGGGCCAGGGATGGAGACAGCCGTAGCCGTTCCCGATCCGCAGCAGGGCGCCCTCGTGCTCGCGGCGTCCGCTCACCGCGTTGAGCGCCGCAGCGGATCGTAGGGTGTAGCGCCAGTGGTGGATCGGGCTCATGGGAGGGCGGACCGCAGCGTCGCGGCGAAGGCGAAGAGGAGGAGCTGCACCGCTCCCAGCGCCAGAAAGGAATTGTAGCGGGGTCCCGGTTCGGTGCGGCAGACCGCCAGGGAAATCACCGCACCGACCATCGCCGGAAGAAATCCGAGAAGCAGGCTCGGCAGATCTCCCGCGAGCAGCAGAACCCAGAGCAACACCGGAAGAAAGCAAAAGGCCACGATCTCCGCGCGGGCGAAGGTTTTGCCGTGGCGCACCGCCAGGGTCCGTTTGCCCGAGAGGCTGTCCTCGGCGATATCGCGCAGATTGTTGATCGCGATGAGCACGCTGGAGTAGAGACCGCACTGGAGGCCCAGCGTCCAGATTTCCAGCCCGCCCCATTCCCCCGACTGCACGAAATAGGATCCCGCCACCGCCACGAAACCGAAGAAAAGGATCACGAACATTTCGCCCATTCCCCGGTAGGCGAGCGGAAAGGGTCCCCCGGTGTAGCCGTAGGAAAAGAAAAGCGAAACCAACCCTATCACCACCATCACCCAACCCCGTTCGAGGATCAGGGGGATCGCGAAAAGGGCCGCCGCGAGGCAGAATCCGAGCGCACCGAGCAGCACCGTCCCGGGACGAAGCAGGCCCGAAGCCGTGACCCGCTGGGGTCCGAGCCGACGTTCGGTGTCCGCTCCCTTGCGGTGATCGACCGCGTCGTTGAAGAGATTGGTGGCGATCTGGATGCAGAGGCAGCTCACCAGAGTGGCCCAGAACAGCGGCCACGAACCCGAAAAGGGATCCCCGTCGATCAGCAGAGGCATGGACCCCACCCACACCGGCACCACCGCCGCAGGAAGAGTCTTCGGTCGCGCCGCCAATATCCAAGGCTTCATCCTCACCTAAAACCTAAAACCTAAAACCTAAAACTTAACACCTAACACCTAACACCTCTTCAAGGCACCCTCGGGAATTTTGAAAAATCGGGCTTCCGCTTTTCGACGAAGGCATTTTTCCCTTCCTTGGCCTCTTCCGACATGTAGTAGAGCAGGGTGGCGTTTCCGGCGAGGTCGAGCAGACCCATCTGGCCGTCGCAGTCGGCGTTGAGGGCGGTCTTGAGACAGCGCAGCGCCAGCGGCGAATGTTCCAGCATCTCGCGACACCATTTCACGGTCTCCTCCTCCAGTTGGTCGAGCGGAACGACCGTGTTGACCAAACCCATCTCAAGGGCCTGTTGGGCGTCATACTGGCGGCAGAGATACCAGATTTCGCGGGCTTTTTTCTGGCCGACGATACGGGCGAGGTAGCTCGATCCCAGTCCGCCGTCGAAGGAACCGACTTTCGGACCGGTCTGACCGAACTTCGCGTTGTCCGCCGCGATCGTGAGATCACAGACGACGTGGAGCACATGACCTCCCCCCACCGCGTAGCCCGCCACCATCGCCACGACGGGCTTGGGGAGGGAGCGGATTTTTTTCTGCACGTCGAGGATGTTGAGCCGGGGCACCCCGTCCGCTCCGACGTAACCAGCGTGGCCGCGCACCTTCTGATCGCCGCCCGAGCAAAAAGCCAGTTCCCCTTCTCCCGTGAGAATGATCACCCCGACGTCGGGATCCTCGTGCGCCAGTTCGAAGGCCACGAGCATTTCCTTGACCGTCTGCGGGCGGAAAGCGTTGCGCACCTCGGGCCGGTTGATCGTGATTTTGGCGATCTGTCCATCCTCCGAGGTTTCATAGCGGAGGTCTTCAAAGTCGTGGGCGGGTATCCAATTCATGAGGGTGGCAGCCTCTTCTCGGAGAACTTCTTCGTCAACCTCGCTTCGCGCTTTCGGGGCGTGGCGAGGAGAATTTCCCCGGCCTTGCCCTCGCTCCGATTCCGTTGCAAGAGTATCCCATGGAGATGCTCCCCACCCTGAGCGAGATCGAAGCGGCGAGATCGCTGATCCGTCCACATTTTCCCGAAACCCCGAGCTACCGCTGGCCCCTCCTCGAGGCGGGCCTCGATCTCGAGTTGTGGGTCAAACACGAGAACCACAGCCCTGTCGGCGCGTTCAAGCTGCGCGGCGGTCTCGTCTACCTCGATGAGCTGAAACGCCGCGAACCCGGGGTCGGCGGAGTCATCGCGGCGACGACGGGCAACCACGGACAGTCCATCGCCTACGCCGCGCGGGAGAATGGGCTCCGCGCCGTCATCGTGGTGCCGCACGGGAACAATCCGGAGAAAAACGAGGCGATGCGCGCCCTCGGGGCCGACATCGTGGAACACGGCACCGAATTTCAGGAGGCCCTGGAGTTTTCCCGCGAACTCGCCGCCCGTGAAGGACTCCACCCGGTGCCCTCCTTCCATCCCTGGCTCGTGCGCGGGGTGGCGACCTACGGACTCGAACTCTTCGAGGCCGTCGCCGATCTCGACGTCGTTTTCGTCCCCGTCGGGCTCGGTTCGGGCTTCTGCGGGCTGGCCGCCGCGCGGAAAGCTCTCGGTCTCAAAACCAAGCTCATCGGGGTGGTCTCCGAACTCGCTCCGGCCTATGCCTTGTCCTTCCGTCAGGGGAAATTCATCGAACAATCCAGCACCACCCGAGTCGCCGAGGGAGTCGCCTGCAAAACTCCGAATCGCGAGGCCTTGGAAATTCTCACGGAACAGGCCCACGACATCGTCACGGTGAGCGACGACGAAGCCCTCGCCTCGATGGGGGAACTCCTCCGCAAGACCCACAATCTCGCCGAGGGATCCGGCGCTCTCGCCTGGGCCGCCCTGAAAAAACAGCGCGAGCACTGGCGGGGACGACGCGCCGCCGTGATCCTCAGCGGCGGCAATGCCAGCACCGCCCTGATGCGGGAGGTCATGGCGAGGCCATAGATTGGATCTCGTTGGCGGAACGCTGCGGAGCGTCACTTCGCTGCGGCATTCTGCGCCTTTCCCTTACCTTTGCTTTTGCCTTTGCTGAGTTCCGGCAGCGGTTTGATCAGGGCGACTTCGACGTCGTTGCTCAGGTTCGGTCCCGCCGTGGTGCGGCCCCGGGCGATCGCCTCCTCCATGGCCGCTTTCATCCTCGCGACCCGCTCCGGATGATCCGCCACGAGATTTTTCTCCTCGCCCGGATCGGTCGAGAGATCGTAGAGTTGGAAATCGGGCATGCCGCTGGTGTCGTGCCGGCCCGGACGCGGAGCGCTCCAGCCGCCCGAACCGGGACAGAGCAGCAATTTCCACGATCCGTCGCGGATCGCGAAACTCCCGTTCATCGACTGGTTCACGAGACTGCTCCGAATCGGACCGGTCGCCTCACCGAGCAGCGCCGGGAGGAAACTGACACTGTCCTCGCCCGCGTCCTCCGGGAGAGGTTCCCCGAGCAAATCCGCCAGCGTCGCCAGCAGGTCGAATTGCCCGACCAACTGATCGGAGACCACGCCCGCCTCGACCCGCGCGGGCCAGCGCACCAGAAAAGGGATCCGGTGACCGCCTTCGTAGAGATCCGCTTTGTGGCCGCGGAAATGGTAGCTCGGGTGATGCCCCGCGGCGTGGAGCTCGGGGAATTTCGCCTGCGGGGAACAACCGTTGTCGGAGGTGAAAAGCAAGAGGGTGTCGTCCGCGATCCCACCCTCTTCCAGCGCCGCGAGGATGCGTCCTATGTCGGCGTCGATCTGGAGGACGAAATCGGCGTAGGGATTGATCCCGCTTTTCCCCTGGAATTCCGGCGTCGGCACGATGGGGGTGTGGGGCGAAGCCAGGGCCACGTAGGCGAAAAACGGCTTGCCCGCTTTGGCCTCGTCCGAGCACTCCGCTATCGTCGCGAGGAGACGATCCGTGATCCCCGGCTGCACGTCTACCGCTTCGAAATCCGGTCCTGCGGGCCCCGGGCGATGGAACGCCTTTTCCACGCTCGCCACCTCGGTCGGAAGCCTGTCCTCGATCCAGACGTAGGGAAACATGTCGAGCGAGGCGCTGATGCCGTAGTAGCGGTCAAAGCCGCGATCCACCGGACCATGCCGGATCGGCGAGGTGTAATCGACCAGGGAAATGTCCGCGAAGGGTGTGCTGAAATCGCCCCCGTCATCCGCCACCGCTCCGCCCCGCAGCGGCCACTCCATCCCGAGATGCCATTTCCCGATGCAGGAAGTGTGGTAGCCCCGGTCGCGCAGGTAGCTCGCGAGGGTGACCCGTCCCTCGGAGATGAGGGGGAGGGAAAATCCGCCGAGGACACCGCGCTGGAGACGGGTGCGCCAGTGGTAGCGGCCCGTGAGGAGGCTGTAGCGCGTCGGGGTGCAGACTCCGGAGGAACTGTGCCCGTCGGTGAAACGCATCCCTTCTTGCGCGATGCGGTCGATGTTCGGCGTGGCGATTTTCGAATCGGGATTGTTGCAACCGACATCGCCATACCCGAGATCGTCCGCGAGGATGACAATGATGTTGGGCGTTTCCACCGCTTCGAGACGGGCGGGCGTAGCGTATCCGACCACAGTGCTCAGGGCGGCAACGAAGAGGCGCGTATTTTTCATGAAAATAATGAGAATGGCTTCGGAAGAGGGGCGACAAAAACACGGTCGGCCCGATCACGGATCGGTGAGGTTCGGGGCCCAGAGCGCCCCCTGTTTGACTGGCGGAGTGATCCCATCGGCGGGATAAGTGGCCGCGGCCGCCTCGCGTAGAACCTCGCTCAGTTCCGCCACCGTCGCGGCGTGTTCGGCCTGCTCGGCGAGGTTGACGAGTTCGCCGGGGTCCGTCTCGTGGTCGTAAAGTTCGCGGCCACGTCCGCCCTCGTCCCACTCGGTGTAGCGGTAGCGCGGGGTGCGGAGGCTATACCCGAAGAAGCGGCCCCCTCCGTCCACCGGTCCCTTGGCCGCACCGGCTTTCGATTTCGCCCCCGCCTTTCCCGCTTTTCCTCCCCGTCCCCGCACCACCTGGGTGAGCGCCCATCCGCGTCCTTTCGCCGCCGGGTCCCGCAGCAGCGGGGTGAGATCCTGCCCCTGCAGATTCGCCGGTGCCTTGACCCCTGCCAGACCGGTGAGGGTCGGGTAGAGATCGATATGACTGACCGGTTCCTCGACCACCGTCCCCTGTCCCGCGCCCGGGGCGACGATCAGTAGCGGGACCCTGGCACTGCCCTCGAAGAGACTCAGCTTCTGCCACAGACCGTGCTCACCCATGTGGTAGCCGTGATCGCTCGTGAACACGATGATGGTGTTCTCCGCGAGTCCGAGACGGTCCAGCGCATCGACGACGCGCCCGACCTGGGCATCCATGAAACTGATGCTCGCGTAGTAAGCCTGGACGCACTTCTGCCGCAGTTCATCGGTGAGTTGGTCCTGCTCCCTCTTGTAGCTGGCGAGCGCGGCGGCGGGCACTTCGGGCGGATTTTTCTCCAAGGTGGGAAAGAGCGGCATGTCCTTTTCTGCATACCAACCGAAATAGGGATCCTTCGGGGCCACGTAGGGGGTGTGGGGGCGGAAAAATCCCACCGCCAGAAAGAAGGGGCGGTCCTGCTCTTTCGCGCAGCGTTCGAGGACCCATTCGGCGTCCTTCGCAAGCATCGCGTCGGTGTGAAATTCGTCGCTTTTCGGCGAGGCGTACCAGCTCAAGGTGCCGCCGAACCGGTTCGGCGTGAGGGTGAAAATATCCTTTTCTTCCTCGAGTCGATCCACTCCGGCGGGATTGAGTTCCAGTTCCCACGACCCCGGATCGTCGTGTCCGTTGCTCCCGATGGACTTCGGCACGTTGTAATGATAGAGCTTGCCGACGCGAGCGGCGAAATACCCCTCCAGCCGGAAGGCCTGGGAGAGGCTGTGGTGCGAGGGAATCGTCTGACGGAAAATCTGCGAATTGGCGAGAATTCCGTTGCTGTTCGGATAGAGTCCCGTGAGGATCGCGTTGCGGCTCGGCCCGCACAGGGGAAAGGTGCAATAGGCCCGCTCGAAGCGGACCCCGCGGGCGGCCAGTGCGTCGATGTTCGGCGTCTTGGCGCGGGGATCGCCGTAGCAGCCGAGGTAGTTGTTGAGATCGTCCGAGATGAGGAACAACACATTGGGCCGGTCGGCGGCACTGGTGAAAGAAGTCAGCGCGAGAACGGTGAGGGTGACGAGAGTGACGAATGTTTGCTTCATGAGCGTAGTGGGTGGATTCGGGAGACGAGTATGGGCTGCCATCCCACGCCGAGGGAAGCGTAAAATTTCGAGAAAGACGTGTAGTGTTTTGGTCTCCGAACTCGTTCACGCGATGAGTGACACCAGCGAATCCCTTCAGCGGATTGACCTGAACTCCCACCCCCCCGCCCCATTCAGGACCACAGTCCGGCGAGGATGCCGACGACCAAAGCCACCCAACCGATCCGCGGGAGGAGTCGGGGAATGCGAAAGAGCAGCAGGGCCACGACCACTCCCGCCACCGCGATCTCGGTGAAGGCGGCGACCAGTCCGAGGGAGACTCCGTAGTGTCGCATCCACAACCCGGTCGAGACGAGGAGAAGGAGGGTTCCGCCGCAGCGATAGAGGATTTCGCGTTTCCGGGTGAGCCGGGAACCAAAGACCGTAGACTGGTGGGTTCGCTGGGAAACGGCCAGCGCGATCAGTCCGCCGAAGGCAAGAAATACCGATGCCAAAACCATGGGGTTCATCCTGTGGAAAGTTCGTCGACGGGTTCCGGGGCCTCCGGTTTGGTGCGCTTTTCTTCGCCGTGGTTCTTTCCCCACACTCCGCCGAGGCGACGAGCGATCCCGGCGGAGAGGAATCCGATCAGGAGCCACGCCGCGAGGCAGCCGAGATAGGCCGCATCCCCGGTGCGGAACGCTTCCCGGGCGAAGGTGGAATCCAAGGCGACATCGAGTGCGGGTAGCAGAAGAAACAGTGCCGCGACAAGATACAATTGCTCCACCCAGGCCTTGCGGGATGGCCGCAGGAGGGCGTGTCCGAGGGTGGCCGCCCAGGCCCAGAGGAAGCATTGGACTTCGCGATCGGCCCGACCTTCGATCCCCGCGGGGAGCAGCCGGTTGGCCCAGAAAAAAGCCCCGATGGCCACGATCACTCCGGTGATCGCGGCGATGTTGAGAATCTCCACGAGGCGGAAGGCGGCCATTTTTCCGCCCGACTTGCGATAGTCCTTGCTCCGCTTGAGGGTCCACAGGAGCAGGCCCGAAGCGGTCAGCACCGAACCGAGCAAACCCATGATGAAAAAGCCGAAACGGAGCCCGGGAGAGGCGAAGCGGGCGAGGTGCAGGCCGTAGAATCCGGATCGAATCCGGGAGAAAATCCCCGGAGACGACTCGTCCCCCGCGGAAGCGGCGGCGGAGTCCGGGGTCGGCGTTTTTTCCCTGCCGGTGCTCGGATCAAAGTCGATGGATTGGAATTCCGGTAGGGAGACTCCCTCGTGTTTCGACGCGCGCACAAACGAAATTTCCGCCGCCTCCGTGCCTCGGCCACG
>JAAYAT010000191.1 GCA_012719225.1 Verrucomicrobiaceae bacterium
AGGGCAGTTCGTCGCGGAATTCCTCCCAGTATTTCCAATCGACCTTTGCCAGGGTTTGCAGGGCGCGGAAAAGGCGGACGAATTCCTCCTCGAAATCGATTCCGGTGACGAACCAATCCTCGCCGCCGCCTTCCCAGATCGCGGGGGCGTTTCCCCAGAGTTTTGGGTCGGGTGCGCTGAGGTAGAGATCGTGGAGTTCCTCGATGAACCCGTCGAGCTGACGGGTGATCTTGACCTCCGATTTGCCGAAGGTGGCGCGGCGGAAAGCTTCGAGGAAGGCGTCCTGCGCCGGATTTTCCTCCCGGGCGGAGGAAATCCGGCGCTCAAAAACGCTTTGGTAGACCCGTGCCTTGGCGACCTCGGTCTGGTATTCGTCCATCACCTGGAAGTCGCTGGTGAGTCCGAATTCGGCGGGGAAGGCGCGGAGGACGTTCGCGAAAAAACTGTCGAGCGTTCCGAGAAAAAGCCGCGGTATCCGCGAGATGAAAACGCGGAGCAGCGTTTCGAAGTCCTTCGGGGTCAGGGTCGCGAGGGTGGCGGAGAGCGGATCGTTCGGGTCCGAGGCGAGCGCGGCGGCGTTCTTCGGATCGGCCGCCGCTCCGGCCAGTTTCACGAGGATGGAGTCGAAAAACTCCCCCGCCGCCTTGCGGGTGAAAGTGACCGCGATGATGCGCTCGGGGGCGACCGGGAGGCCGCTCTTGAGCTGCAAGCCCATCAGCGCGATGTAGCGGTTCGTCAGTTGCCATGTTTTCCCCGACCCCGCCGAGGCAAGAATCATTTCATTGGGGAGATTTCCGATGCCGGGCATGTCTTTCAAACGGTGAGGAGGGTGGGGGAGATTTCGCGAAATCAAATCGGGTTGGGCGGCGGGGTATCATAGCGTGAGACGGCGGCCTCTCCAATTCACAAAATCCGCTCGTTCACGCCCGCTTTCGGGCCGCCTTTGTGGATTCCGGAAACACTTGCGCCGTGGCAGCACCGACCGCACCATGGGAAGCCGCCATGACCCGGATCCTCTCCGCCATCCTCCTAGCTTTGGTATTGTCCGTCCCCGTCGATACGGTCGCGGAGCCTCTCACCACGGCCTTGGAACTGCGTTCCCTCAGTGCGGAGGAGGCCGAATCGGGAGTGCCCGTCGACCTGCGTGGCGTCGTGATTTTCGCGGAGCCGCAGGGCACCGTCTTTTTTCAAGATGACACCGCCGGAACCTATTTCCAACTGCGGGGGCTGACGGCTCCCGCGCCGGGCGACGAGATCCGGGTGCGGGGAGTCTCCTACCCCGGCCTCTATCTGCCGGGAATCGACGGGGGGGAACTCGAGGTGCTCGCACACCCGGGATTGCCCGAGGCCGTGGCGGTCGATTTTGATGACCTCATGTCCGGGCGATACCATTACCAGAGGGTCAGTGTCGAGGGCATCGTCAGGACCGTGGCACCCGATGACGAAGGGGCCAGCCTGGTGCGCGTCGACGTCGGCTCCCGCGTCGTCGAGATCCGCTTGGAAGAACCGCCCCAGGGGGACAAGGACATCATCGACAGCCGCGTCCGCGTCACCGGACTCGCCGCCGGAGTGATCAACAATCGTCGCCAACTCGTCGAACCCTACCTGCGCTGCCGCAGTTGGAACGACATCGCCATCCTCGAGGCGGCGCGGGATCTGCGCTCCATTCCCGAGATTTCTCCCGGCGAGATCCTGACTTTCGCGGTGGGCGGGCAGGAGCGGCGTCGGGTCAAGCTCACCGGCGTCGTCCTGGCGTCTTTCCCGGACGGCGATGTCTACATCCGGAGCGGCGAGTCGGGCATCGGAGCGCGTCTCGTGCGAAGCGATCCGCTCCTGAAAAGCGGGGATTATGTGGAAATGATAGGTTTCCCCGAGATGGACCGGTTCAGTGCCCGCATTGTCGATGCCGTGACCCTCGACCACCTCCTCGGCGACGGCCCGGCGGTTCCCGTGACCACCCGGGTCTCCGAGCTGCTCGAAGGGCTCCACGACAGCGATCTCGTCAGCTTCACCGCCGAACTCAGCGAACAATACCGCCAGGAGAGCGGCGGAGTCCTCGTCCTCCGCGACGGGGCGCGGACCCTCCACGCCGATACCCCGGCCCTGCCCGAGGATCTGCTGCCGGGGACGACGGTGCGCGTCACCGGGATCGCCTTGGTGGAATCGACGCGGCGTTCCGCCCAATACCGGTCCGAGCCGGACCGGGTTTCCCTGCGCCTGCGCTCCGCCGCCGACATCGTGGTGCTGCGGCCGGCTTCGTGGTGGACCTCAACCCGGCTCACCACCGCGCTTTTTCTCCTGCTTGCGGCGACGGTGCTCGCCGGACTCTGGATCACCCTGCTGCGGCGTCAGGTCGCGCGGCAGACGGACGCCCTGCGCGAACGCATCGGGATCGAAGCCGCCCTGGAGGAGCGGCACCGCATCGCCCGCGAGTTTCACGATACCCTCGAGCAGGATCTCACCGGACTCTCCCTACGGCTCGACGCGGCGGTGGCGCGGGGGAGCGACGAAAGGCTGCGCGGTTTCATCGAGGGATCGCGCAACCTCGTCTCGCGGATCCAGACCGAGACGCGCAACCTCATCGCGGACCTGCGGCAGGAACCCGGCGAGGAAGCCGACCTCACCAGCGCCCTCGGCGAACTGGTCGCCGGGAGGAACGGCGAGCCCGGCCCTGAAGTGGTGATGGTGCCGCCCGCGGCGGATGTGCCCGCCCTGCCCTCGCGCACCGTGCATCACCTTCGCATGATCGCACAAGAGTCCGTCACCAACGTGATCAAGCACGCCGGAGCGGCGACTGTCGCCATATCGGTGGACTACGACGGAGAGGAACTCGTCATGCGCATCGCCGATGACGGGCGCGGCCTGGAAGAGCCGGAAAACACCTCGGCCCGGTCAGGACGATTCGGCTGCATGGGGATGCGGGAGCGCTGCCGCAAGATCGGCGCGGAGATCGCGTGGGAGAGCGTCGCGGGAGAGGGTACGACTGTCAGCGTGACCCTGTCGTTTCAGAAGAAAGGAGTGTCGGCATGAAAATCATGATCGTCGATGACCATTTCGTGGTGCGCAGCGGGTTGGTCGCCTCGCTCGAATTGGAGGAGGACATCACCGTCGTGGCCGAGGCGGAATACGGGGAATGTGCCGTCGAGCGGTTTCTTGAGACGACCCCCGACGTTGTCCTGATGGACCTGCAACTCCCCGGATGGAACGGGATCGAAACGACCGAGCGTCTCCTCGAAGCGGCTCCGGAGGCCCGCGTCCTCATTTTTTCCACTTTCGCGAGAGACGATGAGATCCAGGCCGCGCTGGAGCGGGGCGCTCTCGGTTACCTGCAGAAAACGGCGGGACGCGAGGAACTCATCCACGCCCTCCGTCAGATCGCCGCCGGGCAGCCGTATCTGCCGTCCGGCATCTCGACTCGACTCGCCGGGCTGAAGTTGGAACCGGCCATCACCCTGCGCGAGCGCGAGGTTCTCGCCCTCGTCGCCAAAGGCCGCGCCAACAAGGAGATCGCGGCGGAACTGTGCATCGCCGACGACACCGTGAAACGACACATCAGCAACGTCCTCCAAAAGCTCGGAGTGAGCGACCGCGCCCAGGCCACCGCCGAGGCGATCCGGCGGGGAATCATCCGGATTGAGGAATAGGCGGCGGCCTTGGGTCGTAGGAACGCGGCTAGCTAGCTGTTTAGCTGTTAGCTTTTTAGCTTTTTAGCTGCGGTCGAAGGAGCGGGGCTTGTGAAGGGCGCTAGAAAAGCGCCCCTCCTTGGAGTCAAACGTGGATACAGCGCCAGCGCAAGGAACGGGGCTTTTTTAGCCCCGGCGAAGCCCATCCGGCGGGGCTTGTGAAGTGCGCTAGAAAAGCGCCCCTCCTTGGGGCCAAACGTGGATACAGCGCCAGCAAAAAGGAGCGCGGGTTTTCCAACCCGCGGCGAAGCCCATCCGGCGGGGCTTGTGAAGGGCGCTGGGGGGGGCGCTGCCGCGTCTTTTGCCTCCTTGGATCGTTTTGGGGGGGATCGTCAATGCAAGCTCGGTCCCAAGCCCCTTCATCCGGCTGGAGGCCAGCTTCCAGCCATTACTTCCGACCCGTTTGTTCCGCCTTAATCCGTTCAGACAGCCAAACTTTCACGATCGACTGACGGGTGACTCCAATCCGATTCGCTTCGCTATCGAGCGATTCGATCATCCATGCAGGTAAATCTACATTGACGCGTCTTTGCTCCAAAAATGGCCGTTTCGCTTTACTCCAGTCCAAATAACGACTGATGTCCTCCCCCTCGTCGAATCGTCGATCCAATTCTTCAGCGGTGATAGTATCCTTCTTTTTCTTCATTTCTGGCTCTTCTGGCTGAAATAATCCTCAAACTCTCGGTTCGCAGCGTAAAAATGCAGACCCAAACCTTGTCATCATACTCTCCAATGAGCGCGTAGCGGGCTTCTGTCGTTGACCGCGCTGGAACAATCAGGTGCCTGGGATCGCCCCAAAGCTCCTGCGCCTAACGAAATCGATTCCATGTTTCGCTCGATTCGCGACAGATTTCTCTGGATCGAATTCAAACTCCATTATGGTATAAAAACGGTGTAATTACGGATTTTCAAGCTCTTTCCGCAGAACAGGATAAATAGCCCGCCTTACTCCCGGCGAATCGATTGCGATGGGAGAAGCTTTTTCCGCTCTCCGCCGCAGCTTCGGCGATGGTAGGGCGAACCGTCCCGGTGAGCCGATTGGGTATCCGGGCTTTTCTGGATCGAGATCGATATCCTCGGTTACCTCTGCGATCTGTCGGGGAGCTTCGCCCACCTAAACCGACCACCTGCTTGCCACTCCACCGTCGAAACGGGCCGGGAGGCCCGTTCCACCAGTACTGAGATGGGCGTTGCAGGTTTTTGATTGGCGGAACTCCGCATCGCCGACGACACCGTGAAACGACACATCAGCAACGTCCTCCAGAAGCTCGCAGTGAGCGACCGCGCCCAAGCCACCGCCGAAGCGATCCGGCGTGGGATTATCCGGATCGAGGAATAGGCGGGCGGCATTTGCTTCTCCCGCTTCTCATGACTGATGGGAACCGCCCGGTGCAGCCGAGCGTAGTGAACCGAAGGTAGCCGGAGAATAACGAAGGCAAGACAGATGCTCCCAGGGCATGGCGAAGTGGCAAGGGAGGAACGACCGGAGTCAGCCGAGCGGAGCAAGACAGACTGTCCTTTGGACAGCCCGAAGGGCAAGCGAAGCGCCGTCAGCCGAGCGTAGCAAGACAGATACTCGCAGGGCACCGCGAAGCGGCAAGGGAGGAACGACCGCCGTCAGCCGAGCGTAGCGAGACAGACTGTCCTTTGGACAGCCCGAAGGGCAAGCGAAGCGCAGTCAATCCCGCATGCCGGGTGCTGTGGGGGGAGCGGGTTTAATCGCCGTTCCTACCCGATTGGGTCCGCGTCTTGGTCCACAACAAAGAAATAGGATTGCAACTATAACCGCCCCGAATATCGGGACGTAGTAGAAAGGAAAGGTCAGAATGTATTGAGAAAGATCGGGGGATCGGTCTGAGACGAACGATGATTCCACGCCGAATAGTGTGTCAGAAATAGGTGGGCGGAGGCTATAATCCGAGAATGGGTCGGCAGATTCTGATACGACCAATTGCCGCGGTTCGGGAGCAAAGAAGCAATCGGACGGCTGCAGCTTTGAATATGGCGTAGAGTCTGCAAGCATGTCCCAATCAGTAGGGAAGGAGACTCCTCCGAGCGCCAACTGTCCCTGCACTGTTCCAAAGCCAAGCGTTACTTGCACGTGTGATTCTCCGACGAAAAAAATTGCG
>JAAYAT010000192.1 GCA_012719225.1 Verrucomicrobiaceae bacterium
AGGTCGCAGCGGATCTCGAGCTGCTTCAGGGTGCGGGACGATCCGCGGCATCCGGCGGGCAGGGGCAGGCCGGTAAGTTCGCGCAGCCACTCCGGATGGTCGCGGAAGAGTTCGTGAAAGAGACGGTCGGTGTCCACTTTTCCAGCATAGGGAGAAGCACCCGCATTTGGCAAGGCTTTTGCTTTGGTTCTCCACCTCAACCGGACCCTCCGCACTCCCCAGCTCTATCGGATGGACATGTCGGTGACCTCGCTCTTGCTCTCCCCGTTTTCGCCGGGCACTTGCTTCCAGAGAGTCGGCGAGAAATAATCGAGGCGGAAATGGTCCGGTCGCGCCGTCGTGTAGTAGATGTGCTCCCGGTCAAACAGTTGCTCGGGTTGGTAAAAGGCCGAGGCCTCCCCGACCACCACGAGATCACTGTGATCGATCTTTTTCTCCAGGGTCGATTCGAGAATGTATTGCTGTTCGTCGACGCGGACGACGACCCAGGCGTGCTGCCCGATGTTGCCGTTCCATCCGATCGCGACGCGAGCGTCGAAACCGGCTCCGATGAGCACATCGGCGAGGAGGATGGACGTATCCTCGCAGTCCCCGGTGGCCTCGTTCCACGTTTCGCGGGAGGTTTTCCAGATCTCGTGGGAGTTCGCGTCCTCTTCCTCGCTCGCCGCGCCGCCGGGGCGGTCCTGATCGAGTTCGTAGTCACATTGGTCCGCGACAAGTCCCCAGAGCGCGACAATCCTGTCCAGCCCCTCCCGCCGCGTCGCCTTTTCTCCGACGGCCTCCAATTCGAAGCCTTCGAGGAAGTCGTTCACCTTCCGCATCTCGCCATTGGTGCCGGCCGCGAGGATGTCAAAAGGCAGTTCGCAGTGCGGACAGGACAGGATGAGGGTGCGGGATTCGCGGGCCAGTTCGAGCGCGTGGATTACCTGGCAATGCGGGCAGCGGTTGAAAAATCGACCGCTCCCCTCGTTCGCCGCTCGCAGGGAGAACCGGGGAATGCGCCGCGAGACCACCCCGAGGGCACCGAGACGGGTGCCGGCGTGAAAGACGGTCGTGTTGAGGCAGTCGAAATCCGGGTTGGCGACGGCGGTCCAGCGGGACAACTTGCCGAGGAGTTCCTCGCGATCGCTGGAGGTGATGAGGTTCGCCGCGAGATACTGCGCGCCGGGAAACTCGGTCTGGATCGCGTCGAAAACCTCGTCGAGTTGGAGGTGTTTCGGATCGGGATGATTGTGGACAAAGGTTTCCAGGAACGACTGGATCGGCTCATCCACCCGCACCTCCTCCACCGAAGCGGGCACCCGGACTCGGTTGATCTTCGAAATCGCGTCGGAGCGGAACCCCCGCTGAAAGGCTGCATCGATCTCGGGCAGCGGCGCGAAAAGGCCGACGAGATCGAGCGCGCCCGATTTTTGCAAGCCAGCCAGCAAAGCCACCAGCCCGGCAAGCACGAGCCCACCGAAGCCTATCACGCCTCGTCCCATTCTTTCTCGGATATTGTTTGTGTGTTTGTCCCGGACGCGTCGCCACATCCGGCGGGTAAATTATGGAAATTATAAACTTCCTACCCTTCGTGTGCCACAAATTATTTCAATGCCATCCATCATGAAAGGTATTTTTTTAAAATTTGTTAAACATTTGGACGGGATTTCCGTGAGGCGGGCTCCGTAAAAAAGCGCGGTCCGGCCAATGCCGGATTGCGGGGAAGGGAGATCGCGTTATTCTCGAAGGATGTATATGGACCTGCCGCTTCTTGCCGCCGCGATCGATTTCTCCTGGCTCCACAGTCCTGAGGCCTGGATCGCCCTCCTCACCTTGACGGTGATGGAAATCGTCCTCGGGATCGACAACATCGTGTTCATCTCCATTCTCGTCGACAAACTCCCGGAGAGTCAGCGGGCGCGGGCGCGTTTCCTCGGTCTGGGTTTTGCGATGATCACCCGCATCCTCCTCCTGCTCTGCATCACTTGGGTCATGCAGTTGCAAGATCCGCTCTTCGCGGTGATGGGCCACGCGATCTCGGGGAAAGATCTCATCCTCATCCTCGGCGGTCTCTTCCTGCTCTGGAAAAGCACCAAGGAGCTCCATCACAAGGTCGAGGGCGATGCCGAGGCGGAGCATCTCCCGGGCAAGACGAAGGTGGCGCTCGGGGCCATCCTCGTGCAGATCGCGATTCTCGACATCGTGTTCTCGCTCGATTCGGTCATCACCGCGGTGGGCATGGTCGATCACATCACTGTGATGATCATCGCGGTGATGGTCGCGGTCGGGTTCATGATGATCTTCGCCGGGACGGTGAGTGATTTCATCAGCCGTCACCCCACCGTGAAGGTCCTCGCCCTTTCCTTCCTCCTCCTCATCGGCACGACCCTGATCGCCGAGGGCTTTCACTTCCATTTCCAAAAAGGGTTCGTCTATTTCGCGATGGCCTTCTCGGTTTTCGTCGAGGCCCTCAATATCCGCATGAAAACAAAGGCGGCGCGAAAAGCGCTCGCGAAACAAGCAGCGGGCGGGCCGTCGTGACGTCGTCCGGATCCTGGAAATGTCGGGACGAACCGCGACTCAGTCGCCGCTTCCCCAGCCCTTCACCTCTTCGCCGAAGCCGACCAGTTCCACTTCTTCGTTTTCTTCAAGGTCCTCCTGGAGCGGCGCAAAACGCTCCGCGCGGAACCCGAGCTCCTGCTGGATGCTGGAATGCGGATCGTCGGGATTGTTCAGTTCGGCGAGGAGCAGGAGAATGTCGAAGTCGGCGCCGCTGATGGTGAGCTTCGCGTCATCGGTCAGGGCGAAAGTCGGATTCGATCGTCCCGCGCCCATCGCCCGGACCGTGTAGATCTTGTTCCGCCGGGGGAGTTCTTTGTAAAGGTCGTAGACCCAGGGGTCGAACCGGTCGTCGATGCAGACCACGCGCTGGCCGTTTTGGAACATGGGAAAAATTCGATGGTGGACGTTTCAGGCCGCAGCCCGGCATTCGCAATAGCACAAGGCACTCGCTTTTTCCAGCGGGGAAACGCACGAAATAATCGGTCCGGCGGGCGGGGATCTTCTGCCTGGGAAGATTGGCATCTTCCTCTACCGTTTTTCGCGATCCGCAGTGGAGGAATTTGCAAAAATTCCAGCGCTGGTCCGGTGCTCGGGCCTCACTCGGGAATGGGATCGTCCCGTTTGATTTCGACGCCTTCCCAGATCGCTTCGCCGGTGGCGGGATCGTAGGTGAGCACGCGGTGGGCGCTGCCGGGCGCGGGATCGAGTTGGATTTCCGGAATCCACTTGCGGTGCTCGGCGATGACGGCGGCATGGGCCGGATCGGACGCGAGATTGGTCCACTCGTTGGGGTCTTTCCGCATGTCGTAGAGTTCCTCGCTGCCGTCGGCGTAGACGATGTAACGCCAGTACTCGGAGCGTATCCCGTGGTTGCCTTTGTTGTGGCTGGTCACGGCGGGGCGCTCGCGTGGGGCCGAGGGGTCGGTCAGTTGAGGAACGAGGCTGAGCCCCTCCAGATCATCGCGGGCCGACAGACCGGCCAGTTCGAGGAGGGTCGGGTAAATGTCGAGCAGTTCGGCGGGTCGGGTGCAGCGCCCGCCGGGACGCACGCCGGGTCCGGCGAAGAGCAGTGGCACCCGGGTGCCGTCGTCCCAGAGGGTGTTTTTCCCGGTGATCCCCTTTTCCCCGAGATGCCAACCGTGGTCGCCCCAGACCACCACGATGGTGTTGTCGGCGATGCCCTTTTGCTCCAGCGCGGCGAGGAGCCGTCCGATCTGGGCGTCCACAAAACTGGTGCAGGCGAGATAGCTGCGCACGAGATTGCGCCACTGCCCGTTCTCCTCGACCCACTTCAGCCTCGGCTCGGGCAGTCTCCAATGCGGATACCAGGAAAAACGCGGGGTGTCGTCGCGATCCTCCCGCCGGATCACCGGCAGCACGCTGTCGTCGTCGGGGTAGAGGTCGAACCACTTTTGCGTGGCGTAGCAGGGCACGTGCGGGAGGAAAAATCCCGCCGCGAGGAAGAAAGGTTCCCCGGCGGTGGACGCTGCGATCTGTTCGACCGCCCAACTCGCCACCTGATAATCGCCCTTGCCGGTGTCGTCGTTGTCGGGCGGCCAGACGCCCCAGTCCATCAGCGGATGATCACCCATGGGCGTGGGCGGGATGAGCTTTGCCGGTGGCCTCGCTCCCACACCGGGACTGGGGCCACGCACCGCGAAATCAGGCAACGGCGAGGATTTTTCAGTTCCTTTGCCCTTCCCCGGCCCTTTGCCTTTGCCCTTCCCTTTGCCCGCACGACCACTGCTCCCGGTGCCGCCGTGGAAAATCTTGCCGGTGGCGAGCGTTTCGTAGCCGTGCGCGGCGAAATGCTGTGGCAGGGTGACGCACTGTTCCAAACCGGGGACGCTGCGAAACGAGGGGGCCAGTCCGTAGATCCCTGTAGTGGTGGGACGCAGACCGAGGAGCAGGCTGGTCCGCGAGGGATTGCAGAGCGGGGCGTTGCAATGGGCGTTGAGAAAAGTGACGCCCCGCGCGGCGAGCGCGTCGAGGTGAGGGGTCTTGGCCATGGGATGGCCTCCGAGCGGACCGATCCAGTCGTTCTGATCGTCGATCGCGATAAAGAGGACGTTGGGTTTTTCCGCCTTCGCCGGGAGCAGTGCCCCTCCCAGCAGCAGCGGCACAAAAAGAACGCGGAGAAACAGCGGACGGGGAGGCATCATCGAAGTTCGGCGGGAGGGATGGGGAGCGGCCCGGGCTCGAAATCGTCCGGATGGACCCAGCCGGCGGCGGACTTGTCGAGTTCCCCTTTCAGAAACCGCTCGTAAAAATTCCGCGTCTTGTCGGTGTGGATCGGGTATTCGTCGAAAAGGTATCCCTTCCCGAACATGCGGGGATCGCCCTGCTCCTCGAGACGTGCGGTCATTTCCGCCTCGAGCCGGGCGATGCGCTCGCCTTGGTCCGCCGCTCGGGCGATATTGACCGCCCCGTCGGGATCGGCCCGGAGATCGTAGAGTTCCACTGCGGGGCGCATGCCGAAATTGAGCCGCCAGTATTTGTCGCTGCGATCCCGTCGCCCCGCTTTGAGAATATGGGTCTTGGTCGGGCTGGCGTCAGTATCGAGATACCCCGTCTCAGGATTGCCGGCGGGCCAGCGGTCCGGCTCGTAGTTGCGCAGGTAGAGGAAATCGTCCCGCAGGATCCCGCGAATGGGATAGCCCCAATCGTAGGGACGGCCGATATCGGTGCGCTCTTTCCCCACGAGGACATGGTCGCGCCACTCCTCGATGCGGCCGGAGTGATCGCTCTCGAGAAGCCCTCGCCAGCTCTTCCCGGTGATCGCGGCCATTCCGCTGTCCGCCTCGTCGATCCCGGCGAGATCGAGCAGAGTCGGAGCGATATCGGTGAAATCCACGAAATCCTCCACGACCCGCCCCGGCGTCGTCGTCCCGGCGGGCCAACGGATCGCGAGAGGGATGTGATTGGCATCGTGATAGGCATATCCCTTGACCCGGGGAAAAGGCATCCCGTGGTCCGATGTGACGATGATAATGGTCTCGTCGAGTGCGCCGCGGCGCTCCAGTTCCGCCAACATCGCGACGAGATGGCGGTCGGTGTGCTCGACCTCGAGGGCGTAGTCGAGCATGTCGTGGCGGACCGTCTCATGGTCCGGCCAGTAGTCGGGGACGTGGTCGATATCCGAGAGCGCCTTGCCGCCTTTGCGGACACCGGACTGGAACTCATACCCTCGGTGCGGCTCGGTCGAGCCATACCAAAAACACCAGGGCGCGTCCGCCGGTGCCGCGTCCAGAAAGTCGACGAAATTCGCCGCGTAATCATTCTTCGAAATCCCCGTGGTGAGGGGGAGCAGTTTGCGCTTGTTATAGGGTATCCCCGCGATCTGTCGGGCTTGTCCCGCCGCGTCCAGAGCGCGGCCCGGGCCCCATCCTTTCCCGGTGATGCCGACATGCCAGCCCGCCTCCCTCAGGACCTCGGGCCAGCTCTTGAATTTCGGGGGGAAAACGGCCATGTGATTGCCCGCCTCCTCCAGTTGCCAGGCGTGGCGGCCCGTCAGGACGATGGCGCGGGACGGCGCACACTTCGCCACCGGCGTGTAGGCCCGGGTGAAAAGGACCCCCTCCCGCGCGACGCGGTCGAAACCGGGAGTCTTCACCCAGGGCGTGCCATAGGCTCCGGCGTGGGCACCCCAGTCGTCGGCGATGGCGAAGAGAATATTCGGCGGCCGGGTCTCGCCCGATCGGGCCGGGGCGACGACCGCGAGAGGGACGAGGAGGAAAAGCCGGAGCAATCGTCTCATCACGCCTCCCCCACCCCGATCCGGTTCTGGCCGCGGTTTTCGTCCTGATGAATCGTGAGAGGCCAGCCGGGGAACTGGCTCTCCGCCTTTCCGTCGGTGGCATCGACGAGAAAGCGGAAGGCTTCGAGGTGATAGGTTTTCGCCTCCAGATCTATCGTCACCACACCAAACCCGCTCCCCTTCTCGTGGGCCTTTTCATAACGATGCTTCGACACCGGCACGATGGGATTGCCGACGGCGTGGACGTAGACCCGGTTGCCCAATCCATCGAGATACTCACCGGTGTCGGCGAGTCCGTGCCCGGGCCGGTTCTCGTGCGGCATCCCCAGCTCGTCGGGACGCCACCAGCGCGGGTAGCCTACCGCGATCGCCGGGGTGCAGAACGACCAGTTGCTGTCGCGCTGCTCGTCCACGCCATACTGCACCAGAGTGGTGAGATGCTGATCGCCGTTGATGTGCAGCGCTCCCGATTTGCGGAGGATCGACACCGCCCGGTTCCTCGCCGTCTGCGGCCAACCGCCCGAATCGAGATCCGCCTTGAGATAGCCATCGTATTTCCCGTGATGCGTCGCGACATTGGCGAAAAGAGTCTGGCTCAGCAGCACCTTCATGCCGTGCCCGCGCCAATCGTCCGCCCAGGCTTCGAGGAATTTCTCCTGACGTTCCCCCAATAGGACGAGGCCCTCCCGGTCGAGCGAGGTCGTGTCGAAATCTTTTCCGACAATGTGATCGGCCCGGGGACCGTCCGCTTCGACCCGCTCGGGGCCGCTCTTCCACTGCCGGTCCCCGACGATCGCGAACCCGACCGAACCGTAGACCACTTCGCCGTAGTAGACGCTCATGCCCTGCTCGATCGCGGTGGGATCGTGGATGTCGGGATGGTGCGAGGTGTTGGTCCGGTGGACGACATTGACCATCTTCACCGGCTGGATATACCCTCCCTTCGACGAAGCGCCCCGATCACCCTCGGTCACCTCCATCGCCTTCCCCCCCTCGCCCCAGTAATTGCCCTGGAACACATCGTGATCGTCGGGCAGGCAGAGAGTCGGAGCATTGCGCATCACCTCGCGGAAAGCCCAGCCGTGCTGGTAGAACTTGCGCAGATAGTTCAGGATCGCCGGATCGGCGGGCGCTCGAATCACCCCGAACCCACCGTGATTCTCGTAGAGCTGATCGCCCGAAAAATAGAGCAGATCGGGATCCAGCTTCCGGAGATTTTCCGCGACCGGTTCGTAGGGGAACGCATAATCGTTCTGGCAGGTCAGGGCACCGATGCGGAGGCGACGTCCGTCAGGGTTGGCCTTGATCCGGCCCGACCATTCATCGACCACCTCGCTGCCGTCGCGCAGCCTTTCCCGGTGGACCACCTTGTAAGTCGTCGCCGTTTTCTCGTCCCAACGGGGAATCCGGAAAGTCGCGAGCCAGGCATCCGTGTCGAGAGCCGCCTCCCCGAGAGAATGCCACGCCCCCTCCCTTTCCACAAAAAGCTCCACCTTCTCCCCGTCGCCCGCGCCGAGCGGCCCCGTCAGCGCGCTCAGCTTCATCACAAACCCCTCCTCCCCGCGAGAATCGCTCAGCGAATACATCGTCCAGAGAATGGGACCGAAACGCGCCTCGGGACGACTCACCAGAGCCTCGCCCCCCGCCCGCCAATCCGTGAACCTCCACGACGCCCCCTCCTCCCGTCCCCGCGGCGGCCGCTGGAATTGACTGATCAAAGCGATGTTGCCCCTCACGAACTCCTTCCGCGCCGCCAGCTTCACCACACCGAGACTGTCCCCGGCGGGAGTCCGCGCGGTCAGCGTGAGATCGTAGCGCTCGCCGGCGCCCGCCTTGCCCGCGAGGACGAGGAGACATTCCCCCTCGGCAAAAGGAGCCGCGAGCGCCCTCCGCTCGCGCCCCAGGACCAGGTGTCCCCCCGTGATCCCCGCCGTGATACCGTTGTGGGCGAAGCAATTGCTCCGCACCTCATCGATATCACTGCGGACCCCGATCTGGAACCCCGCGCCGTCCTTCCCCGTCAGTCCCGCCGGTCTCGCGAGACGCACCGAGAGAGTGAAATCGCCCTCCACATTCTCCAACCCGCGCACCAGCGAGTGGATACTGCGTTTCCCCGACCGCACCAGACATTCCGCCCAGCCGTCCCGCAGTCGCCAGTCCTCCATCGGATTCGCCCAGAAATCCCCGCCCAAAAAAACCCGGTCCCGCGTGCGATCCCAACGGTCGAGGCGCTCCCCCCCAGACGAATCCTCCGCCTCCCCCTTCTCCTGTGCCAAGGCCGATTTTCGAGGGAGGATTCCGAGAAGAGCGAGAGAAGAAAAGATCCGGAGACTGAAGCGGCGTGAGATTCGGCGTAACATGGCAAAGGAAGGAAAGAGGATTGGGAGCGGCTTGGCAATATAAAAGTAGGAGTCAGGAGCTAGAAGCTAGGAGTCAGGAGCTAGCCTACCGGCAAAATCTCCGGTGCCTTTCGGGACCACGGGGAGACGGTCCGACAGGGTTGGATGGCGCGTCCGACCCTGTTAGCCCAAGGAACGGGGCTTTCCTAGCCCCGACGAAGCCTATTGGAGGGCAGAGCCGCTAAACGGGTTGGCTTAGTTTCACTCCATCCATCTCCATCTCGTTCCGATTTCCGCCAAATTTCAGTCAGTCGAGGGAACCCTTATAAATCAGAAAAGTCATTTCGACTCGGCGCGTTCAAGGCTTGAGGAACTCGGCTTGTTCGCTGACTCGTCGATTTTCAGTGCCCCCAAATATTCGAGGCTGCCATCCGCATGAACTTCGAAACTCGCTACGTGGGTCTTCCCCGCCGCCGTCATTCTCGCCGTGCTCTTCTTCGTTGCTGGGCTGGTCGCCCTGCTCTACGAAGCGGGCTCTACACCCGCGTCACACCGCCCGCCCCTCGCCCGGCGGCGGCACCGACCCAGGCGCTCTACGAATCGCAGATCCGCGAACTCACTCACGAGATCCGCGCCTGGGAGACCGAGCTGGACCAGCTCGTCGAGGCACTCGATGCCACCGCCCGCGAACGCGACGCCGCCATGCGCGTGGTGCGCCAACTG
>JAAYAT010000193.1 GCA_012719225.1 Verrucomicrobiaceae bacterium
GGGACCTCTACATCTCCGTGACCTTCGACTCCGACGGAATCTACGGGCAGTTCGGCGGAGCCTCCTACGACGGCTACGCGGAAGGTCAGTTCAACTTTTATCTGAGCGATCCCGGGAAGTGGGACGCCTGGGTCACCGGGACCGACATGGACACCGGACCGCTCACGAAGGTCCTCGTGCCCGATTCCTTTCTCATGGATGGCCGCGTCTCCCTCAAGGTCATCTCCGAGGGACGCGACAAAGTCGTCGGGGAGACCACCGGCGAGTTCCAGGCCACCACCCCCGGATGGTTCGACATCACCAAGCTCGAAGCGGTCCTCGAGAAGCTCCCGCCCGAGTGGAACAATCTCAAACGCAGCCTCACCGAACTGGGCCTCAACGCCCTGAAACGATTTGAGTATGACAAAGGGGCCGGTAGCCTTTATTTTCAAAACCGCGTCGGCGAACTCAAGCTCCGCTTCTCCGGCGACTACGGGTCTCGGGACCTCAATTTTTACCTACACGACCAGAGAAACACCACGCGGCTCTCCGCCGCGCGCGGGAGTGCCGACCCGTCCGCCCCCCGAACCGATACCACCGCCGAGGGACCGGCGGAAAACCAGTGATGGAATTTTACCCACCCAGATATGCCCGGATCGCGGCTCCGATCCGCTCCTGCTGCCTCGTCGCGCTGGCCTGTGGTCTCGTCTCCTGCCTCAAACCCTTCGACGTCAATGTGACCACCCCCGAGCCGATCAAGGTCGATCTCTCCATGGATGTCCACGTCTACCAGCACGGCCAGACCGACGCGAAAAAAGACGCCGCCCAGGCCACCTTCCGTTCCGCCATGGACAGCCGCCGCTCCCGCATGTCCGAAATCCAAGAGCTGAAAAACAATCGTCTCGTCGGCGAAAACCACCTCGGAACCCTCACCATCAAGACTCGCCCGGCCGGAGAATACGGCGACTACGTCGAGACCACCGTGACCGCCGAAAACCAGGACCGCGAGATCCTCATGGCGCAGGAAGCCGAAGAGAAAGGCGTCACGGTCGATCAGATCCGCGGGGAACAATGGCGGCACTGGCAGCGCAAGTCCTTTCCCGGCGAGTGGATAGAAGTCGCCAACGACGCCGGTCAAGGCTATCGGTGGGAGCAGAAAAAGGCCGCCGACGAAGAGTGATCCCGACTCCCTTTTTCATTCCCTTCCTCCCTCATCTAGCATTTCCCCCATCCTCTCTTTCCCTCTTTCCCTTTCATGCGCCAAATCCTCGTCACCTCCGCCCTGCCCTACGCCAACGGCCACATCCACATCGGCCATCTCGTCGAATACCTCCAGACCGACATCTGGGTGCGCTTCCAAAAGATGCAGGGACATCGCTGCGTCTATTTCTGCGCCGATGACACCCACGGTACAGCCATCACCATCCGCGCCCAGGCCGAAGGTCGCAGCGAAGAGGAGGTCATCGCCGAAATGAGCGAGGCCCACCAGCGCGACTTCGCCGGATTCGGGATAGAATTCGACCACTACGGCAGCACCCACAGCGACGAGACCCGCGAGATCTGCCGCGAAATCTGGGCCGCCCTCCGCCATGCCGACATGATCACCGAAGAGGAGATCGACCAGCTTTTCGACACCGAGAAAGGCGTTTTCCTCGCCGACCGTTTCGTCCGCGGGACCTGTCCAAAGTGTGCTTCCAAAGACCAGCCCGGCGACAACTGCGGCCATTGCGGGGAGACCTACAGCCCCACCGATCTCGTCGATCCCGTCAGCGTGCTCTCGGGGAGTCGGCCGGTCGTTCGCGCCGCGACCCATCTTTTCGTCCAGATCGAAAAACTGCACGACTTCCTCAACGAGTGGACCCAGTCGGGAACCCTCCCCGCCGAGAGCGCCAACTACCTCCGCAACTTTTTCCTCAACGAACCCCTCCGGAACTGGGACATCTCGCGCCCCGGTCCCTACTTCGGATTCGAGATCCCCGACTCGCCCGGCAACTACTGGTACGTCTGGTTCGACGCCCCCATCGGCTACATCGGTGCGACCAGCCAATGGTGCAAACGCCACGGGGAGAATCTCGACGACTGGTGGAAAAACGACGAAACCGAGATCCATCATTTCATCGGAAAAGACATCCAGTATTTTCACACCCTCTTCTGGCCCGCGATGCTGAAGACGGCGGGATACACCCTCCCCACCCGCGTTCACATCCACGGATTCCTCACCGTGGACGGAGAAAAAATGTCGAAGTCCCGCGGCACCTTCGTCCGCGCCTCGAAATACCTGGAGCATCTCCATCCCAGCTACCTGCGCTACTACTACGCCACCAAACTCTCCTCCCGCGTCGAAGACATCGATCTCAACCTCGAGGAGTTCGTCACCAGGATCAACAGCGACCTCGTCGGCAAGGTCGTCAACCTCGCGAGCCGCACCGCGAAATTTGTCGCCGGAACCGGACTCTCCGAGACCTACCCGGACGACGGCGGGCTTTTCGAAACCTTCGCCTCCCGCGGTCGGGACATCGCCGCCGCCTACGACAAGGGCGACTACAGCAAGGCCATGCGCGCGATCATGGAGCTCGCCGATCAGGCCAATCCCTACGTCGAAAGCAACGCCCCCTGGGAACTCCGCAAGGATCCCGAAAAACAAAAGGAGCTGCAGGACGTCTGCACCGTCGCCCTCAACCTCTTCCGCACCCTCGTGATTTACCTCGCGCCTGTCCTCCCTGATCTCGCCGCGAAGTCCGGCGCGTTGTTCGGCGAAACCTACACGAACTGGGACCAGGCGGCCACGCCCCTCACCGGCCGACCCATCGCCAAATTCGAACACATGATGCGGCGGGTCGAACCCGCCCGCGTGGAGGCGATGATCCACGAATCCCGCGAAGAAGCCGCCGAACAGAATCTCCCGGTCTCCACCGGTGAAGCCCCGGCGATCTGGGACGATGCCGGGGACGCCCTCGCCGCCTCACCCATCGCCAACGAAATCGGCATCGACGACTTTCTCAAGATCGACCTCCGCATCGCCCGTATCCTCGCCGCCGATGAAGTCCCCGAAGCACGCAAGCTCGTCCGACTCACCCTCGGTCTCGGAGGCGACAACACCCGCACCGTCTTCGCCGGAATCAAATCCGCCTACACCCCCGCCGATCTCGTTGGAAAACTCGTCGTCGTCGTCGCCAACCTCGCCCCCCGAACCATGAAATTCGGAGTCAGCGAAGGCATGATCATCGCCGCCGGACCCGGCGGTGAGGACATTTTCCTCCTCTCGCCCGACGAAGGCGCCGTGCCAGGACAACGAGTCGGCTGACCGACTGCGCGATCCCGCGACAGTAAGCCGCGGACGCTACTCCCCGGGTTCCCCGAGCACTCCCTTGCGCAGGTCGCGCATCACCCGCAGGACTCCCCAGGACGCGCCCTGCATTTCCCTCGCCCCGCTTTCCCGCTTCGGACTGGCTCGCCCCCGCTCCTTTTCCCGCTCGAAAAT
Organism: Verrucomicrobiaceae bacterium; assembly: GCA_012719225.1. Taxonomy (GTDB): domain Bacteria; phylum Verrucomicrobiota; class Verrucomicrobiia; order Verrucomicrobiales; family DEV007; genus Arctic95D-9. The sequence goes on from JAAYAT010000193.1 coordinate 3,461, forward strand.
CCCGTCGACAAA
>JAAYAT010000194.1 GCA_012719225.1 Verrucomicrobiaceae bacterium
GGACTGCCCGTGCATGTGGTAGGGGTTCACCTTGGTGATCGTGACGGGGCCGCTGCCGCTCGTGGCGCACCCGGTGAGGAACAAAAAGGCGCCGCAGGCGCTGGCTTGGAGGAGTCTCGTGAATTCCGGTGTCATCCGAATGCGTAAAAGGGAGGGATAGCATTGTCCGCCCACCCTGCTTGTCACGCGAAAAGTGGATGGGCATTACAAAAGATAGGCCCGATTTCCCCGAGGGAAAACGAAAAGGTGCGTTTTCCCCTCCGTTCTCCGACACGCGACGCAATTCACGAGGAGCGCTGCCGCTTCACGTTCTCCCACGCCGCGTCCATTTCCTCCAGGGTGGCGGAGCGGAGATCCCGCCCGCTCTTTCTGAGATCCTCTTCGACCGCTTGCAACCTCTCCACGAATTTTCCGTTCGCGGCGTGGAGGAGCAACTCCGCCTCGTGTCCGGTCCGACGGGCCAGATTGACCACCGCGAAAAGAAGATCGCCGATCTCTTCGGCCACCTTATCTCCGCAGCCCGAATCGAGCGCTTCCTCCACTTCCTCCAGTTCCTCGCGCACCTTTTCTATCACGGGCGGTAGATCCGGCCAGTCGAAACCCACCGCCGCCGCCTTCCGTTGGATCTTTCCCGCCGCCATCAGGGCGGGGAGTCCGTCGTTGGCCTTTTTGATGAGGTATTCCCCCGCGGCCCGCTTCGCCGAAGAGCCGGATTCGTCAGGGCCGGAGGAATCTTTTTCCCGGGCCTTGATCGAATCCCACTGCCGCAGGACCGCCTCCGGGGTATCCGCGGTGGTCTCACCGAACACGTGGGGATGACGCCGTATCAATTTTTCACAGATCGCCGCCGCGATGTCGTCGAGATCGAAGGCTCCCTCTGCCGCCCCCGAGGCGATCTCCCCATGGAAAACGGGCTGCAGGAGCAAATCGCCGAGTTCGTCGATGATCTCCTCCCGATTCCCTCCGCGGATCGCCGCGGCGACCTCGTAGGCCTCTTCGATGAGATGTTTCACGAGGCTCTCGTGAGTTTGCTCGGCATCCCAGGGACAGCCTCCGGGCGCTCGGAGCAGATGCATGATGCGGCGGAGCCGGTCGAGCAGCGGCAGATCGGGGGAAGGAATCTCGTGTGGCATGAGGCAAAGAACAGCAGGGCGGAATCACAAGTGGACAAACCGACGGGGAAAGGAAAAGGTTGCCTTCCCTCACGCGGATCGCGTCCCGCCAAACTCACGCCTTTTTCCCCCATGGCAAAGCACCGATTTTATCTTCCCGCTCCTTCGTGGGATCTGGAGAATCTCGTCCTCGGTGGCGAGGAAGCCCACCACTGTCTCGACGTGATGCGCTGCCGCGAGGGCGACCGCGTCATCGCTTTCAACGGAACCGGAACCGAGGTCGAGGCCGAAATCCTCGCGACCGCCAAAGGCAGCGTCACTCTCCAGACCAAGCTCGTCAGCGAAACGCCGCGCCCGCCTGCTCGCATCACCCTCGCCCAGGCCGTCCCGAAAGGGAAAAACATGGACCTCATCATTCAGAAAGCCACCGAACTGGGAGTCTCGGTGATCGCCCCCCTGCTCTCCGAACGCACCGTGGTGCAGCTCGACGGGGAGGACCTCGAAAAAAGGCGGCAAAAATGGCAACGCATCGCCATCGAGGCCTGCAAACAATGCGGACAGAACTGGGTCCCCGAAGTGCGGACTCCGATGAAAGTCGAGGCCTTTGCCCGGCAATCGCGGGATCCGCTCAAACTCATCGCCGCGATTTCGCCCGAAGCGCGGAATCTCAAAACCATCCTCGCCGCGCGCGGAGAAGAAAACGGCCCGCCCCCCGACGCCGCCAGTCTCATGATCGGGCCCGAGGGCGATTTCACCCCGGCGGAGCTGTCGCAGGCCCGCTCTTTCGGCTTCGCCCCGCTCTCTCTCGGCCCCATCATTCTCCGCAGCGAGACCGCCGCGATCTACGCTCTCAGCATCACCGGACACGAACTGATGGGGTCGTGACGGCCCCCACGGTGTCAGGCCGTCGGCACGACATGGAGTAGGCGTATCGTGGTGGTCTCCTCGACCGGAACCAATTGCGGTTCGCTTCCCTCCGGCCCCGGAATCGCAAGCTGCAGGGAAATGTGCTGCTCGCTGAAGCGCAGCATCTCGTCGAGCGGGTCGAAGAGAAGGCGACCGCTCATGCTCTGACTCCCAAGCTCGGCGAAACCGCCCGCCGCCGCGTCGTCACCGGACGTCGGGAGCGGGACCTTGCCCTGGATCCGACCGGCGAACTCTATGCCGAGGCATTGGTTTTCCTCAAAAACCACCGGACCGATGAATTGATAGGTGACCTCGAAAGTCAGCGATCCCACCGAGCCGACGCTGCGAACCCCCTCCCTCGTCCAGGTGTCGCCAGAGTAGACAGCCTTGGCTGGAAAGCCCTGCGGAATGGTTTCCATGAGCTGCTTCAATTCCTCTGGCCCGAACCGCGGCAGGCCAGGGAGGGGAGTGGCCAAACCCTCCCTCCCGCCCTCGACTGCGGAAGCCACCCGGAGATTCTCGTTCAAATTGAAATCGACGGACCGATGGAGTGCGGCCTCGAAATGCCGCCCCACCAAGGTGGTGCGATCCTCCGGCTTGAGGGAATGGTAGGTGATTGTTCTGCCGCCCGACCGCATTTCCACATCGAGGCGCTCCGACCGTGCCTTCATCGCGACGCCCTCCTTGCCGTCGACGCGGACACCTCCATCCAAGCGGACCTGCTGCTCGACCACCACATTTCCCGTCCCCCCGAGTGACGTTCGCAGCTCGGTCCGGGTCACGAAGCGGTAGGTGTTGCCCGGAAGAAAGCGGGGGCGGATCGCCGTCGCCCGGCCCTCCCGTTTCTTCATCGGACGCGCTTCCTCCCGCAGCGAGGGCGGCGACGGAATCGCCGTGGGGACTGGTCCCGTCGGAACGATTGTCGAATCCGCCTCCGAAGGTTTTTCCACCACGACCTGCGCCGCCCCCCGTGGCGAGAGCACGGCAAGGCCCAGGAAAAACGCCAACGTCACAGAGGGATGAAAGAAACGAGTCACCCTGTCAGGAGATCACATATCCGCCCCAGGATCAACGTTCTATCGTCCCGAGCACTTCCTTGCGCAGGTCGCGCATCACCCGCAGGACTCCCCAGGACGCGCCCTGCATTTCCCTCGCCCCGCTTTCCCGCTTCGGACTGGCTCGCCCCCGCTCCTTTTCCCGCTCGAAAATCCCGTCGACAAA
>JAAYAT010000195.1 GCA_012719225.1 Verrucomicrobiaceae bacterium
GCGGCCTTCCTGAGTAAGAAGGATGTTGGCCGGTTTGATGTCCCGATGGGCGATGCCGTGGCGGTGGGCATAGTCGAGCGCGTCGAGGACGTGGGCGGTGATGGTGAGGGCGGATTCCTGGGTCAATTTTCCGCCGTGGTGATGCAAATACTGATGGACATCCATGCCATCGGCGAACTCCATCACGAAGTAGAGCTGGCCCTTGTCCGTTTCGCCGTAATCGTAAACGGAAAGGATCGCCGGATGATCGAGATGGGCCATCGCCTGGGCTTCCTGTTCGAATCGCTTGGCAAAATTCAATTCGTCCTCGCCCTTTGCGAAAGTCTCGGGAAGCAACTTGATCGCGACCGGGCGGTTCAGCTTGGCTTGACGCCCCTGGTAGACCGCCCCCATACCACCGCGTCCGATGATTTCGCTGATCTCATATTGCGGCAGCATCGCTTGGAGTTCCTCAGGTGATGGCGGCACCCAATCGGATGTGGACGAAGACATGCCCGAAGAGTGACTACGCTTGAATGGATTGGCAAGCGAAAACGCCCTGCCGGGGGGAGCCGCCGTATCAAACTCGACGTTTCATGAATAGATGTTTGGCCGTTGTCGGTCGGCTGTCGTGGCGTCCCGCACTCTTCGCCACCCCCTTGTGAAGGAGGAGTTTTCGCGAAATTTTTCACAAAATTTGCCCTCGTCGCCGGAATCCCATTGTATGAGTTTGATATGTCCACCCAACCACAACGAGGCGAGAAGGCCCCCGATTTCGAACTGCCGGTGATCGGCGGCGGATACGGGGAAAACGAAACAGTGAGTCTCGCGGAGCACCGCGGTTCCACCGTCGTCCTGTATTTTTATCCGAAAGACGCCACGCCCGGCTGCACCGCCCAGGCCTGCGGCATCCGCGACGCGTGGAGGGAAATTTCCGCTCACGCCAGGGTCTTCGGGGTGAGCATCGACCCTATCAAGAAGCACCGGGATTTCCTCGCCAAATACGACCTGCCGTTCCCTCTCATCAGCGACGAGGAGCGGAGCATGGTCGAGGACTACGGCGTCTGGGTGGAAAAAAAGCTCTACGGGAAGGTCTATTACGGGACCGAGCGAACCACTTTCGTGATCGACGGAGAAGGGATCGTCCGCGCGGTGTTCCCGAAGGTCAAGCCGACCGCGCATGTCGATCTCGTCCTCGAGGCGCTCCGGAATCCGCAGGACTGAGATCCGCTCAGCCGACAACGGGGACTCCGCTGGCCTCGATCTCGCCGAGGATTTCGATGAAGGCATCCTCGAGCTTGCGCTCCTGAAGATGGAAATCGGTCACGGGGAGGTCGTCGCGTATCATGTGGCGCAGCACCGTGGCGATTTCCCCGGGTTCGGCCGAGTCGATCTCGATGCGACCGCCGTTGCGGGTGGCCTCCCTGAAGGTCACGTGGGGATGGAGCGAGACCCATTCGGCGAGACGCTCGATCGAGTGGGCCAGCCGCACTTCCACGAGGCAGGTCGCCGCGCTGCCCCGGCGCAGGCTTTCGGCGGAGCCGTGATGGATGATTTCGCCCTGATGGATAAAGAGGAGCGAGTCGCACATCTCGCCCAATTCGGAGAGGATATGGGAGCTGATGAAGACGGTCTTGCCCTCTTCGGAGAGGATGCGGAGGAGATGTTTCAGCTCGACCCGCGCCTTGGGATCGAGACCGGCGGCGGGTTCGTCGAGGATGAGGACTTCGGGGTCGTGAATGAGGGCGCGGCCGAGACAGAGTCGTTGGCCCATGCCTTTGCTGAGGGTGTCGACGAGCCGGTCGGCCAGGCCGGTGAGGTCGGTGAAATCCATCACTTCGCTGATGCGCTGGAGCCGCTCTTCTCCGCGGAAACCGAGCGCCCGGGCGAAAAAGTCGAGGTATTCCAGCACCGTCATGTTGCTGTAGGTCCCGTAGTGATCGGGCATCCAGCCGATCCGCCGCCGCACTTCGGCGGGGTATCGCACCACGTCGAATCCGCACACTCTCGCCGCCCCCGCGTCGGGGTGGTCGAGGGTCGCGAGGATGCGCATGGTGGTGGTTTTGCCCGCGCCGTTGGCTCCGACAAAACCGATCACCTGGCCGCGGGCCACGGTGAAGGAGACGCTCCGCACCGCATGGACGCCGGGGAACGAGCGAGAGAGATTGCGCACTTCGATGGCGGCGGTGTCCCGGTCGTCCGGGTCGGGGACGGCGGAATCCACGGCGGAGGACGGGGGTGTTTCGATGGGGGCTGGGTCACTCATCGGGCGGCGTTTTCGGGAGCGGGGGGAGTCATCGCCGGACCGGAGGCGGGAGTTCCGGTGAGCAGGACGAAGGTGTTTTCCCAGCGGAGGCGCGGGTGGGTGGAGAGGGCGAGGGATTCGCCGTCGGCGAGGCGGGCGAAAAAGCGGTTCGGCTCGTCGACGATACGGAGCAGACGAGAGCGCTGCGTTTTGCTGAACTGGTTCATGTCCTCCTTGAGCCATTCGGGCCATGTTTCGGAAGAGGCCTTTTCGAGCGGAATTTCCCGCCCCGGAGCGATCGTTTGCCCACTTCCGGAGGGCATCACCCAGACTGTGCCGTCGGCGTCGCGGTAGTAAAATTCGGCGATGGACCGGGACAATGTGGAAGTGAGTCGCGGGACACCGGACGCTCCCTCGCGCGGGGTCCACTCGATGCGCGAGCGGGTGGGTTCCGCCGCGCGCAGCACGAAACCCTGCTCGGAGCGGCTCGGGAAGAAATTGCCCGAAAACGCTTCCCCGGAAATGTCATACCGCATCGAGCGGCGCGGGTTGCCGCCCGGCCGATGCCGGGAACTTTCGCGGAGGCGGACGGGACTGATCTCATCTATGAGAGAGCTGGAGAACCCGGTGTTCACCATCACGCCGGTGCGGCTGATCTGTTCCTGGGTGAGGTAGAACCGCATTTCGTCGCGCGCGGGTTGGAGATCGGCGAGGACGACGCGGATGCCCTGGCCGCCGATGCCGTCGGTGAAGAGAATCACGACGATGACGAGGAGACAGGTCACCACGGAAATAATCGGGGTGGTGATAAAAAGCCGATGCCGCCGCCCCGGACGGGCGAAATAAAAGAGGTTCACCGGGGCGACGAGAATGGCGAAGGCGAGGAGGAGGACGAACACGAAAAAGGGATTGAATTCGTGGTGCCCGAACAGTTTCCCCAGGGGCCATTCGCCGTAGCTGTCGAAATCTTTTTCCAGCGTTTCGGCCCGGGTGGGCAGAGTGCGATACCGGGCGATGAGACTGCCGGGCAGTTCCACGCCATCCCATTCGTGCAGCCGGATCGAGCCCAGACTGAGGGGGATGTCGGTGGAAGCGGTGGCGTCCGTTGGGAGAACGGGCAGGTTCAGGGCGGAGAGCGGAGTTCCCTCTTCCCGGTAAATGTCGAGGATGCCGCCGAGGCGCACCCAGGCGATGAGGGCCTGGCGCTGTCCCGGGGTGAGGGACAGCCACGACGCCCGGTCCATGAGCAGGCCATCGAGTCCGCTGTAGCCCTCCCATTCCGAGGGCAAATACGAAACCTCGAAGGGTTTGGCGAAGGTCGGATTGGAACTGTTGGCCCTTTTCACCGCGTCGTTGAGCCGGGAAAGGCTGCGCTGGGCGAGGGGTTTGCTGATGGCGAGGGTGGGGAAGGTCTCGTTGGTCGCTTCCCCGTGATGACGGCTCTCTACGGGGAATCCGGTGGCGCTAACGTGGATCGTGAGATTGCGGTAGGGGTAGGCGAGGAAGGCGGGGGCGAAGGCGAGGGTGACTTCCCGCCGCACCTCCGATCCGTTCTCGACGGGGATGCGGTAGGTCGCTCCCGTGGAGAGAGGGCGACCCGGATTGCCCTCGTTCAGGCGCACCGTCCACACCCGGTCCCGGCCGCTGTTGTTGCGTATGGTGATGCGATAGGGTAGTGAACCGTGACGGGCCACGGCTCCGAAAACACTCTCGACCTCGACAAAGGTGTCTCCCGCGTCGGGGTGGGTGTGTTTGTAGAGCGACTCCTGCCCGGTCGCGGATCGCGGCGGGACCAGGGCGACCAGGACGAAGAGGGCGAGGAGAATGTTCCCGAAGGAGGACATGAGGGGGAGAAAAAAGAGGCGGATCTCAGGCGTCGCTCAGGGTGGCGGGGAGTTCGAGGGCCTGGCGCGGGACTTCGGCGAGGAGGGATTCGACGATTTCGCGCGGGGTGCGGCCTTCGAGGCGGGCTTCGTAGTGGAGGATGATGCGGTGCTGCAGGACGGGCACGGCGACGGCGTCGACGTCTTCGAAACTGGCGTTGAGGCGTCCGTTCATGAGTGCGCGTGCCTTGGACGCCGCCGCGAGGCCGAGGGCGGCGCGTGGACTCGCCCCGAATTTGATCGCGGTGGCGGCGGGGGATTGTCCCGCGTGGCTGGCATCGACGAGACGGGCGATGTAGTTCGCGACGACCCCGGGGAGGTAGACGCGGCGCACTGCGGCGGTGATCGCGCCCCATTCCTCTCGCGAGAGCACTTTTTTCACGACAGGTTCCACGCCGATCTCACGATGGAGGACGATCTTCTCCAGAGTGGCGGCAGTGTTGCGGCGCACCTCCAGCTTGAAAAGGAAGCGATCCAGTTGCGCTTCGGGGAGAGGGTAGGTGCCCTCCAACTCGATGGGGTTCTGCGTCGCGAGGACGAAGAAGGGCGCAGGGAGTGGGTGGGTCGTTCCGAGTACGGTGACCCGCTGTTCCTGCATTGCTTCGAGCAGGGCCGACTGCGTCTTCGGAGAGGCGCGGTTGATCTCATCGGCGAGGACGATGTTGGCGAAAAGAGGGCCCTTCTGAAAGCGGAACTCCCTCCCGTTTTCCGTTTCCTGGAGGACGGGATTGCCGGTGATGTCGCCGGGGAGAAGATCCGGGGTGAACTGGATGCGCTTGTTTTCCAGTTCGAGCGTTTTGGCGAGCGCTTTGACCAATTCGGTTTTTCCGAGGCCGGGGAGCCCCTCCAGGAGCAGGTGCCCTCCGGCGAGCAGACCGGTCACGACCAACTCGATGAGGTTCTCCTGCCCGTAGAGCGCTCCATTGAGTTCCTCCAAGAGCGATTGGATGCTGGCGGCGTGAGCGGATAGTTCGGATTCCTCAAGAGACATGGCGCATTCAACGTGAAAATGGTACGCTTTGCCAAGAGAATTCAAATTCCGATGCGTAAATTCTCCGGTCTTGCCTGCCTTTCGTCCGCGATGGCCCGGAACGGGGCGAGCGGAGCGAAACGCAAAATATCGGGAAACTTGCGTTTGATTTTTCCGCATAAGAAGGTATCAAGTTCCCCTCCCGCCGGTTACAGGCGGGGATTCACCCGATTGAGGGGCTTACAACGGAAAAGGGAAATGGTTAAAATCAGACTGAGACGCGAAGGCACGAAAGATCGCCCATATTACCGAATTGTCGTGGTGGACAGCCGCGCCAGACGGGAAGGGGCTTATATCGAGCAACTCGGAACCTACGATCCGCTCGTAGACAAGGCGGACAATTTCCAGATCGACCTCGAAAAGGCCGATGCTTGGATTGGAAAAGGCGCCCGGCCTTCCGAGACGGTCAGCAGCATGATCAAGAAAGCGCGTCAGGCATCCGCTTGATCGCCGCCGTTCCTTGGCCGACATGCTTTTTCACGAAGAGGGGTGCTTCCGGAGCATGCCCTCTTTTTGTGTTTGCTCCTGATCGTCCCGGCTCTCTCCAACCCGACCCGTTATGGAACCCGTTCTCGCCATTCGCGAATACCTCGAATACGTCGTGCTGCGTTTGATCCTCCATCCGGAAGAGGCTGGTGTTTCCCACGAGGAAAAGGAGGGTCGCCATCTCTTCCGTATCCGCCTGCACCCCGACGACGCCGGACGCGTGATCGGGCGCAACGGCCGCACCATCGCGGCGATCCGCTGTCTCGCCTTGGCCTCGGCCGAGAAACACGACTTGCAGATCGCGGTCGAACTGGACGAAGCGGCCCGCGATGCCGGGTGAGGATGCGAGAAATGCGACGCGTGGGAGCAGAGGAACGGCGGCTCGGGGAAAGATTCGTCCGACAATCTTTCCTAAATCAGGTAAATCAGTTGACCTGATAATAAAGCTGGGTTGAAGTCGGGCCTCTTTCTTTTTGTCTTGCGGAGGAGAGGCGATATGACGATGAACAACGGATTTGGAAAAAATGTTGGGTTTGGGGAGATTTGGGTCTTTACGTCTTTGAAATTACTATCGTAGTATCCCGGCCTCAGGATGCGGAAGTGTGTCCATTCTCGAAAAACTTTATAAAAATCCCATGAAAAAACTTTTTAGTCTCCTCGCTTTGGTTGGTATTCTCGGTGGTTCTCTCCAGGCTCAGCAACAGGTTCAGCTCAAAGTCGGGGACGTCGAGGTTGGGAAAATGGAATACGACGCCCAGAAAACTCCCAGTTTTCAGGCCGGCGGCGTCAAGGACAAGAATATCCCCAATCCCCGCGACTGGCTCGAACTCGAGGTGCAGTTCAAGGTGAAGGGCGATCCGAAGACGGTCGTGAAAGAATTGCTTTTCCGTTATTATATTGGATTCAAGGATCAGACCGGTGCCGCCCGCATTCTGACCGGCGACGTGAAGCACATCAACATCGTCCCCGGTGAGGACACCTACTCCGCCGTCTATGTCTCCCCCAGCACCCTCGGGGAGATCACCGGTGATTTCCGTCGGTTCCAGCCCCGCTCGGTCGAAGCGGTCGGCGTGGAAATCATTTACAACGGAGTGATCGTGGGCGGCAAGTCGAGCATGAGCGGCTCCCGCGCCAAGTTCTGGGAGTCGGCGGGAACCCAGCCCGGCATTCTCGGAAAGAACGACACGCCTTTCGCGCTGCTCTGGATAGATCGCTACGCCGACGTAGAAAAATCCACGCGCTGAGCGACGAGCGGAATTGAGATTCGACGGAATTGTACTATTATGGCGGACGATCGCATTATTTCCCTGAACATCGGCTCCCAGCAGATCGCGGGCGCGGTGTTCTCGAAGACGCCCGGCGGAGGGCTGAGACTGGATACCTTGGAACGGCGGGATCTCACGGGAGATCCGGCGGAAGAGGCGGACGGGGCCGCTCAGGGCGCCGCCGCTCTCAAGGAGATCGTCGCGGCCCTGAAAATCAAGGGAGCGAAGACCAATTACGTGGTCAGTTCTTTTCCGGTTTTGCTGAAGTTCGCCAGTCTTCCCGCTCTCGATGGATCGCAGGTCGATCAGATCGTGGAGTTCGAGGCCCAGCAGCAGGTGCCCTATCCCATCAACGAAGTGGTGTGGGGCTACCAGCTCATGGGAGACGAGGACGACATCGAGGTCGAGGTCGCCCTCGCCGCGGTGAAGTCCGACGAGCTGAGCGAGATCGACGATCTGGTGCTCGGTGCCGGGCTCCGCTCCCGCGGGGCCGAGATCGGTCCGGCCGCTCTCTACAATGCCCTGCGGTTCAATTACGCCGACATCGAAGAACCGACTTTGCTCGTCGACATCGGGTCACGGACGACCGACATGATTTTCATGGAGGGCAAAAAGCTCTTCATCCGCACCGTGAAAATCGGCGGCGCGGACATCACCCGCGCCATTTCCAAGGAATTCGGGACGGATTTCGTCTCGGCGGATCGCCGCAAGGTCAACGATGGATTTGTGGCCCTGGGCGGTCCCTACGCGGACCACGAGGATCCCGAGATCGCCGGCATTTCAAAGGTGGTGCGGAATTCACTGACCCGTCTCCACTCGGAGATCATGCGCACGATCAATTTCTATCGCAGTCAGCAGGGCGGATCCGCTCCGGCCTTCGTTCTCCTGAGCGGCGCGACCTCGGGGCTCCCCTTCATCCGCGAATTTTTCGCCGAGAAACTCAACCTCCCGGTGGATCATTTCAACCCCTTCCGCAACGTGACCGTGGCCAAGGGGGCGACGGCGGAACTGGTCGGGGCCAACGCGCACCAGTTCGGCGAACTCGTTGGGAGCGCTCTCGCCCAGCTCGGCGAAGTGCCGCTGCGGATCGATCTTCTCCCGGAATCGGTTCAGAAAATTCGCGACCTCGAGAAGCGCAAACCCGCGCTCATCCTGGCGGTGGCGGCCCTCGCCGCTCTCCTCGGGGGACTCGGATTTTACTTCCAAAAGGGAGCGGAGATCGCGAACGAAAAGGCGGCCTCGGTCGAGTCGATCGCCTCGGACCTCGCCAAGCACAACACGGCGATCGAGGGGTTCAAAGACGACATCGCCTTTGTCGACAGCCA
>JAAYAT010000196.1 GCA_012719225.1 Verrucomicrobiaceae bacterium
AGGTCGCAGCGGATCTCGAGCTGCTTCAGGGTGCGGGACGATCCGCGGCATCCGGCGGGCAGGGGCAGGCCGGTAAGTTCGCGCAGCCACTCCGGATGGTCGCGGAAGAGTTCGTGAAAGAGACGGTAGGTGTCCACTTTTCCAGCATAGGGAGAAACGCGGACATCTGACAAGGGCTTTTGCGGTTTTCACCTTGCGGGGGGGGATTCCCGATCCATCTTTTCGGGGTTGCGCGTATTCCCAGTCGTCATGTTCCGATTTTTTCCTTTCCCCGTCGTCGTTCTTGCCCTCCTCGCTATTTTCCTCCCCAGCGTCCACGGCCAGATCGGGGGACCGGCGGCGACCTACAACGACATCGCCCGGTTCGTCGCCGGGAAAACGCCCGGTCCGGGCAGCCCGCTGCGCCGACTCGATCACCTCCCCTCGGTGCGACGTCACATGGCCGATTCGGCGGAGCTTTCCAAGACTTGGCGCGAGCGGCGTCTCAAGACCATCCGCGACTGGGCGAAGCAGGAGATCCATCCGCGGATCGTGCGTCCCAAAATTGTGAAATACCCGTTCTCGGGTCCGGATTTCGTCCACGTTGCGGCGCTCTTTCCCGGTGCGGACGAATACATCCTCATCGGACTCGAACCTCTCGGGACTCTCCCGGATTTCACCGCGATGGCCGATCCCGATCTCGACGACTATCTCACCCACCTCAACCACACCCTTCGCAGCATCTCCCAGCGCAGCTTTTTCATCACCAAGGAGATGCGGCAGGATTTCGGCAAGGAAGGCGTCGACGGTGTCTATCCGGTGTTGTTGTATTTCGCGGCGCTGACCGGGCACGAGGTGATCAAGGGGGAATTCATCAAGCTCGAAGGCAGTGGCGAAGCGGTGGTGGTCGGCGGCCCCGACGGGGCGGACGGGATCTGGCTACAAGTTCGCGCGCTCGACCGGCTCCCGGATTTTCCGCCGACCCAGAACCTGTATTATTTTAAAACCGATCTCTCCAATTCGGGTTTCAAGGCCAGCAGTCCGATGAAGGCCTTCCTCGATCAGCGTCCTGGCGGCATGGCCTATCTCAAGGCGGCCTCCTATCTGATGCACACCGAGGGCTTCACCAATATCCGGAATTATCTCGTCGGCGACTGCCAATACATCCTGCAGGACGAATCGGGCATTCCCGCCGAGTTCCTCGCGACCTATTACAACGCCACTTACTACGGCAAATACATCGGTCCGATCGACACCTTCGCCGAGCACGATCAGCCCTTCCTCCACCGCATCTACCAATCCGGCGTCGCCAAATCACTGCCCTTCGGGACGGGCTATCGCATGCGCGACGAGGACGCCATCCAGATTTTCGGGATACGAAAATAGCGGGTGGGAAAGAACGGACGCGGTGGAGTTTTCTTTCCGGCGGTGCCTTCCTCAGCTTCCGGATTGGTGCGGAACGACCTCGGCCACGAGGATGTCCTGCTGCGCGAGGGACTGGTGCAGGCTCGCCGGATTCCACGAGTCCACGATCTCGACCGACACGCCGCTGGCGGTGTTGGCAAAGAGGATGGGTGCGACGGATTCGGGCAGGCGGATGCACCCGGCGGAAGCGGGATAGCCGGGGAGGTCGCCGACATGGAGTCCGATCGCGCTCTGGTCGAGTCGCTGCCAATAGGGGAGCGAGCATCCGTAAATGGTCGAGGTTTTGCCGGACTTGACGCGCTCGGTGATTTTGAATTCCCCCCGAGGAGTGAATTTTCCGGAGCGGGCCGTCGAGACCGCCGTGTCGAGGGCGATGACGTTGTCGACGATGAGGTAGGCCCGTTGTTTCGAAATATCGATGACGATTTTTTTCCCGGCCTCGGAACCCGCCGCGAGGAGATCGTGATTGACGTAGGCGTCGCGGTGGACATCCTGCCATCCGCGCACGGCGGTCTGCCGTTGCAGGGGCGCGGGTGCCCTGCGAACCGAGTCGGACGATACGTTTTGCTGGATGCGCGTTTCCCTCTTTTTGCCGAAGCTGGAAAACAGTCCCGCCTCGGCCGGAGTCACCGAACCGAGGGTGATCCCGAGAAGGGCGACGGCCGTGATCACCTCGCGGACCCCGTGCGCCCGCACCTCCGCGTCTTCGAAAACAAATCCGAATTTTTCCCCCGGGTTCTCGCCGAGGCCTTCGAACGAATCGTCGTCGGCGAGGAGCAGGGAGAGCAGTTGGATCCGGGCGGAATTCCCGTCCTCGCCGGCCTGCCAGCGGATCAGCGGGAGAACGGTTTTGGCAAGATCGGGGACCGCGTTGTGGAGGCCCGCCCCGAGCACTTCGAGAAAGCGACGCACGAAGTCCTCGGGTTCGGATGCGTCGGAGAGCGTCTCGAAGGACGAGGCGTCGGGAAAGAAATCCTGCAAGCGGATCGCAAAAGCGCGGTCGGCCCATTGCGGAGCGGGCGAGGGGCTGTTCTCGTTCGCCTCCAGAGTAAAGAGTTGGAAGAGCGCGGCTTCCTGCGGGTTTGTCAGGACATCGGCCCCCTGGAGCGAGACGTCGAAACAGAGGGACGATTCTGAGAAGAGGGAGGCACAGGTCTCCAGAGCGGTGGCCCCTGCGGGCGTGAAGTCGGAGCCTTCGGCGGGCAGGTGATCGACCGGGCCGAGAAAAGTGAGGGGTGGGTTCATGAGCGGATTCGTGTTTGTGGTTTCAGTTAGGGGTTAGCGGTCCGAACTCAGTCCGGGATGCCAGGGTTCGGATAGGGAGGATAAAATGGTGTGCATCATCGCCGGAGGGATCCCGGGATAGACGGAGAGAATCCGGGCGATGGCACCCGAGACGCGGGGAGTGGCGAAGCTGGTGCCGGTCTGCTGCTGGACGCCGCCGCCGAGCCAGGCGACCTCGACATTTTCCCCGCGAGCGGAAAACCCGACGAGATGATCGCGGCGAAAAAAGAGACTCTCTGAAGTCGTCTCCGCCAGATCGACTCCGATGACCGAAGCGAAATGAGAGGGCCACTCCGCCTCGCGGCTGTCCGTGTTGCCGCACGCGGCGACGATGTGGACGCCGCGCAGCCAGGCCTCGTCGGCCCATTCCTTGTGGGGAAGAATGAATTTGGCGAGCCCGCGGCACCCGAAACTGCAATTGAGGATGTGGTAGCCGCGGTGGATCGCCTCGCGCACCCCCGCGCAAATCAGATGGGTGCGGGAGACGCTGCGGGCGTCGATCACCCGGAAGCTCCCGACCTCGGCATCGGGAGCGATCTCGTGAAGGATCCCGGCGACGGCGGTGCCGTGACCGTAGGCGTCGTGCCCCTCGTTTTCGATGGCGATGACGCTGCCTCCGTTCTCCTCGAAGCGGACCGAATCGCGGATCCGGAGCGAGGCGAGCCGTGGGTGCCGCGCTTCCACCCCCGAGTCGATCACCGCGACGCGCACTCCGGCTCCGGTTCCGACGCGAGAGGCCTCGCGGGCCTCATCGAGAGAAGGCCAGCCGGAGCAACGGGAGCCTGTCGGAGACGTGGTCATAGCTCCATCTCGAAGAGCCGGATGAGGAGGCGGTAGTTGACGAGTTGTTCCAGCACGCTGGAGAGTCGGCGGATGCGGTTCATGCTGCGGGCGGAAAAACCGGCCGGATCGGGCGCGTCGGGCGAGGGCTTCAATTGCACGCAACTGATCACGCCTTGGATCGCACCTCCGAAATAGAAGGGCGTGGCGATCATCGCCGCGGTGACCTGACCGAGAGCGTCGTCCGTGCGTTTCGAGTGGGCCGCGTTGAGGGCGACCTTGTTTTCGCAGAGCGATTGTTCCGAGGCGTAGGCGAGACTGGTCAGCCCTTCGCCGAGCGACTGGGACCAGCCGACGAAACCCGGGTCGGGTTCGGTGTGGGTCACCACGAGCTGGGTCTCCGCGACATCGGCGATCCAGATGGAGAGGGAATCCGCCGCGACCACCTCCCGGATCGCCCGCAGCATCGACCCGCCGGAATCTCCGATGAGTCCGCTGAAATCGTCGGGCGTCACCTCCGCCGCCGCCCGGGCGAGGGCTTTTTCGACGACGGCCGAGTGTTCGGATAAAAAAGGGTCTGGTGCGATCACGGGACGTTTTGCGGTAAGCGGTGGAAAGGGATTCGCGGCGCCGCCAAGAGACGCCGAATACAAGGTAGACGGCCCCGACGCGAAACGATGCACATTTTCGACCCTTTCCCCGCCGGGCTCGCCGTGGACCGGAAGCGTCGTATGGCCCGGCCCCCGGCCCCGCCGAGCCGCTCAATCCTCGTCCTCGGCGAGGAGACGGGTGATCTCCGCTACGGAAAGATCCGTCAGATCCGCAATCTCGGCGGGCGTCCGGCCTTTCGTGAGCATGCGACGGACCAGATCCGTCACGCCTTTCTGCCGACCTTTCGCCATGCCTCTCTCGATACCTTCCTTCACGCCCTTTTTAAGACCTCTCTCGATGCCCTCTTCGAGTAATTCTTTTCCGGCCCGCGTTTCGTGCAGTGGTGTCAGTTCGGCGATCATTTTGCGAAGCTCCTCCCGGCTTTTGGTTTTGAATCGTTGCAACAACAGCAAAAGGAAGATCTCCCCGAGCACCTCGCGGTCTTCGCGGGACAGGAGGGGGGTTCCTTTGA
>JAAYAT010000017.1 GCA_012719225.1 Verrucomicrobiaceae bacterium
GGCGAACGATGGCCCAAATTGAATACCACGACCGCTACGAGAAAAGGGAGAGAAAATCCCTTCCCGCGCTGATCGGGCGTGTTCTCAATCTTCATCATGCCTATGCCTTAGGTTGACGCCTATGGGCTGGATGCCCGTGGCCCGTGTCGGCGCGTTCGAGACGAAACCTGCCGCCCAATCGCCCCAAAACCCGTCGTTCAACCCGCGTTCGCAAATCCGGGCACGAAAGACGATGCCCCCGGAGGACCACACTCAGTAGTTGCATTGCCAAACCGAGTAGTCGTCCAGTATCGTGTACGCGTCCGCTTTTTCCTCCGTCGCCCGCAAGCACGAAAGATCGATCTTAAACATCTTTTGATCCGATACCCGCCTCACTTTCGCGACCAGGTCATCATCATCCGCCCGTGGCTTTCCGATGCCAAGCAAATCAAATTGATCTTTGTAGGACGGGTTGGTTTTCTTCAGCTCCTCGTACTCGTCCGCATCGAATCCGCCAAAAACGTATGGTTCCTCCCATAGGAAATCTTCCGTCCCGGTGACGCGTAGCGGAAACGTGAGGTTCTTGAGGAGATGGCCACGCCATTTCGCGAGATTGCCGGAGCAAACTTCGGTGTCAGAGCCAAGCACGGTCTCCAGTCGTTTCTCCATATCGTCGTAGTTACTCATAAATTTTTAGGTCAATCGTAAATATAGTCCGCCTGATTTCGTGATCGGGTTCGAAATCTTCGAGACGCGGACGGTGGCCGTC
Organism: Verrucomicrobiaceae bacterium; assembly: GCA_012719225.1. Taxonomy (GTDB): domain Bacteria; phylum Verrucomicrobiota; class Verrucomicrobiia; order Verrucomicrobiales; family DEV007; genus Arctic95D-9. Next base: position 749 of record JAAYAT010000017.1, read on the forward strand.
AAATCCTTTATTTGATGAAGTATCCCGAGCCGCCCGTCCGCCTCGCGACTTTCGGCTTGCGGCTGGGAAGATTCCGTCTTTGGTCTCGCTCCATGAGCGAAGTCTACCAAATTGCTGTCCTGCCCGGCGACGGGATCGGTCCCGAAGTCATGAACGAAGCCCGCAGGGTGCTCGATCACATCGCCGCAGGGCACGGCCTGACGTTTCATTACGTCGAAAAACTCGTCGGCGGAGCGGCTCTCGACGACGGGGGGCATCCGCTCCCGGAGGACACCGTGCGGGCCTGCGAGGCGGCCGACGCGATTCTGTTCGGCTCGGTCGGGGGACCGAAATGGGAAACGCTCTCGCCCGATCTCCAGCCCGAACGTGGCGCCCTGCTCCCGCTGCGCAAGCACTTCGGTCTTTTCGCGAACCTGCGTCCGGCGGTGTGTTTTCCCGCTCTGACCCACGCTTCGCCGGTGAAAGAAGAGCGCATCGCGGGCGGCTTCGACGTGCTCTGTGTGCGGGAGCTGACCGGCGGACTGTATTTCGGCCAGCCCAAGGGCATGGAGACCCGCAACGGCGAGGAAGTGGCGGTCGATACGATGGTCTACGCCAAAAGCGAGATCGAGCGCATCGCCCGGGTCGCCTTCGTCGCGGCGCGGAAACGGAGCGGCCGTCTCACCTCCATCGACAAGGCCAACGTGTTGCAGAACGGTATCCTCTGGCGTCGCACTGTCGAGGAAGTGGCCAAGGAATTTCCCGATGTCGCCCTGGATCACCTCTACGTGGACAATGCCGCGATGCAGTTGATCGCTCGTCCGCGCGACTTCGATGTGGTTCTCGCGGAAAATCTTTTCGGCGACATTCTCAGTGACGAGATGGCGATGATCGCCGGTTCGCTGGGGATGCTCGCGAGCGCCAGTTTGGGCGAGAGCAAGGGTGACGGCTTGTATTTCGGCCTCTTCGAACCGAGCGGGGGTTCCGCTCCCGACATCGCCGGCCAGGGCGTCGCCAATCCCATCGCCCAGATTCTCTCGGCGGCGATGATGCTACGTTTTTCCTTCGGACAAAACGCCGCCGCCGATGCCATCGAGGCGGCGGTCAAGGCGGTCATCGACGAGGGCTACCGCACCGGCGACATTCACACCGGAGGCGAAGGCCAGAAAAAAGTGGGCACCCGCGAGATGGGCGACGCGATCCTCGCGAAACTCGGTTGAGTGTCAGGGCATCGGCGGAGTGTGCGCGGCTTCGAGGAGGCGGTGCGTCTCCGCGATCATTTCCGCGACGCGGCGTTTGCTCCGGAAGGGGGAGACGCCGTATTCGAGGAGTTGATTGTCATCGCTCACGACGGGGGCGTCGGCGGTGAAACGCGCCAGCGCGGCGGGATCGAGCGCGAGTTGGCTCCGGACGACCTCCCCGGTGAGCGGACGCGATCCCGAGAGAGCTTGACGCCGCAGCCCCGGCCAGTCGCTTCCGAGCGGCGGCGGGGAGGAACCGTCCTCCGGCGGGCGGCGTCCGATCAGGATGCCCTGATCATGGTGTCCGTTCCGGTTGGTGCTGTCCGGATCGAACCAGAGGATCGCGTCGGGAAAGACCTCCTGAAAGGTCGCCGCGACCGACTTGGCCTGTTCGGGGGACATGAGATGGAGCGGGAACCACTGCGCGAGGATGCCGCCCGGCGCCAGTTGCTCGTGGACGAGGCGGTAAAATTCGCGCGAGTAGAGCGAATTGGACCCGCTGAAAAAGGGCGGCATCGGTTCGAGGGTGACGACCTCGTAGCGGGTGGTGGTGCGGCGCAGCCAGGCGCGTCCGTCCATGACGTGCGGAGTGACCCGGGGATCTTCGAGGACCCGGTGGTTGGCCTCGAAGTGCGTTGCCATGTCGAAAACGGCCGCGTTGAGATCGGCCAGGTCGAGGCGGTCCGGGCCTTCGTCGCGCACCGCGTGGGCGGTCTGTCCGGTGCCGAAACAGATCACGAGGGCGCGGCGCGGATCGGGATGCAGCAGCATGGGGACGCGTCCGATCGCATCGAGGTAGTGCGAGCGCGGGTCGGTCACTTCGGCGGTGGTGAAAAATCCGTTGATGAGGAGCGCCTTGCCTCCCGCGAAACCGAGCACCGAGATCGTGGCGTCCGATCCGTGGCGCAGTGATAGGGTTTCCACGGGGCCGACGATGACCCGGCTCGCGCCGATGACCTCGTGCGGGTCGCGTCGGGCGAACAGGTGGACACTCCCGAGGAAGGCCGCGAAAAGACAGACGAGAGTGCCGCGATTTCTCCACGAGGGAATTTGTGTGATCGCTCCGATGACGAGACATCCCGCGGCGACGGAAGCGGTGGCGACCGGGCCGATCCACGGGAGGAGAATCCAGGCGGCGAGGTTGGCCCCGATGACCGCCCCCACCGTGTTGATCGCATAGAGCCGCGCCCAGTCGCGGGGCCGCCGTCCCTCGTCGAGGAGACAGGGGAGGGAGATCCCGATGAGCACCACCGGCGGACCGATCACGAGGAGCCCGGCGAAGAGCCTGACAAACTGACGGGTGGCCCCCGCTTTTTGAAACAGGGCGATGGTGTCGAACCGCTCGATCAGCGGTGTCGCGAGGAGCACGAGAAA
>JAAYAT010000197.1 GCA_012719225.1 Verrucomicrobiaceae bacterium
GCCACACCATCTCGGTTCCCTGGACGAACAAGGAATACTCCCTGCGCTGGGAGCGGATGCGCGACAAGCTCGAACCGGGAGCGAAAGAGACGTGGACCCTCGTGGTCGAGGGCGCGACTACGGACGAGCCCGCCGAGATCGTCGCGGCGATGTACGACGCCTCCCTCGATGCCTTTCTTCCGCACCAATGGCCGGATGGGTTGGGGGTCTTTTACCGCGACACCCCGAGGCACTACAGCCAGTTTCACAATGCATGGATTTCGCATTTCCGGTCGGTGGAGCGCTGGCACATCCACTACGAAGGAGGCGGTCCGGAGTGGCCGCGTTTCCTGCCATTGCTCTCAGAGTCCTCGCACGGGGGCCGCATATTCAGCAAAAGCCCCATCGTGGCCGGAGCGCCCGCGCTCATGCGGGAGGGAGCCGCCGATGCTTTTGCGGCCGCACCGGCAGCCGTGGCGGGCGAAGCTATGCCAGCGGATGCCTTGGCTGCCGCGCCCGCCCAGGCAGGCGCGGCGGAATCCACCGCAGCCCCGATCGACTGGAGCGAGATTTCCGCGCGGAAAAACCTCAAGGAGACCGCCTTCTTTTTCCCCCATCTTTCCGCAGATGAAAACGGCACCGTGCGTCTCGAGTTCACCATGCCCGAGGCCCTCACCACGTGGAAATTTCTCGGATTCGCCCACGACAGCCAGCTTCGTTCGGGCCTGCTCACCGGCGAGATGGTCACCGCCAAGGATCTCATGGTGCAACCCAATCCCCCGCGTTTTCTCCGCGAGGGCGATCTCGTCGAGTTCACCGTAAAAGTGACCAACAAAAGCGCCGCGGCGGTGACGGGAAAAGTGCGCCTGGAATTCTCCGACGCCGAGACCCTGACAAACGCTAACTCCGCCCTCGGCAATGAAGCCCCCGAACAGGATCTCGACCTGCCCGCGAACGAATCGCGGACCTATCCGTGGAAAATCGCCGTGCCGGAGGGACAGGGCTTCCTCCAGTACCGCGCCGTCGCCTCGACCGGAGCGGTCTCCGACGGCGAAGAAGGTTGGCTCCCGGTGCTCTCGCGCCGCGTCCTCCTGACCGAATCCATCACCCTGCCGATTCGCGACGCCGGGGAAAAAACCTTCACCCTGCCCAAGTTGCTGGAGAGCGGAGCGTCCGAGACCCTGCAACACCAGTCTCTCACCGCCCAAGTGGTGTCGCGGCCGGCCTGGTACGCGGTGCTCTCGCTCCCCTACCTGATGGAGTATCCCCACCAATGCGCCGAACAGGTTTTCAACCGGCTCTACGCCAACGCCCTCGCGCGGCATCTCGCGAATTCAAATCCGAAAATCCGCCGCGTTTTTGATCTCTGGCGCGAGTCCCAGCCCGAAGCCATCGACAGTCCGCTCCTGAAAAACGAAGAACTCAAGAGCGTCCTCATCGAGGAAACTCCCTGGCTGCGCGAGGCCGCGGACGAGACCCAGGCGCGGAAACGGATCGGTCTCCTCTTCGAAGCGAACCGACTCGACCACGAAACCACCGCCACCCTGATGCAACTCGAATCCATGCAGATCGACAACGGAGCCTGGCCCTGGTTCCCCGGCGGACGGGAAAACGAATTCGTCACCCTCTATCTCGTGAGCGGATTCGGCCGGCTCGGGCATCTCGGCGTGTCCGTGGACGACAAGCTCGCCCTCCGCGCCCTCGACCGCCTCGACGACTGGATCGACGAACGCCATCAGGCCTGTCTCCGCGACAAGACGGAACGCTTCGGCAGCATCGAGGCCCTTTACCTCTACGCCCGCAGCTTCTTTCTGGAGCGACGTCCCCCCGCTCCCGAACACCAGGACGCCCTGGATTATTTCCAGAATCTCGCGGTGAAAAAATGGCACGAGCTGTCGCGCCTCTCCCAGGCCCACGTCGCCCTCGGACTGAAACGCTTCGGCGATGCCGAGACACCTTCCGCCATCGTCGCCTCCCTCCTGGAACGGTCCGTCCACGACGAGGAACTCGGCCGCTACTGGCGCGACACCGAACGGCATTGGTGGTGGTACCGCGCTCCCATCGAAACGCAGGCCATGATGATCGAGGTCTTCCGCGAAATCGACAATAACGAAACGGCCGCCGACGAGTGCCGCGTCTGGCTCTTGAAACAGCGCCAGACCCAGGCCTGGCCTAGCACCAAATCCACCGCCGACGCGGTCCACGCCCTGCTCCTCGGCGGCGACGATCTCCTCGCGTCGGACGCCCTCGTCTCGCTCTCCCTCGGCGACACGAAAGTGCAACCGGAGACCACCGAGGCCGGGACCGGCTTTTATGAAGAACGCTTCGCCGCCACCGAGGTGCGACCCGAAATGGGACGCGTCACCCTGACAAAAACCGACAAAGGAGTCGCCTGGGGCGCTCTCCACTGGCAATACCTCGAGGACATCGCCAAGGTCACCCCGCACGAGGACAAACCCCTGACATTGAAGAAAAGCCTTTTTGTGAAACGCGACGGAAAAGCCGGTCCCGAACTGAAGGCCCTCGCCGACGACGACGTGCTGCGCCCCGGCGACGAACTGGTCACTCGTGTCGAACTGCGCACGGACCGCGACCTGGAATACGTGCATCTGAAAGACCAGCGCGGCAGCGGGACCGAGCCGACCGGGGTGCTGAGCGGCCACCGCTTTCAGGACGGCCTCGCCTACTACGAATCGACCCGCGACACCGCGAGCCATTTTTTCATCGAGTATCTCCCGAAAGGCACCTACGTCTTCGAGACCAGCGCACGGGTGCAATTGCGGGGGCGCTACGAGAGCGGCATCGCCGAGATTCAGTGCCTCTACGCGCCCGAGTTCAACAGTCACAGCGGCAGCGTCACCCTGCGGGTCGAGTGAAGCGGCGGGAAGAGTTCGATTTTGCATCGCATTCTTCCTAAGATGTCTTAACTTTCCCCCTCATGGAACTCCTGGAACTGGAAGATCTCACTTTGAAGCGTCCGCGTTTGCGACGGCGCTGGTTCCAGCACGGCGTGGAGAACGAGATTCTCATCGAAGATCTCAGCCTCACTCTGGAGTCGGGTGGTAGCCTCGGCCTCGTCGGGGGGGATCGGAGCGGTTTGCTCTCGCTGAGTCTGGCGCTTGTGAAACTCGAGGCGGTCGCCTCGGGACGGATTGTTTTTGGCGGGATAGACCTCACCGCCCTTACCGACCGGTCTTTTCGTTGCGTGCGTCGTCGTCTCCAGGCGGTTTTTCCCGATTCGTTCGGTCAGTTGACGCCCAGCATGACCGTCGCGGAAGCGTTTCGCGAGGTGCTCGGGATCTGGCACCGGCGCGAGTCGCGCGAGCAATGGCACCATCGTATCGAATCGGTCATGATCGCGGTCGGGCTGCCCGAGGCGGTCCGGGATCTCTATCCGGTGGAACTCGATGCGGTCGAGCGCCAGCAGGTCGCGCTGGCGCGAGCCCTCCTCACCGAACCGGAGCTGCTCATTTGCCATGGGTTCACCGAGGGACTCGACGCGGTGCAGCGAGCCGAGCTGCTCTTGCTCCTGCGACGGATTCGCGAAGATTTCCGTTTCGCCCTCTTCGTGACGACGGACGACCTTGCGGTGGCGCGTCATCTGAGTGATGATATCGGAGTTCTCCATCAGGGGCGACTCCTCGAATCGGGTCGCGCGGAGGAGGTCCTCCACCGACCGGAGCATGATTATACACGACGCCTCGTGAGCTGTTCTCTCTGACGATCCGACGGATTCCTGCCATGACCCCTCTTTTTCGAAAATTCCTCGGACTGAACTGGTTGCTCATCGGCAATATCATCGCCCTGATGATTTTCGGGGTGTTCGCGATCTACAGCGCGTGCTGGATGCGCGAACAGCCGGGCCTCTCGGACAAATGGCGGGATCAGGTCTACTGGATGCTGCTGGGGATGCTGTTCTTTTTCACCGCCGCGCTGATCGATTACAAGTGGATCCGCTATCTCGGCATCCCCGTCTACATCGCCGCCACCGGGCTGCTCATTTTCACGACTTTTTTCGGCATCGAAATCAACGGCACGAAGGCTTGGCTGGATCTCGGCCCCGTCCTCCTCCAGCCTTCCCAGCTCGCCATCGCCGGCGGCGTCATCGCCCTGGCTCTCGCCCTCTGCACCCTGCACAAGCTGCACCCGGTGTTCCGCAGTCCGTTCCTGCGACTTTTTGTCACCGGAATCATCGCGGTGATCCCCTTTCTGTTCGTCCTCATCCAGGGGGATTTCGGTTCGGCGCTGGTCTGGGTCCCGGTCTACGGGGCGATGGTCCTGATCGGCAATATCCCCCTTCGCTACCTCATCGTGATCGTGCTCTCGGTGACGATGTTCCTGCCTTTCGCCTTCTTTTTCGGGCTGAAAGACTACCAGAAAAAGCGGATCACAACCCAGATCGAAATGTTGCAGGGGAAAAAGGTCAACATCCTCGCCGAGGCCTACAGCGCCTACAACAACCTGCTCGCGATCGGGAGCGGCGGCTGGCAGGGCAAAGGATTTAAAAACCCCGACACGGTGAACAACAAGGGCTTCATCTCGCCCGACACCGCGATCAACGACTTCATTTTTCCCGTCCTCGCCGAGGAGCACGGATTCCGCGGAGGCCTTCTCTTGCTGGGCGGCTTCATGCTCCTGTTGCTGCAATGCATCTACGTGGCCTTTTACAGCCGGGATCTCATGGGACGGCTTCTCGTTGTCGGGGTGGTGGGGCTGCTCTTCGCCCACATCTACCAGAACGTGGGGATGAATCTGCTCATCATGCCCATCACCGGGATCCCGCTGCCGCTGATCAGCTACGGGGGCACCTTCACCGTCGTGATCCTCTTCCTCCTCGGACTGGTCCAGAGCGTCTGGGTCCACCGCGTCGATCCCGAGGACAAAGCGCCCCGCCCCGCCCTGCAGGTCGAGCATCTCGAGTGAGCCGGACATCCGGTCGGATCGAAATCCATTTGCAGGGTTGAAGTGCGCGCCTTGCCCATGTATCCGTAGCCTCCCCGCCATGATCGAAGCCCGCCAACTCACGAAACGATACGCCGGACGCACCGCCGTCGACGCGATCTCGTTTCACGTGGAAAAAGGGGAGATCGTCGGTTTCCTCGGACCGAACGGAGCGGGGAAAAGCACCACCCTGCGCATGCTGACCTGCTTTCTCTCCGCCTCCGGTGGCTCGGCGAAAGTGGCGGGATACGACATCTACGGCGACTCCATCGAGGTGCGTCGCCGGGTCGGTTACATGCCGGAGAACGTGCCCCTCTACCCCGACATGCGGGTGGACGAATACCTGCGTTTCCGCGCCCGGATCAAGGGACTGGGCTGGCGGGCGACCCGATCCGCGGTGGGCGAGGCGATGGACGTCTGTAGCCTCGCTGGAGTGGAGAAAAAAATCATCGCAACCCTCTCGAAGGGCTACAAACAGCGGGTCGGACTCGCCGACGCCCTCGTCAACAAGCCCGATCTGCTCATCCTCGACGAACCCACCAACGGCCTCGACCCGAACCAGATCCGCCAGTCCCGCGAACTCATCAAGCGGCTCGGAGAGCGGCACACCATTCTCATTTCCACCCATATCTTATCCGAAGTCGAGATGACCTGCGGGCGGGTCATCATCATCGACCGCGGACAGATCCGCGCCTCGGATTCCCCGCGCAATCTCATCCGTCGTCTCCGCAAACCGGGTTCGGTCATCCTCGAGCGACAGGGCGGTGTCGAACCGGCCAAGACGCAACTCGCGGCAGTAGCCGGAGTCAAGGAGGTCAGCGTGATCCACGAGCGCGACGGCTGGACCTCCTTCGCCATCGCGACCGACCCGCTCCACGACGCGCGCGAGGATCTCTTCGCCCTGGTGCGGCGCGAGAACTGGAACATACGCGAACTCGCGAGCCGGGCGGCCTCGCTGGAGGACGCCTTCGTCGATCTGCTGCAGCAGCAGCCGCCCGCCACCACCGCCGCCTCCACATCCGGACCGGAGGAAACATCCGACGAACCCGACACCGCCGGAGAATGACCCCGGGAATTTGATAGTCACGAGATGCGCGCCTTTTTCATCCTTTTCGGCAAAGAGTTGAGATCCTTCTTCCTCTCTCCGCTGGCCTATGTGGTGATGGCCCTTTTCACCTTTTTGAACGGCTGGCTCTTCATCAGCATGGTCAAGGCGATGCAACTGCAAGTCAGTTCACGCAGCCTCATCTACAATCTGTTTTCCTCGGGCTGGTTCTGGATGGGCTATTTCATCCTCTTCCCGCTCATCACCATGCGGCTCTTCGCCGAGGAGCGGAAAATGGGCACGATAGAGGGACTCCTCACCGCGCCGGTGCGCACCTCGGAAGTGGTCCTCGCCAAATACGCCGCGACCGTGGTGGTCTATCTGGTGATCGTCGCTCCGGTTTTTCTCTTTTTCCCACTCTTTCAGACGGTCACCGGTGAGGCGACGGCCTTTCATTCCGGCGCGGTCTGGGGCAGCGCCCTGGGACTGCTCCTCGTGGGCCTCTTCAACGTCGCGATCGGGACCCTGGCTTCGGCCCTGACCACCAACCAACTCATCGCCGCGATGCTCACCTTCGTCTTTGTGATGCTGCATTATTTCCTCGGCTTCCTGCAGAATTTCGGGATGGTGCCGGGGTCGGCGTGGACTGCGGGGATGGCTTATTTTTCCACCACGGAACATATCCGGTCGCTCAGCGAGGGCCTCATCGACAGCCGCCCGGTGATCTACTACCTCAGTTTCAGCACCGTGCTGCTGGCGTTCACCCACCTCGTCATCGAGTCGAGAAAATGGCGGGTGTGACGCCTCGAAAGGGCGACGGGCGAAAAAAATCCAGAATGGCGAAGCAAAAAAAAGAACCGACAGAGAGCAGGCGGAATCCCGGTGCCGACGCGGAAGACCGCTCTCCCGCCACGTCGCCCCGTCCGCGGCGACGGTATCGCACCGCCGCGCTCGTGTCGGTGCAGGCGCTCCTGATCCTGATTGTATTTTTCCAGGTCAACTACCTCAGTTGCCGACGCCACAGCACCTGGGACCTCACCCAAAATCGCCGCTTCACCGTGTCGGATACCACAAAAAACTATCTTGCGAGTCTCGGAGGGGAGGTTCGACTCGTCATGGCCTTTCTCGGCACTTCGGACCTGCATGCCGAGGTCAAGGGACTCGTCTCGGAGTATGACCGCATCGGGGGCGACGCGGTCGCCGCCGAATATCTCGACCTGAGCCGCTCCCGCTCCCGCCTCGCGGAACTGAAAGACCGCTACCAGCTCCAGTTCAGCGGCGATCAGATCGTGGTCTTCGGCGAATCGGGCCGCCTCAAAACGATCCATGCCGAGGAACTCGTCAACCGGGATCCCAATACCGGTCGCGTCATCGAATTCAAGGGCGAAGAGGTCCTCACCGCGGCCATCCTCGAAGTCACCGAACAGCAGCAGCGCAAAATTTACCTCATCAGCGGCGACCGCCGCGCCGACGAACTCGTCCCCATCGCCGAACAACTCCAACCGCTCGCCACCGCGCAGAACGCCCGGCTGGAGAGCCTCGTCCTGGAGGGACGCGACTCCATTCCCGAAGACGCCGACGCCCTTTTCTTTCCGGGAAATTCCGAGGATCTCACCGAGCGGGAAATGGCTCTGGTCCGGGACTACTGGGAGAGCCGCCGGGGCGGGCTGGTCATCTATCTCGACCCCACCGCCGAGACCCCCGTGCTCCACGCGATGCTGCGCGAGCACGGGATCGCCCCGCGTCCCGATCGCATTCTCAGCGTGATCAGCATTCCCGGAGTGGCCGCCCGCAAGACCTACGATGTCCCGGTCGCACTGATGCCCGGCGCGGGACCGACCCGTGACCTCCCCGCGCTCTCGACCCGGCTGCTCGGACAAACCCAGTCCATCGAGGTGCTCTACGAGGACGACCTCCTCCTCTCGGAAAACATCCGCCCACTCCCTCTCATGGTCGCCGGGACGGGCTTCTGGGGCGAGATCGATTTTCAAGCGGAAGAGATTTCCTACAACCCCGACATCGACCACGGACAGCCGAACCCCGTTTTCACCGCCGCCTCGGTGGAAAAGGGCGTGCCGGGAGACGCGGGGCTTTCCCAGGGTTCGTCGCGTCTCGTCGTGGCGGGCAACGCCGACCTCATCTCCCCCCAAGGCAGTTCGGCCAAAGTCGCGGTCGATTTCACCATGGCCTCACTGAACTGGGTCATGAACCGCGAGGAACTGATCGGCATCTCGCCGCGGCGGCCCACTTTTTTCACCCTCAGCATCCGTCCGGACAAGATCGCCTTTCTCCAGTCCCTCCTCATCATGGCCCTGCCCGGGGCGGCCCTGATCCTCGGCGGATTTGTCTGGATGCGCCGCCGCGCCTAGCATGGAAAGAATGAGAATCACCACCACAGCAATTCTGGCCGGGACCGTGATCCTTCTCGCGATCCTCACCCACTTCGTGGATCGCGAACCCGCTGCGGGCGAGCGAGCCGCGGCGCGGGCCAATGTGCTGCTGCGCCTCGACCTCGCGGGACTGGAGCGCATCGAGATCGAAAAAGCCGGGGACAAAACCGCGCTGACCCATCGGGGTGGCTTCTGGTTTTTCACCGAACCGCAGGAAGACCGCGTCGATGCGGACGTGATTCAATCGCTCCTCGACACCCTCAATCACCTCAGAATTCTCGACACCATCAGCGGTGAAAAAGACGGGATGAGTGACGAACAGATCGGTCTCAGCGGAGACACCGCCATCCGCGTGACGCTCACGGGCAAAGCCGGGAAAAGAGGACGTGAAATCTCAGAGACCATCGTCCTCGGCTTGGAATCCCCGCGCACCGATTCCCTCTACGCCCGCCGCGAGGGCGATGGGGGAGGCACCTTCGTCGTCGCCGGCAACCCGCGCCCTTTGCTGGAAGACCCGCTCCTCGCCCTCCGGGACCGCCGCGTTCTCGGGGCGCCGGTCGAGGCCATCGTGGAACTCGTCCTGAGACAATCCGACGGGCAGATCGCGCTGCAGCGCCGCGTCACCCCGCCCCTGCAGGACTGGACCCTGACCGAACCGCTCCGCAGTTGGGCCAACCGTGAAGCCCTCGACCAGTTGTTCACCGACATCGCCGCGTTGCGCATCGAGGAAGTCGTCGCCGATGGAGTCGCCGACGACCCCGTTCCCAACCCCCTGCCCGAGACAGCGGCGGTGCTGCAGTTCCAGGTCTACGGAGTCGAAACACCGCTCACGGTTTACCTGAAAGAACTGGAACCCGGCGGAGAAGGGCCCCTGCCGCTGCTGGAGGTGCGCGCCTCGGATCGCCCCCTCGTCTATCGTCTCCGTTCCGATCTCCTCACGAAACTGCCGGACTCCGCCAACGATCTCCGCGACCGCACCCTCGCCCGTATCCCCATGGAGTATCTCGACACCATTACCGTCCAGAGCCGTATTGATCCCCTCGTCTACCTCAAGTCCGACCGTTCCGCCGAAAACCCGACCTGGACCGTGAAGCTGAACAACAAACTCATTCCCGCCAATGCCGCCGAAGTCGCTTCCCTCGTCAACGCGGTCAATGACGCGGCGATTCTGGAATTCACCTCCGACTCGGCGGAAAATCTCGCCGAATACGGACTGAATCCTCCGGCGCGGCGGGTCATTTTTAATCTGGTTTTTCCCGGAGCACCGCTGGAGGACGGTCGCCCCGGCCAGGTCCAACACCTCGCCCGGGTCCTCAACCTCGGCTGGCTCGAAGGCGAGAAAGAGCGGGTCTACGCGAACTTCGATGGTGAACCCTACGTCTACCAACTCGATCCCACCTTCGTGAACCACATCCCCACCCATCCCATCAAGTGGCGTTCGCTCAACGTCCTCACCTTCAGCCCCATGCACCTGAAGTCCATCACCCGGGAGCTGCCGGGGAAAGAAAATCTGACCCTCCTCTACGACTACCGCCGCGATCGCTGGGAGGCGTCCCGCAGCGGTGTCGATCTCACCCGCAGCCTCGACATCCCCTCGGCCCGGCGTCTCCGCGACCGACTCGGCGCCCTCACCGCGAGCGGATGGTATCTCTCCCTCGGTCCCGCCTACCAGGCCCTTGAAACACCCAGCGCGGAGTTCAAGATCGTGACGACGGAACTCGACCGCGCCACCAACCAACCTCGTGAGGTCACGCAGATGCTGACCTTCGCCCCGGCCTCGACCAACGTGTATTTCGGCCGGATCGAAGGATCGCCCGACGTGTTTTTCCTCGACCACGAAACCTATCGCGATCTGATTCGCCCCGTCACCACGGCGCGAATCTCCAATCCCTGAGTGGCCATGCCTCGAAAGCTTTGTTTTGTCATTTCTCCCCTCGTCGCCGTCACATCGCTCTTGCTGCACTCCTGCGCCGAGAGCGAACCCGATACCGCCGCCGCTGCCGCGTCCGCCGTACCATCGGTCGAAGCCCTGACCGATTCCCTCACGGACTCCCTTAGCGGCACGGATATCTACCGACAAATCTGCGCCACCTGCCACGGGGAAAACGGGGAAGGCAAGGAGGAGCTTTTCAGCCCCTACATCGCGGGACTGCCGGTCTGGTACGGAGAAGAGCAACTGCGCAAATTCCGCAGCGGCCAGCGCGGGTTCCACCCCGAGGATCTCCCCGGACAGCAAATGCGGGCGATTTCCCTGAGCCTCACCGACGAGCAAATCAGTGAGATTGCCGCCGTGGTCGCGGCCATGCCCATGATCCTCACCGAGGCCCCTCCGGCCGGAACCGATCTCCAGCGCGGACGCTATCAGTTCGCCAATACCTGCATGGAATGCCATCGCTACAACGGCATGGGCGAGGTCGCCTTCCACAGCGCTCCCCTCATTTCGCTGAACCGCAGCTACCTGCGGCGTCAGCTCATCAACTACCGCTCCGGGCGACGCGGCGCCGATCCCGGCGACATCTACGGCCAGAAAATGGTCGAGATTTCCTCCCGCCTCAGCGACGAGGAGATCGAACGTTTCGTCGACTACATCGGCGCTCTCGCCCACGGCGACGATCCCCGCTCGGAACGCGAGCGGTGAAGAAACGCCCCGCCCCCCGGGAAGATTGGCATCTTCGATTTCGCGGAATTTGCTAAAATTCCCTCGCTCATTCAGCAGACGGGGATCTCCCCCGGGGGAAGATTAGCATCTTCCTCTACGCCCGATTTTCCATAGCCACCAATATAGCCAAAATACGCACCGTTCCGTCTTGGGCGGGTGGCGGATGACCTGCTGATAGCGAGCCTGTTCCGACCGAATGTTTCTGTTTGCAATGTCAGGTCATTGCTCTATACAGAATGTTCCTACATCGGTGGAAACCCTGCCTGCCCGCGCCCCCCGAACGCATGACCTCTTCCCCACCCTCCCGTCGCTCTGAGAACCCCCTCTTCGAAAGGGAAAACCCGACCCGATCCTCACGGAAACAGACCGGCTCGCTCGCGGCGCGCCGCTTTATCTTCCTCCTCTTTCGCTGGCGGGGCTGGATCGCGCTCCCGCTCCTCGTCTCGCTTTGCTTTCCCTTTTCCCTTTACGCCAACCCCAGCGGTGGACTGGTCACCGCCGGACAGGCCACGATTTCCTCGCACGGCTCGACCCTGACTGTCAACCAACTGACCGACCGCGCCATCCTGCACTGGCAGGATTTCTCCATCGCGGCGGGTGAAACCACCACCTTCATCCAACCGTCCGCCGGCAGCGCGGCCCTCAACCGCGTTTTCGGAAGCAACCCCAGCGCCATCCACGGGACTCTCAGCTCCAACGGACAGATCTTTTTGATCAATCCCAACGGCATCCTCGTCGGCCCGACTGGGGTGGTTGACACGGGCGGATTCCTCGCCTCGACCTTGGACATTTCCGACGAAAACTTCCTCTCCGGTGGAGATCTGCGGTTTAAAGGCAACTCCGACGCCTCCGTGGTGAACCTCGGCAAGATCAGCGCTTCGTCCTCGGATGTGATCCTCATCGCGCGGACGGTGGAAAATCACGGCGAGATCCACGCACCCAACGGCACCGCCGCGCTGGCGGCGGGCAGCGAAGTGTTGGTCAAGGCGAGCGGCGAAGAGCGTATTTTTGTCGAGGCAGGCAATGCCGAGGGCGCGTCGAAGGCGACCCAGGCCGGACTGATCGCGGCGGCGACGGC
>JAAYAT010000018.1 GCA_012719225.1 Verrucomicrobiaceae bacterium
GCAGCAGGGAGAAACGGGCCACGGTGTAGAGCGGCTTCACCCGTCCGTCCTGCTGCACGAGGATGTTCTCAAAGGTGTGGACGGTTTCCTCCTCCCAGGGGACGTAGTTTTGCAGGCCCGAGTGAGGGGCCTCGCGGGCGGTGAGCCCGGCGGGGAACAAGGCGAAGATCGCCAAAGCGAGCGCGAAGAAAGGGAGATGCTTCATGAGAGGGCCTGGGTGGTGCGTTTGGTGCGGGAGCGGGTCGTGAACTGGACCAGCATGATGACGAAGTGGATTCCGAGTCCGCAGCCGGTGATGATCAGCGCCCAGAGCGGCCACTGGTCGGCGGGGTTGTTGGCCACCGCGAACTGGGAGAACATCTCGTCTCCGGGCTGGGAACCGGAGGGTCCGAAGGATTCCTGGAAAAAGGTGTAGCCGGCGTGGCGCATCGGTTCGTTCATTTTGATCTCCAGGGCGACGTCGGGATGGGACTCTTCGAAACGGGTCACGCGGCTCTCGTAGTTCCGCGCGGTCATGATGCCGGGATGGCGTTCGAAGATGAATTCATCGAGCCGCACCGTGAAGGGCACGGTCCACGATTTTTTCACGAGGAGCGCTCCGTAGAGTTGGTCGCCGACGATGAAGGTGAAGGGCATGGGCTTTTCGCGGGGGTCGAAGCGATAGGAACCCGCCCAGAGGATGCCCTCGATGGGATCGCCGCCGTCGCGGGGGCGGAATTCGACAAAGGCACCGGGCAGATTCTGCTCGGCCTCTTTCGAGTTTTTCTGCGGGGAGAGTTTGAACCCGTCGATCTCCTTTCCGGAGACGCCCGCCGCCATGGGCGCGGAGACGGGGATGGGGGTGGCGTTTTTCGCATACCCGTTGATGACGATGTCGAAGGGCAGCGCCTCGGTCTGGATGACGCGTTGTTCGTCCGGCCGCATCGTCTCGAGGGTCTTCGCCGGGTAGATCCAGGCTTCCTCGGCGACACCCTCCTCGGTGAGGGGGACGATCTCGAGCTGCCACTCGCGATAGCTCTCGACGCGGTTCGAGGACATCCCGGGATAGAGCGCCATGTATCCGTCGGTCGAGAACGCCCAGGTGATGAAGCCACCGGCGAGGAGCATCAGCATGCCGAAGTGGGAAATGAGGAGCCCAGCCCCCTTCCAGCGTTTCCGCACCTTCACGATTGCCCCGAGGGTCATGTTGACGAAGAGGACGATCATGAGGAGCAGTCCCCCCGGCAGGATCACGGGGACGCCGAAGATCTTTTCGGCGAACACGAAGGAGTGGAAATACTTCACCTTGGCCGCGTGGAGACCGTTGTCGACCTGCCCGAGAGTGCCCAGCAAGGTTACTACGGTCATGAGCACGAGGACCACCGTCGCGAGTTTGAACGAGGTGAAAAAGCGGTAGAGATGCCGCGGCCATTGCGAGATGGACCGATCGAGAGGGGCTTTAGCCATGGAAAAAAGGGGAAATGCGAAAATGCGGAAACGGGAAATGCGAAAGGGAAAATCAATTGAGCTTCACGTCGATGGAGCGGGTGAACTGATCGAAAGCGGCTTCATGGGCGACGACGAGATCCTTGGGACCGGTCATTTTCACGAAAACGGCTCCGGCGTCGGAGGCGAGGATGAGCCCGAGGAGGCGGTAGTTCTCAAAGGTGTCGGTGCTCCCCATGCCCGGGGTGTAGCTGCCGTCCACGATGACATACCGGGCTTCCTGTCCGAAGAGCGGCTTCGTGGGGAGGGCCGCGACCTCCTCCTCGGTGAGGGGCGCCGCACCCATCTGGGCGCGCCAGCGATTGACGTTCGCGAGCAGACCGCCGCCGGCCCCGGGGAGCCGGGCGACATAGCATTCCGCCTCGCCTTTTTCGCCTATGGTGAAGTTGATGTCGCGCATCATCGAACCGGGTTTCTCGACCCAGCCGTCGGGAGTGTCGTAGATGAGAGTGGGAGTGCCCGCGTTCCCCTCCGCGCTGGCCGCGCCGCCCGCGGCGGGGGTGGTCTGGTAGCGGAAGCGTTCGGTGCTCGACTCGGCCAACTTGAAACTCTTCTCCGAATCCGAGAGCGTCCGCTGGATGAGGCCGGGAGTGGTCCCGGAATCTCCGCAGGCGGCCAAAAGCAGGAGCGCGGGGAGTGAGAAGAGGAAGGAAGTGATAAAACGTGGCATCATGGGATTGTGCTCTCTGAAAGGCATACGACCGCCGTCTACGCGGGAACACTCAAAATAGAGCGCAAAATCGAGCGCAATGTCGAAGTGTTTTGTGTCGGACGCATTTCAGGAGCGAGAAAAAGGGAAGAGATCGGTGCAGTAGGTTACGGAGCGGGGGCCGGTTTCGGCGCGGCTCCGGCTGGCTCCGCCTTTTTGGGTTCAACGGTTTTCGCTGGAGCGGGTTTCTTTTCCGCCGTCTTGGCTGGTTCCGTCTTTTTGGGTTCGGCGGGTTTCGCTGGAGCGGGTTTCTTTTCCGCCGTCTTGGCTGGTTCCGCCTTCTTGGGTTCGGCGGTTTTCGCAGGGGCGGGCTTTTTCTCCGTCGCTTTGGCCGGTTCCGCCTTTTTGGGTTCGGCGGGTTTCGGCGGGGCGGGTTTTTTCTCCGCCGCCTTGGCCGGTTCCGTCTTTTTGGGCTCGGCGGGTTTCGCAGGGGCGGGCTTTTTCTCCGCCGTCTTGGCTGGTTCCGCCTTTTTGGCTTCGGCGGGTTTCGCAGGGGCGGGCTTTTTCTCCGCCGTCTTGGCCGGTTCCGCCTTTTTGGGTTCGGCGGGTTTTTTCTCGACGGCCTTTTCCGGTTCGGCCGGTTTTTTGATTTCCTGCGGGGCGGGGGGCTCGGGTGCGTCGGCGAGTTCGACTCCGGTGTTGATCTGGAGATTGACGCTGCGTTCGAAGGCCTTGGCGGCGGTGGCGTCGACGGAGGTTTGCCACAGGTAGACTTTTCTCAGGCCCGGCATTTTCGCGAAGGTTTCAAAAATTCCGTTGCCCACCTGGGTCCCGTAGAGATTGAGATACTCCAGTTTTTCCAAGGGGGCGAGTTCGGCGATGCCAGTGTCGCTCACGGCGGTGTTTTCGAGGTGGAGCCGCTCCAGTTCCCGCATCAGGCGGACGGATTTCATGCCTTCGTCCGTGATCTGGCTTCGGGCAAGGTCGAGCCAGACGATGCGCTCGGCGACGGGCTCGAGGAGCTTGAGCTGTTCGTCGCCGAATTCCTTGGCCGCGTTGATGACGTTCACGCGGAGCCTATCGTCCTCGGCCGAGAGCGGCATGACGGCGAA
>JAAYAT010000198.1 GCA_012719225.1 Verrucomicrobiaceae bacterium
CACACCCGATTCCACACCCGATGTCCGGAATCTCCGGTTCAGGCGGGCGCGGTTTCCCCGAGGAGCTCGCCGAGGACGCGGAAGAGGAGATCGAGATTGACCGGTTTGGGCAGGACCATCTGGGAACCGGCTTGGGCGACGGCCCCTTCGGAAAGTTCCGTCGAATCGACCAGGGCGGTGAGCATCAGCACGGGAATCCGGGAGAGCAGGGGATCGGCCTGGAGCGCGGCCTGGACATCTCCGCCGTCCATACCCGGCATGACGACGTCGAGAAGAATGATGTCGGGCTGGAAAGCCTTCGCCGCGGCGACAGCCCGGGTCGAATCGTTCTCGATGCAAACCTCGTAGCGACCGCCCTTCTCCAGGTTCATCCGCAACAGATCCGTGAATCCCGCTTCGTCATCGACCAGTAAAATTTTGCGCGCCATATCCCTCTCCCGGTTGCTTTTTTGATCTGATTCAAGAATGCCATTTATGCGCCCGAGGTGTCAATCTCTTTCGGCATTTTCAGCTCCTCCGCCGAATTCGGTTTCGTCCTGACTTTTCCGGTCCCGGGTTTCGTGGGGAGGGTGAGGCGGGCGATGGCACCGCGCTGGCGGGCGCGGTTGCGCAGGGTGAGTTGGCCTCCGTGGAGCTCGACGATGCGCCGGGCCACGGAGAGACCCAGACCGGTCCCGAGTCCGGTGGCTTTGGTGGTGAAAAAGGGATCGAAAAGACGTCCGGTGTCGCTCGGCGCGATCCCGCATCCGGTGTCGATGATCTCCAGGATGACGACGCGGTCACCTCTGCGGAACACCTCGCGGGTGCGGGCACCCTCGTTCTTGGCGACGTCTTCGAGCGATTCGGCGCGGGCGCGGATGGTGAGCTGGCGGGCGCTCGCGTCCGCCATGGCGTGGACCGCGTTGATGATGAGATTGATGAGGACCTGCTCGAACTTCGACATATCGAGAAACACCATGGGCAAATCGTCTTCGATCTTCACCGTGACCTGGGTGTTGGAACGGGTCAGTTCGTGTTTTGTGAGGAGGAGCACTTCGTCGAGCACCCGGCTCAGTTCGGTCGCCTCGCGCGAGAGCGCCCGCTGCGAGGAGAAGTCGACGAGGCCCCGCACGATGCGGTCGGCGCGGTCCACCGCTCCGCGCATCTGTTGCAGGATGGTGTCGACGTTGGCATCGTCGGGATCGACGCCGTGGGAGAGGTAATCGACCCCGAGGAGGAGCAGGGCGAGCGGATTTTTCACCTCGTGGGCGACACCGGCGGCGAGGCGCCCGATCGACTCGAGTTTCTCGGCCTGGATGAGCTGCATCTGGGTTTCCTGCAGCTCTTTGTTGGTGGCGAGGAGGTGGCGGTTGAGCTGCTCGAGCTGCTCGCGGGATTTGACCTGCTCGGTGATGTCCTCGCTGATCCCCACGACGAGGAGGCGTCCGGTCTCCTTGTCGTGGACCGGGATTTTCACCGTGCGGAGATGCACCTCGCGTCCGTTTTCGGTCTCGATGATCTCCTCGGGAACCTTCATCAATTTGCCCCGTTTGATGACGGCCTCGTCGACGCTGCGGAAATAGTCGGCGGATTCCTGAGCGAAAAGATCGTAGTCGTTGCGCCCGAGCGCCTTGGTCGCACGGATCGTCGTGACTTCCTCCTGCTTTTTGTTCCAGAGAACGAAGCGGAAGCTGGAAGTCGAGTCCTTGGCGAAAACGGCGACAGGGAGATTATCGAGGACCGATTCGACGATGCTGTGCTCTTCCATAACTCGCGCGAGAGTCAGGAATAACAGATCCGCCGAAGGAAGGGAAGAAAAACCGTGTCGCTCTCGAAGGGATCGTGAGAAGATTGTATTCTGGAAGGCTCTCTCTTGGCTTCCCTGTCATCCTGTTTCTTCAAAACAGGTCTTTGCAGGGATTCTCTATCTGTGGTAAGATTTTCCCACCATGACCACCGTTCTCTCCCAAAAAGGCCAGATCGTCCTACCCAGTTCCGTGCGGGAGCAGATGCATTTGGAGCCGGGGCAGGATTTCGAGGTGTTCATCGACGACGATGACACCATTCTGCTCCGCCGCATTTCCCGACCGCCGAATCACGGGCTGGTGGATCATTTGCTGGCGTGTCCAGCGCCGTTCACTGTGCCACCTCGCGCCAAGGACTCCTCCTCACCGATCGACCTGTGAGCTATCTCGTCGATACCAACGTCTTCAGCGAACTCGCCAAGTCCAAGCCGGACGCGACGGTGGTGACATGGTTGCGCGATCACGAACCGCAACTCTATGTCAGCACCATCACTATCGGCGAACTGCGCAGGGGCATTGAGAGACTGCCTTCAGGGAAAAAAAGAACGGCGCTCCAATCGTGGCTCTCCGGCCTCTGCCAGCGCATGGATGGCCGGGTTCTCAGCTTCAATGTCGGCATCGCGCATGTGTGGGGGCAACTTTTGGCGGGTTGGGAGAAGAAAGGCATCGTCGTTCCTTCCCTCGACAGCCAACTTGCCGCTACCGCCCATCGCCACGGTCTCACGATGGTGACGCGGAACGTGACTGACTTTCAAAACACGGGAGTGAAGCTCCTGAACCCTTTTGAAACCTAAATGCCTCGCGTCCTCCCGCCTCAGCGAAATTCGCGGTATTTGCTGCGCATCGCCTCGGTCGCTTCGATCGGGGAGACGGGGGCGGGGGCCGAATAGCCGTCCGCGGTGACGCCGCCGGATTCGGACGGGGTGCAGGAACTCAGCAGCACGGGAAATCCGAGAGCGAGCGAGAGGAAGGCGAAGCGGACGAGGAGTGGGGTTTTCATGGTGGAATTGTGACGGGAAGCGCGGCGGGACGCAATCGAAAATCCGAGGGGAAAAACCGAATGTCGCGCGACTCTGTTCTCAGGCCTGTTCCGCGCGCAGGGCGGTGAGTTCTTTGGCCTTTCGTTGGATTTCTTCGGGTGAGGGGAGGGAAGCGAGGTCGAGTTCGGCGAGGACCTCGGCGGGGATGAGGCCCGACTGCTGCAATTTGGTGAGGCAGCGTTTGCGCTCGTTGAGGGCTTTGTCGGGGCTGCGTTCTTTGGAAAATCGGGATTTGGCCTTTTCGCTGCGGGTGCGGAGACTGGAATAGATGTCTCCTCCGAGGAGGGAGGTGATGTCCACCTTCATGCTCTCGCGGGCGACGTCCTCCTGTTTGACCTCTTCGCCGTTGATCGGGCCGGCGTGGTATTTCGGGAACATGATGGCCACTTCGGGGCAGACCCGCGAGCAGGCCGGGCAG
This sequence comes from Verrucomicrobiaceae bacterium, assembly GCA_012719225.1. Lineage (GTDB taxonomy): Bacteria > Verrucomicrobiota > Verrucomicrobiia > Verrucomicrobiales > DEV007 > Arctic95D-9. Next base: position 3,243 of record JAAYAT010000198.1, read on the forward strand.
TTCGTTTTGCAATTGTCGTTGTTCTGCACCTGGATGCGCTTGTCGCCATCCACGCCGTAGACGTCGAAGAGGCAAAAGCTGAGGCACTGCATACAGTTGGTGCATCGGTCGTAATCGATCACCGGGAACCAAGGCTTCCACGATCCGGGTACGCCGGGCTGGTTGAGTTCGACGCCGAGTTCTTCCCGCGTCGTCGCGACGAGGTCGACGATTTCTTCGGGAGAGAGACCGCCTGTGTCGCGGGTCGCGATTCGGGCCGTGGCGCTCTCGTCCACCACTTCGGGGACGGGTCCGGTGAACCGCCCGAGGACCACGACGGGGAGATGCGAAGTCCGACCCCGACGCGGATCGGAACCGGCCGGGACGCTCCCGGCGATCCGCAGGACGGAGTGCCCCTGGTCGAGGAGGGTGGTGGTGACGGCGAGACGGGACTCGCTCGACCAATCCTCGGCTCCCTTGCCTTCGTAGACGATGACCTGCAGCGGGCGGATGTCGTTCTTCATGAGTTTTCGAGAAGGCGCGCGCCGATTTCCTCCGGCGTGAGCTCGCGCATGTTGAGGACCTCGACCTGATCTTCCGGCGGAAAGGGCGCGTCGGCCTGGTGGAAAAGCCACTTCACGGCACGGGGATAGCAGGCCACGATTTTCACCGGGGCCTCCCCGGACAGCATCTCGGCGAGAGCGGGGTCCCGGCGTGCGGACATTTCACAGAGGTCCGGGACGGATTCGAAACTCACCCCGGAATCACAGAGTTGCGCGAGCACAGCGTCCTTGGTGGCGGCGGGCACGGCCTGGGCGAAGGCACAACGACAATACAGGATCCTGGGAGGGGAGTGGCTCAAGGAAAGGGAAAAGGTGAGGGGACAAGGACAACGATGCGATTCAATCGGGTGGGATTCAAATGCAAATTCCCCGAACCCGCCCCGCAATGGCGTGGGATGGCGCGAGATGGCGTGGCGGGGATGCCCCGTGACGCGGGAATTGGTGGAAAGCGGAGGAAATTAGGGTTTCCAAGTGCTTTATATTCGTTACATTTGAGCCGACGTGTTCCACCTGATTCCAGATTCTCGAATTTTCACTGCTTTTTTGGTCCTTTTCCCGGCCCTGGCAAAGGCTCCCGCCAGCTATGCCCAGGACGCCGCCACCCCTTCCGCGGAAGCCGTCGAGGTCACCGAGATTCCGGATCGCTTTTTTTCGGTGCAGGACAGTTCGGGGTTTTTCTGGCAGGCCTATGGTAACGGGGCCTTGGTCTCGGGCGATGTCCAGTATCTGCAATCGGGGCTGAATCTCCTCATCGACGGCACCGCTTTCGCCCCCGCGAAAGCTTCCCTCCACGCACCGCAGGCGGGGGCCGAGAAAACCGACATTCGGTTGGAGGAAAAGCGGGGCGACCTGACCATTTCACGCGATCTCTGGTTCGACACCCGCCGTTCCGCGGTGCGGGTTTTTGATACGGTGCGCAACGATTCGGAAACCGCAAAGACCGTCAACGTTTCCCTGCGCACGACCTACCCCTTCGCCTGGCAGAGTCTCCACGGAAGCGGCGGCGGGCTGCTCTCTCACGATCCGGTGCTGCAGCTCGGGGCGCGCGATTACAGTCTTTGCGTCCACTTCAGCCCCAGCGAGGGGAGGCATGACACGCTCTTTGTGATGGGTTCGGAAAAAGGGGGGCAAATCGCGGAGTTGAAGGCCTCGGCGAACTCGCGGGAACTCACTTTCCTTTATTCGCTGGAGATTCCGGCGGGAGAGTCCCGCCGTCTCCTCCACTGGATCCTGCAGCGAAACCTCGCCGATGTGACCCAGGATCTCGCGGCGATTTCCCCCTTCCTCCAGCGCGACAAGCTCATCGTGCCCGAAGTCGATCCCGCCGCCTATGCGGAGGTGGTGAATTTCGCCCCGTCCGCTTTTCAGATCGAGGCGAGCGCTCCCGCCCAGATCAAGGCGCTCGTCGCCCTGAACCGTCTCACCGACCGCATCGGATTCCACCGGCGTTCCGAAGACATCCTTTGGATCAGCCCCACCAATCAGATCGCCGGCACGGTCAAGCGCGAAGGTTCCCTGACCGTGGCCACTGCCTACACGGGGGATCGAGAGGTCGCGATGACGGAGATCGCGGCGATCCGCGGCGGTGGAGGCAACGGGCGGAATCCCCTCGTCTATCTTCGCGACGGACGCGTCTTCGCCGGGGCGATTCGGGAGGGCGCGATCGAATGGACCCCGGGGAACGGCGGAGCCAGCGACACGGACGGAAACGGCGGCGCGGCTGCGGAAACCGCCGACGGAACAGCGTCGGCGGGGGAGAAAATCGACCCCGCCGGTCTCGGTCTGCTGCTCCTCGCGACCGAGGCGAAGGACGGCGTGGTCCCGACGGGAGCAACGCATTTTCTCCAATTGCTCGACGGAACGGTGCTCCCCGTCCTCGCGGAGGCGGATCGCACCTTGGAACTGATGACGCCCTGGGGACCGGAAAAATGGCTTTGGTCCGATCTCGTGGAGGCCGGGCAAATCTCCCGTCCCAGCCCGAGGCTGCGGGCGATCCATCGGAACGGTACGGAAATCTCGGCCCTGCTCGCCAGTGGCACCTGGTCTCTGGAGACGCCCGGCGGCACGGTGGAAATCCCCAGTTCCGTGATCGACCACCTCTGGTCGGTCGGTGCCACCGCGGCGACGCGAGTGACCGGAACCCCCTCCGGTGCGATGTGGCTCGATTTCGCCGAAGTGCCCACGGGACAAGGGCCGCCGACCGCCTTTCTCCTCGCCGGGAACCACCTCGTCGAGGCCGGGTTCGCCGGGGAAGCGCTCACCCTCACCGACGCGGGACAGGAATGGCGGATCGAGACCTCCCGTATCGTGAGTCTGCGACGCCCCGTCCGTCCCGAAGCCGATGGCCTTCTCGAAGTGGAACTGAACACCGGCGAGACCTTCACCGGGCGACTCGCCTCCGCCTATCTCCCGCTGGTGCGGAACGGGGTCGAGATGGCGATCCCGGAAAGCTGGGTCCTCGGCTACCGGCGGGACACTCCTTGATCTATGACCCAACCCTGTTCCATTTCCCCTTGTCTGCGGATCACCCTGGTCCTTTTCGCGGTCTCCGCCGGGTCAGGAAACCACGGCTTCGCTCAGGAACCCACCAGCCGCGGTGCCTCCGGGGCCGTGTCTCCCGCGTCCGAAGCCATCCCGGCCCACCGTCCTCCCGCACTCCTGCCCGCCGCCTTCGGGATCCGCACGGATCGGGAGGGGAACTCCTGGAGCGTGGAGCGGGACGGCAACATCGGCCGCATCGGCAACGCGATGGTCAACAGCGGCCTCGCGCTCACGGTGAACGACGAGAAATTCACCGGATTCCAGCCGATGATGACCCCCGATGGAAATGAATTCGTCCTCCAGGGAACGCCCTTCGCGAGCCTGCCGGGCCTGCAGGTGCAGCGCCGCATTCTCCTCGTCGAGAGCAGCGGCGGTTTGCGCTACGCCGAACTGTTTTACAACGGCTCGACCGATCCGGTTCGGTTCTCGGTCGGACTGGCGACCCATTTTTCGGGCAATTACCAGACTTTCCTGAGCGATCGCGGACGCGACGAGCCGGTTCTGCTGAGCCCGTCCGAGTCGGGCATCATCGTTCTGCCGGGGTCCTCCCAATCCACCCGGGCGTTTCTTTTCACGATGGCGGACGCGGCGGCGGAGGTGAAGCCGACGATCTCCTCGCAAAACCGCTACGGCATCACCTTCCGCTACCCGATGCAGCTCGCCCCCGGAGAAACCGCGGTGATCGTGCATCACGTCACCCAGGTGGTCATCCCCCAGAAGTTTGACCGCACCACCCTCTCGGCCCTGACCCGACCGCACCGTTTTGAGAACCTGCGCCGCACCTTCGACGAAGATTGGCGGGATTTTGTCGTGAACTACAGCGCCGAAACGGTGGAATCCAAGGAAACGGCCCTGCGGCGCGGAGGCGTGGCCGCGCTGGGACTGGAGCCGGGCGCGGTGGACACTCTCGCGATCGGCGCGCAGACACGACTTTTCGGTAAGGCCGAGGGCGGCCCGATCCGATTGCAAGGGCGCTACGGGGAGGCGGAGTTTCCCCTGGAAGCCATCGCCGCGATCGCCGGGAACGGGAGCGGTGACGCCCGCGGGGGGAGAGTGTATCTCCGGGACGGGCAGATTTTCACCGGAAAGATCATCGCCCCGGATCTCGCCTTCGTGCAAACCGGTGGCACCCGTGTCGCCCTCGATCCGGCGTCCCTCGACCGCCTTGTCCTCGCGGAAAAATCTTCGGAAAGGGCGGACTGGTCGGCGGATTCCCTCGCCTTGGTCGAGACCTACGGAGGCGACCGGATCAAGGTGCGCGACCTCGCCGCCTTCTCGCTGAACCTGACCACTCCCTGGGGCGATCTCCCCATCTCGCTCGATTCCCTCGCCTGGATGCGGCCCATTGAAGGGGGGAATCCAGGCTACCGGGTGGAATTGAAGGACGGCAGTGCCGTGGTGGGTCTGATCGCCAGCGAGCAACTTCATCTCGGAGAGACTGACTTGGGATCCATATCGCTGGATGGCAGGGAATTGAAGAGTGTTTTCACACCTTTGGATCCAACGAATTCGCGGCGGGTGAGTCCCGATCCGGTCGAGACGGTGACCCGTGTCACCGGCGGGCAAAGCCTGGTCGGTCCGATATCGAATCCCTCCCTGCCGCTGGTCAGCGAGGGGGTCCCACTGGAGACCAGTGTCTCCGCGATCCGGAAAATCCGCCGCTTCGAGGCCTCGCTGGAAGACGCTCCGGCGATGAGCACCGACGCTCCCGCCTTTGAGATCGAGCGCTGGGACGGCGGAAAAATCATCGGATACCTGAGTCTCGACCTGCTCTCCGTTGAAATCGAGGGGCGCGATTGGCTCGTGCCGGTCCGCGAAATCGTCGAGATCGAGTTCGCCTCTCCGCGGCTCACTCCGGATACGCTCGAAAAAATCAAAGGTCTCATCGACCAACTCGCCGCAGAAGAATGGTCCGTGAGGGAAGAGGCAACCCGCGACCTCGGCGCATTTGGCTACCTTGCCGGACCGGTCTTGCAGCGCGAGCTTGGCGCGACGAAGGATCCCGAAGTGGCGCGCCGCATCGAGAGAGTGCTGGCGAACCTGAACTGAACCGATCCGGCGCGAAGTCTTCTTTTTACGCCCTCTTACGCCTTTCACGCTCTTGGACACTGCTTCCCATCGCTTCGATTACACGGGTGCCGCGAGGCAGGTGAGACGCCGTCTCGCGCGGGTTCGCTTTGCCGGAGGACTGCGCCGGACCCATCTGGCGGCGGCGGGCCTTGCCCTTGCCACGGTGCTCCTCCTGCGGATCGCGGCGGAGTGGCGCGCCGACGAGGTCCTCGTCGTGATGGGGATTTTCCTCGCCTGGGGGATCGCGCTGGCGGTCTTCGCCTTGCTCGGCCTGCCGCAGGTGAGAGCCGCGATGCTCCTGCTCGATCAAAAGGGGGGATGGAAGGATTGTTTCTCCTCGGCATGGGAATTTCTCCAGGCCCCGGCTCCCACGGCGGCTCAGGAACTTCACCTCGAACGCGCTGGGAAACAGCTCCCCGAAGCGCTCGCTGCCCTTCCGGCGGTCCTGCCGTTCCCATCGCTGCGCCTGGCGTGGCTCGCTCCGCTCGTCGCGCTTCTCTTTGCCGTTACACCGTGGTTCCGCACCGCTCCCGATTCCCGCGATCTCGAACTGACCGGAGAGATGAAAAACGCCGCCGCCCTCCAAGCGGAGGAACTGCAGCGCACCGCCGAGCGCATTGAGACTCTCTCCTCGCTCAGCGAAGAGGAAAAGGCAGCGCTCGAGGCACTGGGGCAACAAGTGGAGGCGGTCGCCGAAGAACTCGCCGATCCGGAGGGGCTCACCACCGGGGAGATGCTGGAATCGCTCGAAGGACGTGCTCGCGAGGCGGAAAAACTCGCCGAAAAATTGGCTTTGTATTCCGATGGTTGGGCTTCGGAGGCGATGATAGAGGCGATGACGCAGCAACCCGACACCGCGGACCTCGGACTGCTCATCCGCGACAAGGCCGCTGCGGATGCCGCCGGGGAAACGCTGCGTCTGCACGATCTCCTCGATGACGAGGGGATCACGCGAGAGGCAAACGAGCGGATGACCCGCGCCCTCGCCGCGATCATGCAGGCGGCGACCGAGGACGACCGCACCAAACCGGTCGGCGAGCGATTTGGCAATGCCTCGCTCAAGATGAAGGACGCGCAGCCCAAGACCGCCGCCCGTGAGTTCGAGGAATTGGCGAAATTTTTCCGTGAAATGGCCGAGCGAAAGGAGACCGCGGCGAAACTCGATCGGCTCGCCGACACCCTGCGCGAGGCCGGAAGTGAAATCAGTGGCAGCGAACTGCGGAAGATGGAGAGCCTCGCCGATGCGGGTGAAAGCGGATCGCCCGCTTCCGATGGTCTCCGCGCTCTCGACGCGGATATGCCGGGGATGACACCCGAGGGCCTGGACCTTCCCGGAATCCATGCGGGAACCGGGGAGGAACCGCCGATGACGCTGGCCGCGGCACCGCAGACGGAACCGGGCGACCCGAACGAAGGGCAAAAAATTCCCGTACCGGGAGCTGCCGGCGAGGGCGGGGAGGGAGAAGGAGAAAAGAGTCCTTCGGGAGAGAAGGGGGCGCAGGCCTTTTCCGCTCCCATACCCGGCGAAACGGCCACGGACGGGAAATCCGGGTCCGCTCTCGGGCAGAGCGATCAGTCGCAGCAGGGAGAGGGCGAGGGCGGGATGCTGAGCGCTCCGGTTCCCGGGATGGCAGCGGCGGAGGCGGCGGCCCCCGGCGCGGGATTGAGTCCGGGCGAGGGGACCTCGTCTCAGTCGGGCAAAGGCGGCGATCAGGCCGGCAGCGGCACCGTCGCGATGACCGAGGAGGCGACAAGCGCGGATCTTCAGGCGACGAGCGATTCGAAGGTGACGGCGCAGGCCGGGAGCGAAGGGGAATCGATCCGGAAAAGTGTCGAGGGGGAAGTGCGGACGGAGCGGGCGACGCGCAACCGACAGGACATCATCGCCGATTTTATCGCGGTCGAGGAGCAGGCCCTCGACGACCAGCCTCTTCCGCTCTCGCGCCGTCAGCATGTCCTGCGGTATTTCTCCGCCTTGCGGGAGCAGTTTGAAAAGGACGGGGACGAGTGAGGCCCGTTTCCTGCAGGTAGGGAATCAGGGGATTGATTTCACGCGTTTCACGACGATTGATTGAACCATTTTACATGAGAGACAGCCACGAACTCGAACAGGATCTGGAACAATTCAGGGAAAAATTCCAAGCCCTGAAATCAGAGATCCAAAAAGCCATCGTCGGATACGACGAATTGCTCACGGACACCCTCGTGGCGGTCTTCGCGCGCGGACACATCCTCCTCGAAGGGGTGCCCGGCCTCGGCAAGACCTTTCTCGTGCAAACCCTCTCGCAGGTGCTCGGTCTGACCCCGGGACGGATCCAGTGTACCCCCGACCTCATGCCCGCCGACATTCTCGGGACACACATCGTCAACGAGAACGAAGAGGGACGTCGCGTCATGCACTTTGAAAAGGGGCCCGTCTTCGCCAATCTCGTGCTCGTCGATGAAGTCAACCGGGCCACCCCGAAAACCCAGGCGGCGCTGCTCGAAGTGATGCAGGAAGGGGCCGTCACCGCTGGCGGTGAGACGATGCCGCTGCCCCAGCCCTTTTTTGTCATGGCGACCCAGAACCCCATGGAGATGGAGGGCACCTACCCGCTGCCCGAGGCGCAGGCGGACCGCTTTTTGTTCAAATTGCGGGTTCCTTTTCCGGATCGGGCGACGCTCGTGGAGATCTCGCGGCGGACCGCTTCTTTTGACATGCCGGAGCTCTCCCGCATCCTCGATGGCGAGGAACTGATCCGCTTTCAAAAAATCGTCGCGGAGATTCCCGTCGCGGACCACGTCAATGAATACGCCGCCCACATTGTTCTCGCGACCCATCCCGGGGACGAGGGGCAAACCGCGAGTGTCGCCAAATACGTCAGCTACGGCGCGAGTCCCCGGGGGATGCAGTCCCTCATCCGCGGTGCCCGGATTCACTGCGCCCTCGACGGACGCACCGCGGTCTCGATCGAAGACGTCAAGCGCGTCGCCCTCCCGGCCCTGCGCCACCGCGTCATTCTGAACTTTCAAGGCGAGGCGGAGTCCAAGAGTGTGGACCTCCTCGTTCGGGAAGTCATTGACAGCGTCTCCACCGCCGTGCTCGTGTAAGCAGGAGCGGGGAGCGCCGTGCTACAGTTCCAGACCTCATGATACGATCACTGATGAATGGCTTCGAGGAGAGGAGAGGGGGGTGGCCCCGTCTCCTCTGCGCGTTGCTCGTGCTCGTCAGTTCCCTCCCGACCGTCGCCCAACAACTCACCGAAGAAGAATTTCTCAAAAATTCGGTCCGGGACCGCACCGCCCTGTATCACGATCCTCTCCTCGACGCCCCGCTCGTGTCCCTCGTGAAACTCTACCGGGGAGCGGAGCGGGTCGATGAACTGGTCGGGCTCTACCGGAGTCATGTGGAGCAGTATCCCCAGGACGCGGGGGCCAAGACGGTCCTGATTCGTCTGCTCCGGCGGGTCGACCGCAGCGGAGCGGACGAGATGATCGCCTCGGCGGTGCGGCTGCATCCCGATTACGCCCCGCTCCAATACGTGCTGTTCCGCTTTCTCGAAGAGCGGGGGGACGCGCGGGCCACCGAGGCGCTCTCCCGCGCGATCGATCTCCAGACCAATCCGGCTCGCCGCAACGAGTGGCTGGAGCAGCTTTTGCAATTGTCCGAGGGTGCCTCCGCCCGCGCTCTCGCCAGCCAGCAGTTCAGCAAACTCCTCGCGGTGGAGAACCAGTCCGCCGCGAGTCTCCTCGCCCTCGCCAGATTGATGCAGCGATACCAGTTCTGGGAACTCAGCATCAGCGCTCTGAGCAAGGCGAAGGCCGCCCGTCCCGGACCCGACGCCGAAGTGGAGATCGACCTGATGCTCGCCGGAGCTCAGGCCCAACTCGGCAACCGGATCGACGCGGGTTTGATGCTCGACGCCCTCTTGCGGCGGCTCTCCGCCGATCACTGGCGGCGTCGGGAGATCATGAGCCAGCGCATCAGCGTGCTCGCCACCGAAGAGGAGCGCGAGGAGATGCTGGCCGTGCTCCAGGCCGCCTACGAGGCGAATCCCGGGAATGAGACCTCGGTGCTCGATTATGTCGATCTGCTGATCGCCTCGGAAAAACGGTCCGAGGCGGTGAAGGTGATTCTCGCGGCACTGGCCGATTCGCCCGGCTCGCGCTTGATCGAATCGCGGGCGCTGGAGTTGCTCGAGACCTCCCCCGACCCGGCGGACTACGCGGATTTTCTCGAACAACGCCTCGAGATCGCGCCGGATCGCGCCGACCTGCGTTTCCGGCTGGTCAAGGCCTACTACGCCCTCGGACGCGACGCCGACGCCGAGCAGGATTTCAAAACTCTCGTCGCGGGACTCGACCTCGCCGAATTGTCCCAGCGCATCCTCGAACTGCAACGCTACCTGCGCTCGATTGATCGCATCGCCGCGGCCGCTCCCTACTTGGAGGATTTTGTGCGCAACCACCCGACTCGTCTCGATATCGCCCGCGAGCTGGCCGAGATCTACGCCGTCCGCGATGACCGCCCCGCCCTGGAGAGACTCGTCAAGACCGTCAATGCCGCCGAAGCGGATATTTCCGCCCTGATCGACCTGGCGGGATTTCTCGTGAGCCGGGAGTTTCTCGCGTCCGCCCGCGTCTTCGTGAGCGCCCGGCTCGCGGTGGAACCGAAGCAGTTCGATCTGGGGCTACTCCTCGTGGGGATTCTGGGAAAAATGGGCGACGCCACCGGCGCGGAACAACAGATCGCCCTGACCCGCGAACTCGCCGACACCTCGTCGCGCTACACCCGCTGGTTGGAGGAAGCGGTCGCGGCCCATCGCCGTCTCGAGACACTGCCCGGCTTTTTCGATTCCGAACAAAACCGCTTCGCTTTCGCCGAGGGCGAATGGGCCGAGGACAAGATCGAAAAATTCCTCATTCTCTGCGAGGTCGGCAAACAGCAGCTTTTCAATGACAAGGTCGCCCGCGCGATCCGCGAACGGCTCAAGCAACCGGGCCTCGCGGCACAGTTGCGGATGCGACTGCGCAACTTCCTCGTCGGCGTCTTGGAGAATATTCCCGAGGCGGCGGGCGAAGCGGAAGAGCAACTCAAAATCCTCGCCACGGAAGATCCCGCGAACCGGCCCGAGTATGAACTCCGCCGCGCCCTCGTCTATCACCGCGGCCAGCGGGTCGATCTCGCCCAAAACCTCGTCGCGGAAATCGACCTGACCG
>JAAYAT010000199.1 GCA_012719225.1 Verrucomicrobiaceae bacterium
GAAGCAGTTCGAGCGGTGAAATGGAAGGATCGTCGGGGCTGTCGGAAGGGTTGAGCATCCTTCCCTATGACAGCATTAATTAATTGTACAAATTATAATTACCATCATCACTCATGCGTAAGCCCTGGCGTGCACCTTGTTACGTGGACGAGGGATTGACGGGATTCACGCCGCCTGTCACATTTCGCTCATGACAGATTCCGCCCCCAGCAACCTCTCCACCCGTCGCTCGGCCATCAAGACCGTCGCGGGTGCCTCCGTTCTCGCCGGCGTCGCCCTGCCCCACGTCCACGCGCAGGAGAATTCCGAGCTGAAGCTCGCTCTCGTCGGCTGCGGCGGACGCGGAACCGGGGCGGTCAAAAACGCCCTCGGCGTCTCGGGAGCGCTGGGACCGCTCAAGCTGCACGCCATGGCCGACGTCTTCGACGACAAGCTCGAACGCAGCCACGAAACCCTCAGCAAAGATCCGCAGGTCGGCGACAAGATCGATGTCGCGCCGGAGCATCGCTTCATCGGCTTCGACGGCTACCGCCACGCGATGGACTCTCTCAAGAAGGGCGACATCGTCATTCTGACCACCCCGGTCGCCTTTCGCTGGCCGATGTTTGAATACGCCGTCGAGAAGGGGCTCCATGTTTTCATGGAAAAGCCCGTCACCACCGATGGATTCACCGCCCGCAAACTTCTCGAAATCAACAAAAAGGCCGTCGAGAAAAACCTCAAGGTCGGCGTTGGCCTGATGTGCCGGCACTGCAAGGCGCGCAACGAACTCAAGAGGCGCATCGACGACGGTGCCATCGGGGACATCACCTTCCTGCGGTCCTACCGGATGCAAGGCCCAATCGGAACCTGTTTCACTCCGAAAAACGACACCGATCTGAGCGAACTGATGTATCAGATCCGGAATTTTCACAGCTTTCTCTGGCTCAGCGGCGGCTCGTTCAGCGACTTTTTCATCCACGGTATCGACGAGATGTGCATGATCAAAGGCGACTTCCCGATCGAGGCCAAGGCGGTCGGCGGACGTCACTACAAGACGATGGAGCGCAACGGCCAGGTCCTCGTCGCGGTCGATCAGAATTTCGACAGCTACGGCGTCGAATACACTTTCAAAGACGGGACCAAGGCGATCTACGAAGGCCGCAACATGACCGGCTGCCACCAGGAGTTCGCCGCCTACGCCCACGGCACGAAGGGTTCCGCCGTGATTTCCTCGGCGAGCCACACCCCCGCCAAGTCGCGACTCTACAAAGACCACAACATCGATCTCAACCCGCGCGGGAAACCGGAGAACCTGCTCTGGTCCTTCCCCACCGGTGATCGCGGGGTCAATCTCGAGGGCAATCCCTACGAGATCGAATGGGAGGTCCTCATCGACGCGATCCGCGAAGACAAACCGCACAACGAGGTGGAACGCGGTGTCGCCGCCAGCAACGTCACCTCCATGGGCCGGATGGCGGCCCACACCGGCCAGCTCGTCACCTACGACGAGATGCTCAACAGCGAATTCGTCATGGCACCGAACGTCGCCGAACTCACCCTCGACTCCGACTCGCCCCTGATGCCCGCCGCGGATGGCACCTACCCCATTCCCGAACCCGGCATCAAGAAGGATCGAGAATACTGATCGCCCCCCTCTTCCCCCGCCGCCCGCTCATCGCCGTTTTCCGCCTCCATCCGGAAAACGGCGATACGCGTAACCCAGGGAGTCCTTTTCCCCGTCCCTTCCATGAAAGCTCTCCTCCTCGTCCTCCTTTGCCTCGGCGTCTTTTTCCCACTCCCCGCGCAGGACGCGGCGGACGCTCCTCCCGCCGCAGCGGTGACAGAGAAGGACGAAGCGGCGGAACGCCTCGCCAAGCGAATCCGTCTCGCCGACGAGTTGGAGGCTCAGGGCGACTACGGCGGCGCGGCCCAGATTCTCGGAGAACTCGCCGACGCCGATCCCGACAATGTCGCCCTGCTGGAGCGGGTCGTGGGGCTGCTGATGCGCGGAGAGCAGTTCCAGAAAGCCATCCCCCGGCTGCGCAAACTGCTCGAACTCAAAGATGGCACCGCCGCCGACCACGGCGCTCTCGCCCGAATGATGATAGAGTTGGGCGAGACCGAGGCGGCGATCGATTTCCTCCAGGACGCGGCAAAACGTTTTCCTGAATCGGCGGAGTTTCCTTTTCTCCTGACCTTTCCTCTCGCGCAACTGGAGCGCTGGAACGAGGCGATCGCCGAATTCGAAAAGGCGATCCCCCTCGCGGAGAACATGCCTGGAAAACTCGACGCGGGATTTTATTTCCGCTTTGGCGCCGCCCAGGAACGCACCGGGAACTTCACCGAAGCCGAGAAGCTGTTCCACAAGACACTCGATCTCCTCGAAGAGAACGATCCGGCGGTCGAGAACCGGGATTTCAAGGCGACCGTGCTCAACTACCTCGCCTACATGTGGATCGAGCGGGGCGAGAAGCTCGACGAGTCCGGCCCCATGGCGGAGGAAGCCGCCCGACTCAGTCCCGGGAGCGGCGCCATCGCCGATACCGTGGGGTGGTATCATTTTCAAAAGGGCAACTACCCCCGCGCTCTCGTCTCGCTGAAAAAGGCCGAAAACCTCATCGAAGAACCCGATCCGGTCATTTTCGACCACATCGGCCAGACCCTCGCCAAGCTCAACGAGAAGGAATTCGCCGCCGGATATTTCCGCAAGGCCCTCGAGCTGGATCCAGAAAACAAGGCGCTCCAAAAGCGTCTCGCGGAACTCGAAGAATAATCGGGAGGCGGGAATCTCCGTCGATTCCACCGACTTCGCCGCCCTCCCTTTATCTGCTTGCGTCAGGCGTCCTCCGTATGTTACAAAAATCGTAACGCGCGCGGCGGCATGACAGCGATCCCGGAGTCCCTCTCTCGAGTCCTCGGCCGGATTTTCCTGCTGGGAGTTCTCGTCGTGGGAACGGGTTGTGAAAAGCCGAAACTGCGATCCGACACCGCACCGGAGACGGCGGAATCCACCCCGCTCACCAAGGGGGCCGCCCCCGCGTCCCCGACGCTGCCCCCGCCCCCGCGTTCCACCGGGCAACCCACTTCCCCCGCCGATGCGACCACCGCGGACACCCCGCCGCTCCGCCGCGAGGATCCCGCGAGCCAGCCGCCGCCGCCCCGCCCGCTCGATCCCGCCGCACGGGCGCGAGAATACACCCGCGTGCAGCAGAAACTCGAAGCCCAGATGCTCGGGATCCGCGGCCTGGAATCCGATCTCGCCCATCACTCGGCCAACCTCACCCAACTGCGCAACCAACTCCAGCTCACCAGAGCCCGCCAAGCCGGCGCGGGTCGGGGAGGCATCCGCGTCGAGCGGGTCAACGGCCAATCCACCCTGATCGACCGCAAAGCCGAAGCCCGCGAACTGGAAAAACAAATCAGCGCCGTCGAACCTCTCGTTACCCAACTTTCCACCGCCCTCCGGGAAGCGCGGCAGCAATATGTGGAACTCAGCCGAAGCGCGGAGGATCTGCTGAAGGAGTAAAAAAGAGGGCGGGAAAAGCGGACCATCCGCCGTCATCCGGCCATTGTCAGAAAGTGCCTCGCGTGGCACCGTCCCCCACGTATGAGAGTATCCCCCATCGCTTTTTGCACCCTGACAGCAAGCCTGACCCTGGTGTCCCTGACGCCCGTTCCCTCCGTGGCCCAAGAGAAAACGGCGCCGACCGGCTACACCGATACCCCCTACCTCCCCGGAGGGAAATGGCGGGTTCACGATGACGCCCGCCCCCGCCCCCTCGTGGTCACTCCCGGCAAGACGGCCTCCGAGGCTCCCTCGGATGCGATCGTGCTGTTCGATGGCGGAAATCTCGACGAATGGGTCATGGAAAAAGACAACTCCCCGGCCGACTGGCTCGTCAAAGACGGCTTCGTGGAAGTGCCACCCAAGGGACACGGCGTGGGCGGCTACATGCGAACGAAGCGCGAGTTCGGCGACGTCCAGCTCCACGTGGAATTCGCCACCCCCGCAAAAATCGAGGGCAACTCCCAGGGACGGGGCAACAGCGGGGTCTTTTTCCTCGGCTCCTTCGAGCTCCAGATTCTCGATTCCTTCGAGAACAAGACCTACGCCGACGGCCAGGCATCCGCGCTCTACGGCTACAAACCGCCGCTGGTCAACGTGGCGCGCCAACCCGGCGAATGGCAGAGCTACGACATCGTTTTCGAAGCGCCCCGGTGGGACGCCGAGGGCAACCTCCTGAAAAAGGCCTACATCACCGTGTTTCACAACGGAGTCCTCACCCACCACCGCCAGCCCTACCTCGGGGCCACCGGGCACAAGCGGGTCGCGGACTACCACACCGTCCGCGAGACCGGCCCGATTAAACTGCAGGACCACGGCAATCCGACCCGCTTCCGCAACATCTGGGTTCGCGAGCTCGACCTCGACGCCCACGAGTGAGGCGGATGGCAGATCAAGGGACCGCCCGCCGGAACGGGCCTGGAGACCCCGTTCCACGAACTCGATAAATCGCTTACCCGAACAAAAAAGACGAGCTTTCGGGCTCGTCTTTTCGTTTTCGGGGACCGTGGGGAATCCGGTGCGGGTCTCAGTGTTCGGCGGATTTTTCTTTCCCTTTCTCGTCGGCCCCGTGATCGTCGTGGTCGCCGTGATCGTCATGATGTCCGTGCTCCCCGTGTCCGGTGTGGAGACTTTTGGTATCCTCGAACTCGTGCCGTTCGCAACCCGTCAGCGCGAAGCCGATCAATCCAATCGAAAAGAGAACCTGACTCAGAAATTTCATGGTCATCCCTTTACGCGCGACGCCGCCCTTTTGCAACTTCCAAGTTCCCCCTTCCCTCCGCCGGTCGAGCCGATCCGCCCGTCTTATCACAGGCGAACCGCAGTCAGGCTTCCGCTTCCGACTCCTCTTCCCTCCGTCGCTCCACGACGATGCGGCTGCCCTCGTGCCGGATCACCCGAAGTGGCCCGCCCCGGGGGATGAACTCGCCTTCGGAGATGACGTCGAGGAGCGCGCCGCCGAAAGTCCCTTTTCCCGAAGGACGCAGGTCGGTGGTGGCTTCTCCTTCCCGTCCCAGGTAGCTCGTCGCCGCCCCGCTCCCGACGATGCCGTCCCGGTCCGCCCCGGAAGAAGGGGAAAGGGAGGCCCCGCCCGGGACCGCTCCCGCGAGAACAAGTCGGTTGCCGAGGCGTGTTTCGGGGAGAAAGCGCATTCCCAGGAGGATCACGACGAGCGCCCCCACCAGCCCGGCGGCCAGGGAGACGAGGGAATTTTCGAAGAGGGTCGACCATTCCACCGAACCCGGTAGCCCGCTCCATTTCCATTCCAGATCGACGCGATCCACCATCGCCAGACCGAGCGCGGCGAGGACCATGGAGACCCCCGCGACGCCCGCCACGATCGTTCCGGGAAACAGAAAAATCTCCACCGCGATGAGAATCAACCCCACCACGAGCAGCACGACCAGTTCGTAGCCGGCCAGGTTCCCGGCGAGGTGGTTGCCGAAGAAAAAGAGCCCGAAGGCGCAGACGCTGACGATCCCTGGAAATCCGAATCCCGGCGTGTTCATCTCGAGATAGGCTCCGGCGAGTCCGACGATGATGAGCAGGAAAGAAAGTTTCTGCACCCAATGGGCGAAGGCCTCCATCCCGAGCGGGGTGGCTTCGACGATCTCGCCGGAGAGGGATTCCTGGGCGACGAGATCCTCGAGATCGCGGGCGATGCCCTTGGCGAGCACGGGGCGCCCCCCGATCACCTCGGTCGCGCGGACGCTGTTGAGGTTCAGCACATTGCCCGCCTCGTGGACGAGAACCCCGTCTATCCTCACCTCCTTGTTGCGGGTCACGAAGGCTTCGGCGATGTCGGGATTGTGTCCCTTGAGTTCGGCGACGTTGCGGACCGTCCCGATGATCATCTGGGTCACTTTGTCCGCCATGGACTCGTTGAGATCCTGTCCCGTCCCGCTGACCACGAGAGCCGAGCCTATCGTGGCGGCCGGACGCATGTAGATGTGGTCGGTCCCCATCGCGATGATCGCACCGGCCGATTCGGCGCGGGGATTGACAAAAGTATAGGTCGGGAGGGAGACGTTCTGCAGGCTGCTGAGGACCAGACCCTCGGTGTGCCAGGCGAAACCGCCCGGCGTGTCCATGTCGAAAATGATCGCCTCGGCTCCTTCCATTTCCGCCTTCTTCAGGGTTCTGTCCATGAAATCAAAACTCGCCTCCCCCGTCGCGAGGGTGTCCATCCCGACCTTCAGGATGACAATTTTGCCTTTGTAATTGGTATCGTCGCGACGTCCGAAGAGCGGGAGATCGCCCGCCTCTTCTTCCTCCTCCGCCTCGGTGGCTTCCCCGCTCTCTTTCCGCCCCGCGCCCTCGCTGCGGGTCAGTTTGGTGCGGCTCGACATTTCGCCGTAGGCGCGGGGAGAAATCCGCTCGAACTCCGTCGGCAGGTCCTCGGCGGCGAGCAGTTCCTCCACGGAATCCACGATACCCTTCGCCAACAGCGGTTTTCCCTCGAATACCCGCACGGCCTCCTCGGCGGTGAGGGTGAGAACCTCTCCCTTTTCCGAGACGACCGCGTCCCCGATCCGGACCTCGACCGACGCGTCGATGAACGCCTCGGCCACGTCGGGCCGGTGGCCTTTGGTCCCGGCGAGACTGCGGGCGCGCGCCCGGAGAACGGACTCCTCGCGGGCGAGATCCTCGCGCCCGGAACCCGCCGTGGCCGGGTCGTCCGCATCCCCCTCGGGTTTCGTGCCCGCTTTCCGCAACCCCGCACCCCCGATGATCCCCCCGCGACTCAGATAAATGGCGTCCGTGGCGAGGGCGATGAGGGCACCGGCGCCGGTCGCGTTGGCGTTCACATAGGCGACCGTCGGCAGGGTGATACGGGAAATGCGGTCGAGCAGGCGGTTTTGCGCGGCGAGGTCGGCGGATTCGCTCATGTTGATATCGAAGACGAGACCGGCCGCTTTGGCCATTTCCGCCTCATCGAGGAGCCTCTCGAGATCGCGCCCGCTCCGTCCGCCGCCGAGAACATCGCCCGAGAGGGGAACCACCAGCACTTTCCCCTTCCACTCCGCACCGAGGCCCGCCGGGGTGTCGCCCGCCCCCTCCGCGACAGCTTCCCCGACCGGAAGAAATCCGGAGAGAAAAAACACGCAGAGACAGAGACGGAAAATCGGATGCATACCGCTAAGATACGAAGGGAATCGAACTCCGCGCAACGCATTTGCGGTTTTCCCTTCCCGATTCGGGACTCCGGGGAAAAGGAATCATCCCAGCGCGGTCCCGACCGCCTCGAGGAAACGCTCGCGAGCGCTCTCCAGCGGACCGGGAAGACGCGCGCCGGCGGCGAGGGTGTGTCCTCCGCCACCGAATCCGGCACAGATCGCACCCACGCCGTAGGACGCCTCTTTCGAACGGGAACTCACCCGGATTTTCCCGTCGGGGAGTTCTTCGAAAAAGACCGCGATCACGACGGTGTCGACCGCCCGAATCACATCGATGACGCCCTCGGTGTCACCGGGTTGCAGCCCCAACTCCCGCGACACGGCAAGCGGGAGCGCCACGCTCGCACAACGAGCGGAAAAGTCGAAACGGAGGTCCTGGAGGAGCCGCTGCAGCGCGAGGACGCGCCGTTCGGGATAGTTCTCGTAGAGCATCCGGTTGACCCGTCCGACATCGACGCCGAGGGCGGCGATTTCCCCCGCGATATGAAAGGTCGCCGGAGTGGTCGCAGGATAGCGGAAGCTCCCCGTGTCGGTCGAAATCGCCGCGAGGAGATTTTCCCCGATGGCTGCGTCCATCGGCCAACCCGCGGCGCTCGCCAGTTCGTAGACGAGCTGTCCCGTCGCGGGGGCCGCGCCATCCACCAGGACGAGGTCGCCGAAGCCGGTGTTGCTGACGTGGTGATCGAGATTGATAACCACCGGAATGTCCCGGGCCATTTCCCAGACCGAGGCGTCGATGCGGTCCTTGTCGGCCGAGTCCAGCACGATGAGCAGATCGGCGTCGGACCGGCCCTCGGGAGGCTCGACAAGATCAGCGCCCGGCAGAAAGGCGAGGCTCTCGGGCACCGCGTCGCGGTTCACCACCCGCACCATTTTTCCCAGCCCTCGCAGGAGCAGGCCCATCGCCACCGCCGAACCGATCGCGTCGCCGTCGGGCCGGTCGTGACTGATGACGAGGACCGAGGCGGACGCTTCGATCTGTTTCTGGAGTTCACGGTAGGTCGCGGACACGGAAAAAAGAAGTGAAGGATAAAAACGGCGCGACATCTCTGGGGCGGCCCGCCGGAAACAGGGGGAGAGTAAGGTCCACCGGGAGTCCGGTAAACCCGAAAAAGAAAAATCCTCTCCGCGCGCACGCGCCGTCAATGATTGGCGTTTTCTCCACTCGACCGGACAGCGCAGCTCTGACTCGAAAACCGACAGCTTGATCTTTGTCCCATTCACGGTTTCGTTAGCGACCTCATGGATCGTGATCAAAACATCTCCCGATTTTTCCAATCCGATGGCCGCACCGTCATCCTTCCTCTTGATCACGGCACCGCCATCCCCGTCACCGGGATGGAGGATCCGATAGGGTTGATCGAAGCTCTCAACCCTGTCGTGGACGGCTACGTCGTCAATCTGGGCCTAGCCCTTGCAGCGGCCGAAGTTCTTGAGGATAAGGGAATCTGCCTCCGCACCGACTGCTACAAACCTCGCTACGGCGAGAATCTCGACGAGGGCAGCTACCGTCTCTACGGCATCGACGAGGCATGCGCGGTCGGGGCACACGCCGTCATGAACATGCTTTACACCCACCACGCGAATGAGGCGGGCATTTTCCGCGAAGCGGCCGAACTTCTCTCCGAGAGCCTTGAGGCCGACATCCCTGTCATTCTCGAGGCGCTGCCCTTCGGGATCGGGCGTCCCGCCGACTACACCTTGGAAAATATCGGATTCACCGTGCGGGCCGCAGCTGAATTGGGGGCCGACATCGTCAAGACCGCTTATCCGACCGGGGCGAGCGCGAACGAATTTCGCGCCATCATCGAGGCCTGCTTTGTTCCGGTCATCGTCCTCGGGGGGGCCGCGCTCGGGGACGACGAAGCCCTCCTCACCATGGTGAAACAGGCGATCGAGGCCGGAGCCGCCGGAATAGCAGTGGGGCGAAACGTCTGGCAGCATCCCCAACCCGCCAAAATCGCCGCCGCCCTCCACGCCGTGGTCCACGACAACGCCACGGCAGCCTCGGCCCGGAAATGCCTCTCCTGACGCGGGCGGATTTCCGATTTTTTGCCTTCCCCCACCTTCCCCCTAATGATTCTCCCCAGTCTCCACTACGCCGGACGCGTCCTCCGCAGCGCCGACAAGCGCCATCTCGCGAAGTTCCTGTGGAATTTCGGGGTCAAGGGGATCCACTCGGTCAATCTCTACAAAAAGCGGATGAAGGAGGGCATTTACTTCCCTCCCTTCCTTTACCTCTCCATCCTCAACAGTTGCAACCTGCGCTGCCAGGGATGCTGGGTGGATGTGGACAAACCACAGGTCAAACTCGACTTGGCCGAACTCAATAAAATCGTCAACGAAGCCAAATCTCACGGAAACTCTTTTTTCGGAATATTGGGAGGTGAACCATTCATGCACAGCGAGTTGCTGGATTTCTTGGCGGAGCATCCCGATTGCTTTTTTCAAGTTTTCACGAATGGGCAGATGATCACGGAGAAAAAGGCCCGGGCGCTCCGCCAAATCGGCAACGCCACCCCGCTGATCTCCATCGAGGGCACCGAGGTGATCGCCAACGAACGGCGCGGCGGCAAAGACGTCCTCAACCGCACGCTCCGGGGCCTCGACCACTGTCTCGAGCACAAACTGCTCACCGGCGTCGCCACGAGTCTCTGCCAAAGCAACATCGACGACCTCCTCACCGAGGCCTGGCTGCGCAAGCTGATCGACCGGGGCGTTCATTATGCTTGGTATCACACCTATCGTCCGGTCGGTCCGCAGCCAAACGAAGCTCTCGCCCTCACGCCCGAACAAGCCCGGCGGGTCCGCGAATTTGTCGTGAACATGCGGGTGAAGCTGCCCCTTGGCATCATCGACGCCTACTACGATGGCGAAGGCCGCGCCCTCTGCCCGATGGCCAACGGCATTTCCCACCACATTTCCCCGACCGGAGCGATCGAACCCTGCCCCATCATCCAGTTCGCCACGGAAAACGTTCGCGACGGTTCGATCTACGACAGCCTCACCCAATCGGAATTCATCAAAGACTTCCGCGAAACCGCCGCCAAGCACACCCGCGGCTGCATTGTTCTGGAGCGGCCCGACCTCGTCAAAGCCCTCGCGGAGAAACATTCCGCAACTGATACGACGATACGAAAAACAGCCATCGCCGAACTCGATGCGATGACACCACGCAACAGCCAATGGCTGCCCACCGGCGAGGAGATTCCCGAAAAACATCCCGTCTACCGCTGGGCCAAGCGAATCTGGTTCAATGACTTCGGCGCCTACGACAATCTGGAAAAAGCGGCACAGATCCCCTCCCCTTCCCTCCGAAGGCCGGGTTGAATGCCCAAGCAAGTTTGGCGAAGGTAGGGCGAACCGTCCTCGGTGAGCCGACGGATGATCTTTACCGGCCGGAAATTCGATTTCGATGATGATTGGTGATGATCACATTGCGGACGTCATTGTCCAGACCGCGTTCGGTAGGGCAGGTCTCCAGGCCTGTCCCGGCGGCGCTCGCCTTGAAGCCCCTGACCTCCCCTCCGACGCGCCCATTCGTGCGCCGTCCTCCGCATTTGCCGTCCTCCCACTTCGCGGGTAAAGTGAGCGCTTCCTCCTTTTGCCCCCCATCCCCCATGCTGCCCTGGTTCCGGAACAATCAATTCCCCCTCTATCTCGCCCCCATGGCGGGGGTGACCGATTTGATCTTCCGCCGGATCTGCAAGGAACTCGGAGCCGATGTCATGGTGACCGAGTTCGTCTCGGCCGAGGGCATCATGCAGGCCGACGAGCGCACCCGCATCTACACCGAATTCGACGACGGACAGCGTCCTGTAGGAGTCCAGCTCTTCGGGGCCGACGGCCCCCGCATGGCCGAGGCCGCGAAAAAAATCATCGACTGGAAACAGCCCGATTTCATCGACATCAACTTCGGTTGCCCGGTCAAAAAGGTCGTTTCCAAGAACGGAGGCTCCTCCCTGCTGCGCGACTGCCCCGTCCTCGCGGCGGTCGCCTCCGCCATCGCCAGGGGCGTCGGCGACCAGGTTCCCGTGACCGCGAAAATCCGGATCGGCTGGGACCAAAATCTCATCAACGCGCCCGAAGTCTGCCGCATCCTCGAGGACTGCGGCATCCAGGCCATCGCGGTCCACGGACGCACCCGCGCCCAGGGCTATTCGGGAGAGGCGGACTGGGAGGTGATCGACGCGTGCAGCCGCGCCGTCTCCGTCCCGGTGATCGGGAACGGCGACATTCAATCCGGGGCCGACGTGGCCCGCCGCCGCCGCGACACGGGCGTCAAGGGGATCATGATCGGCCGCGCCGCGATGCAGTATCCTTGGGTTTTCCGCGACGCCAAACAATACCTTGAGAGCGGAATCCTGCCCGCCCCCGTCCCCTGCGAAGACCGCTGGGAGCTGATCCTGCGGCACGCCCGCCTCCTCATCGAGTGGGGCAAATTTCCCAGCGAGCGACACGCCATGCAAGCGCTGCGCTCACGGCTGATGGCCTATTCGAAAGGACTCCGCCACGGCAAACTGCTCCGGGGCCGTTTTTCGGTCGTCAACTCCCTCGCCGCCCTGGAGGACATCGCCGCCGACTATCTCGCGGCGACCCTCGACGACATCGAGGCCGTCGCCGCGACAGTGGCCCCGGCTTCGGCCTGACAGGGTGTACCGGGCGACTCAACCGTGTCAAAACGATAGACTCCCTCGAGCTGTCGGGCATCGGCGATGAGCTGCTCCAGATCCGCCAGCATGCGGTCGCGGCGCGTCCTCCGGGCCAAGGTCTGGAGCGTGAAGCGCTTCAACCCGCGCACGGCTTCCGGCAATTTCACACAGGCGATCAACAAGAGAACCACAAGAGAAACCCCGAAAAAAGCGAGGTAAACAACGGAAATAGGAGGCAAGGAAGTCATGGAAAACTAGGCTCCCCATAATATTAACAAATAATTACAAATTTAAAACGATTTGTTTTTATTTTTTAAAATTTATTTTGCTCGTTATAATCAGCTTATGTCAGCCAATAGTTGAGCTTTTCGCCGCGTTGCCGTAAACTGCCGGGGTTACCCGCGAATTCCCCTTTTCCCCACCGATGCTTTCCGTCATCTCTCCGGCCAAAACGCTCGATTTCACCAGTGCTTGTCCGCCTCACCGGACCACGCAATGCGATTATTTGGAATCCTCGGCCGAACTCATCGCGGTGCTGCGCAAAAAGAACCGCGCTCGCTTGGCCGAGTTGATGAACATCAGTCCCGCCCTCGCCGATCTCAATTTCGAACGCTATCGGGACTGGTCCCTCCCTCTCACGGAGGACAACGCCCGAGCCGCGATCTTCGCCTTCAAGGGCGACGTCTACACCGGTCTCACCCTCGATACCTACTCGGGTGCTGACCTACGCTTCGCTCAGAAGCATCTCCGTATCCTCTCCGGCCTCTACGGACTGCTGCGTCCGCTCGATCTCATGCTGCCCTACCGGCTCGAAATGGGCACCGCCCTGAAAGTCGGGCGGACGAAGAATCTCTACGAATTCTGGGGCGACCGGCTCACCGAGGGGATCAACGCCGCCCTGGCCAAAACCGGCTCGGATGTCCTCGTCAATCTGGCCTCCCAAGAATATTTCAAAGCCCTGCCCACGGCGGGCCTCAAGGGACGCGTCGTCACGCCGCACTTCAAGGAAAAGAAGAGCGGCGAATACAAGATCGTAAGCTTTTTCGCCAAAAAGGCCCGTGGCATGATGGTCGATTACCTCGTCAAAAACGGAATCACCGATCCCGAGCCGATGAAGTCCTTTAAGACGGAGGGCTACCGCTACGATCCCGCCCTCAGCGATGCCGACAACTGGGTCTTCACCCGAGGCTGAGCCCATCAACCGCTTTTTTCCGCCCTGCCATGTCCGCGCTCCCCCGCCTCTTCGCCGTTTTCGTCCCGCTGGCGGGACTGACGACCACTCTCGTGGCGCAGGAAAGTGACAGCGGCGGTTCCCTCATCATTCAGGATTCCCCGTCTTCCCTCTCCGAACCCGTCTCGAGCGCTCCGGTGATCGCGCCGATGAAGCTGGAGATCGCCCGCCGTGATCTGCGGAATTTTCTCCTCGACGAAGAAGCGCTCGCCCCCTACCGCAGCGGCGAAGGCCTCGCCGAATCGCTGTCGGATGTCTTTGTGATCGGCTCCCACGGAGTGCCCCGCGCGATTTTCTGGGATCCCCTGGCCTGCCGTTTGCTCGGCGTCCTCGATCTGGACGCGCCGGTTCCTCCGGCGGAGACGCCGAAAGTGGCAGAAGAGACAGACCAGGCAGAGCCAGACGAGGACGCCCCGGAGCAGGAAACACCACCTGCGGCACCGCCCTCGCCTTACCTGATGCTGGCGGCGGGACCCGCGCCGCTCAGTGGATCGGTCGGGTCGCGGGGCACTCCGCGGTATTTCGGTTTCCGTCTCGTCGCCGGGATGCCCGAGTTCCTCTATACCGTCGGTGCCCTCACGATCGAAGAGCGTCTCTGGCTCGAAGACGAGGGCCGGGTGCTGAAACAGCGCTTCTCCGTGCGCGAGGCCCCGCAGGGGATCCGGCTGACCTTTCCCGAAGCCTGGAAACCCCGCCTCTCCGCCGCGGTCGGCACCTGGAAGGAGAATGTCCTCACCGTTTCCCCGGAGGAAAGCGGCGAGGTCATCCTCACCTACCAACTCACCGACGCGGCTCCCGAATCCGCCGCATCCACCGAATCCTCTGCATCCCAGTGAGCCGCCTCTTTCCATTCCCCGCTCCTCTTTTCCTCTGCGCGGTTCTCGTCGCGGCGGCGGGCCTTGTCTCCGCGGCCGATCCGCCCCGCTCTCCTGGCGAAGAACCCGCCGTCGATGCCAATCCCCCGGAGAGCACGGAGCGCCCCTTCGTCCAACTGAAATCGCAGGATACCGTTCCCACGGTGCGGGCCATCGTCCCGCTCGACGGGGCCAACGTATTTTTTCTCAATCACCGCGGACAAATCGGCATCGCCAAATTCAGCCCCGGCATGAGCCAGATCGGGTGGCAATTTTACTCCGAGGTCAAACTTTCCGCCTTACCGGCCATCGCCATCGGCCCCCGCTATTCCGTCATCACCGCTTCGCCCAACGAAGTGACCCAGGCCTTCGACACCAACAAGGATGTCGCGCTTGATTTCTTCCAGGCCCTGGTGCGGGACTGGGTCGGCCGCGACACCGGCGTCGTCATCACCGCCGGTCCCGTCGCCGATCCTTTCGGGCGCATCCTCTTCGCCCTTTCCCCTTCCTCCGCCGGGGCCGCCGAACCCGCTCTCGCCCGCATCGTCGCCTGGCATCCTGCCGCGAAGGAACCCGTCACCGTGACCGAGAGCGAACTGCGGGTCGAGGCCTTCGCGGTGAACCGGGCCGGATTGCTCGCCGCCCGCCTCCACATGCCCGACTACCCGGACGGATATTTCCTCTCCCTGACCGCCCTCCCCCCCTTCGTCGCCGACCGGCCCGACGCCGCGCCGACTCCTCTGCCGAAGACTTTGCCTTCGCTCGTGATCCCCGCCGAAATGACCCGGAAATCCCCTCCCACCCAGCTCTGTTTTTTCGAGGAGGATGACCGGGAGAAACTGCTTCTCACCTGCCCCGGTTCCCGTCGGCTCATCGAAGTCACCCCGGACAATGTCGGCGCGGTCTGGCAGGGTTCCCTGCTCCTGCGGGCGGAAACGGCTTCGCCAATCCATGCCCTCGCCGAGATGTCGCCGGGCATGATCCTCGGTGGCGGGGAAAACGGATTCGTCCCCCTCACCGGCACGGCGGAACCCTATCGCATCACCCGCCTCGCCCTGGCCGGGGACGGAATCGTCCTCGACCTCAACCGTCCCGTGAACCGTCTCGAGGCGGCGCAACCGGGCAACTATCTCGTCAAGGCGCTCGCCGCGACCGGCAGCACCGATCTCCCCGTCTCGGAGGTCGTGATCGAATCCGACGGAGGCACCGTCGTGCTGAAAACCGACGCGATCCCCGTGGGCACGGTGCTGCGGGTGCTCTGCAAAAATCTCCCCTCGGAAAAGGGGGAGCCCCTGCTCGATCCCGAGTGCTTCTACACCCTGCACGCCCGCGAAGGGGAGTGATTCGCCCGATCAGCCGAGCAGTTCCGCGGGCACCGTAGCGCCGTTTTCCACCAGCTTTTTCAGGACCTCCCCGTGCAGCCATAGGTTCATCTCGGCCGAGCCTTTGCTGTCGATCTCGGCCTGGAGATAACCGAGTTCGAGGGCGAGTTCCTTGCGGGCTCCGTAGCTGGTGTCCATCCCGACGAGCTTCAGGAGATCGACGATGGAGCGTTTCCAGTCGAGTTCCTCGGTGTTTTCCCCGGCCAGGGCGGTGAGCCGGGCCGCGACATCCATGTCAGCGACGGGAGAGGTGGAGTCCTCCGCCACGGCCTCTTCCGTTTTGCCAGAAATCCGGCCCATCAATTGGGAAAACTTGCTCATGGGCTCAACCTAGCCGGTGCCCCTGCCGGCACAAGTATCAATTGTAGGAGAAACCTCTCCCGGGTCCACCCCGACATTGCGAATCAACGGAAGCGGCCTACCTTGCCGGGCGATCATGATCACCTCCTCCAGGAAAACCGCCCTGCTCTTTTCCCTGCTGCTCGGCCTTCCCCTCGTTTCCGACGGCGAAGGATTCTTCCAACGCGATCCCAATGCGGCGATTTATCGCAAGGCGAAACAATACCACCTCGTCTCCGTGGAAAAGGCGGTCCCCGGCGTTTTCATCGACCTGCGCTACAAGGTCACCTCCGCGGCGAATCGCCCGCTCTACCGCCCCGAGATGCCCTGTCTCCTGCACCGTTCCACCGCGGAGAAGCTCGGCAAAGTCAGCCGGGAAATGAAAAAACACGGCTACGCGCTCAAAATCTGGGACGCCTGGCGCCCGCCCGAGGCGCATGAGGCGCTCTGGGACGCGGTGCAGGACCCGAAATTTGTCGTCCCGCCGAACAAGGGTCTCTCCTGGCATTGCTACGGGATCTCTGTCGATCTCACCCTCGTGACTCTCGATGGTAAACCGGTCGCGATGCCCTCCGATTTCGATGAATTCTCCCCCCGGGCCGCCTCGCGCTACACCGGGGACGATCCGGAAATCGCCCGCCGCGTCACCCTGCTGCAAACGGCGATGCGCGAGGCCGGTTTCCGCACCATCCAGTCCGAGTGGTGTCACTTCGACGACATGAACGCGAGGGGCGGCATCCGCAGCGTCACCGCCGCCGATCTCGGCATCCGCATGCCCTGACACGAGACCCCACCCGCCATGGAAAACGCCGCTCGCAGTATCGTCCGCGAATTGCAGGAGGCCGGCTTCGAAGCCTGCTTCGCCGGCGGATGCGTGCGGGATCGTCTCCGCGGCGCCCCCCCCAAAGACTACGACATCGCCACCAGCGCGAGGCCCGATGAAATCCTGAAACTCTATCCGCGCGGCGACACCGTCGGCGCTCACTTCGGAGTGATTCTCGTGCGACGGGGCGGGCAACATTTCGAGATCGCGACGTTTCGTGAGGACGGTGTCTACCGCGACGGCCGTCATCCCGAGTCCGTGACCTTTTCCACCAGCGAAGCCGACGCCCACAGGCGCGACTTCACGATCAACGGCATGTTTTACGATCCGGTCGGAGAGCGCCTGATCGACCACGTCGGCGGGGCGACCGACCTCGACGCGAAACTCATTCGGGCGATCGGCGATCCTCTCGACCGCTTTGAAGAGGATTACCTGCGCCTCCTCCGCGCGGTACGTTTTGCGACCCTGCTGGATTTCACCATCGAAGCGGCGACCTGGTCCGCGATTCGTGCCGTCGCCGACCGCATCACCCATATCAGCCCCGAACGCATTCGCGAGGAACTCGATCGCATCTGGCTCAGTCCCTCGCGGCTTCTCGGGTTCGACCTGCTCGTGGAAAGCGGACTGATGAAAGCGGTTCTCCCCGAGATCATCGACCTGCAGGGCTGCGAACAGCCCCCGCAATGGCATCCCGAAGGCGATGTCTTCGTCCATACCCGGCTCATGCTCTCCCACCTCCCGGCGGAGGCGAGCCTGCCCCTGGTGCTCTCGGTGCTCTTTCACGACATCGCGAAACCCGCCACCTATTCCTATGACGCGGCGGAGGACAGGATTCGCTTCTCCGGCCACGACAAGCTGGGGGCCAAAATGACCGGAGACATCCTCCGGCGGCTGCGGTATTCCAATGCGGTCATCAAGGCCACCACCGAAGCCGTGGCTCACCACATGCAGTTCAAGGATGTGCGGAAAATGCGCACCTCCACCCTGAAGCGCTTTCTCGCCCGCGACAATTTCGACGACGAACTCGAACTGCACCGCGTCGATTGCGCGGGAAGCAACGCGCGTTTTGAGAATTACGATTTCGTCCAGGAAAAACGAGAGGAATTCCGCTCGGTGGAGACTCCCCTGCTCCCGCCGCGATGGATTCGGGGCGACGACCTCATCGCGCGGGGGGTGGCGGCCGGACCCGCCTTTGGAAAAATCCTCACCGAGGCACAGGACCTCCAACTGGAAGGCACCCTCTCCAACCGGGAAGACGCGCTCCTCTGGCTCGACCAACGCCTTGCCAAGGAGCTAGGAGCTAGGAGTCAGGAATCGGAGCGAAGCGGAGATGGACGGAGCGGAGCGAAGTCA
Organism: Verrucomicrobiaceae bacterium; assembly: GCA_012719225.1. Taxonomy (GTDB): domain Bacteria; phylum Verrucomicrobiota; class Verrucomicrobiia; order Verrucomicrobiales; family DEV007; genus Arctic95D-9. The sequence continues at coordinate 17,859 of JAAYAT010000199.1, forward strand.
ACTGGTAGCTAGGA